>JAKITD010000029.1 GCA_021648265.1 Flavobacteriaceae bacterium | reverse complement strand
CGAAGTACATCTAAACCCAACGGTTGAATATAAATCGTATAAAAGGGATAAATCTAAAATAAAAAAACTATTATTTTAGTATATTGCAGTAGTCGTAAAAAAACAAAACCCAGAAAAGTTATTCTGATTTTTTTGGCTCATTTAAAAGCCATAAAAAAAATTCGGAAATAACTTTTCGATGAAATTTAAAACAAAACCTTGAAAAAAAAGGTCAACCTATTTCAGTATAATACAATAAATCAAATCTCTCTCGAAAATTTATAGCGGAATAAACTACTGAGCTTGTAGAAGTAAAACAGGAATCTTTTTAAAAATTTATACCTGTTATGTTTTGAATCTAATATTATATATGGGGATTTAAAAGATTACTCTTGTTTTATATAGGGGTCAAAACACCAACAATTAAAATTATCTTTTGTTATGAACCGCTAAGTACGAGAATCGTACGCTTAGTGGTGTGAGAGGCGTACTGGCGACTTGGTCGTCAGCCGCCTACTCGATTAGGTATAGGCTTTCTTACTTTAATTCTTCGAGAAATTAAATATTAGATGTTTGAGTATTCCTATTTCTTTATGTTCAGATTCGTAATAATATTTATGATTATGTAATTTTTTTCCTGCTAAACACTCCGAATTTCGATTGTCTTTTTTTAGCAATTCATTAATTCCTTGGACAGTATTGTTTAAATCACCTTCCACCAAATAACCAACTAAACTCCCATTTTCGTATTTTTTAGTGACAAAATTGTCAATCCCTGTATTAATGTATCTGCGTTTAAGTCCTGAATCATTTTTTTCTTTTAATTTTTTTGCTTCAATAAAGTATTTAAACTTACTCTCCAATGTAAATACTGAAAACACAAAATCTATTCTTGATTGTTTTTTTGCAAAACCTTTTTTGATAACTAAATTATCCTTGAAAATGTAGTATTCTGTTTTAGAATCTATTTTCCATTCTATAGATTTAGGATTCAACTCTATATTATTATTCAATAATGCAGAGATATCATCTTCATCTAATATTGAAACATTTATTTTGTCAGAAATAATTTTATTGTAAGCATCTATCAATAACTGATAGCAATTATCTTCAAAACCTTTTCTAAATATTAAAACTATATCTTTATTCAACCTCATTCTTAAACTTCATTTAAAATTTCAAGAATTAGCTCAGAAGCATCTTCTAAAGCCATTGATTGTGACCAAAATCTTCTTTGATTTGGGCGAATAATATATATGTCGTTATCTATTTTGTAGTTTAATTTTTTTCTGAAATAAATATTTGTTGCTTTTTCTTCCCATAGTTTTTCGTCTATTTTTTTTAACTCAGATTCAATACTTTCTTTTGGTTTTTTTATTTCTTCTTTTGTGTTACTAAAGGAAATTTTAATCATCATTAAGGGTGAAAATCTGCTTAAATTAAATATTGTAGCGTTTGCGAATAAATTTTGGTTTTCAAGGAAGTGATTTAATCTTTCAGATAGTAAGTTTACATAATTTATTACTCCTAATTCTAACACAGGGAATAGTGCTTTTGATTTGTGTTTATTTTCAAGTAAATCAAGAGAGTAATCTATAATATCATTGATACTATTTATTTCATTTTTTGTTAATTTTAATATATTTTTTAATAAATATGAATCTATTTTATTTTCCAATTCAAAAGTATCTATTGCTAAATCATTTTTATGAGAAACAATTAATTCGTTGAAGAGCAATTCAAATTCTTTTAAATTAGATTTATCAATATTATTTAATGAAGGAAGTGTTAAAGTTTCATTTGCTTGAACTCTTTCTCTTTCAATACCCCAAGAAGAAGATGTTAGAGATAAAAAATATTTAGCAAATCTTGAATTTATTAAAGCACACCATAATTTAATATAGACTATATTGTCTTCATTTTTAGGTGAGATACTATATCCTGTATGAAATGAATTGTAGTCAATAAAACTAACACAGTATTCTTTATTTTTTTGTCCTTCTTTTATTAAAATAAAAGGCGGTTTAAAAATAGTATCATCAATTAAGCGAAAAGTTTTATTAGTATTCTCAATACTATTCTCGTTTGTATAGTATCTTTTTACTTTCCTTAGATTTATAACCTTTTTTGGTGTAAATATTTTATTATTTAAAATTTGTTTTTTTGAAGGCGAATGTAAACCTGAACCAAAAGAGAAATTATTTTGGTTTATTTTCAGGTAATTATAAATATTGGATTCAAATTTATCACCTATTTTATTAATCAAATTCCAGTCATTCATTCCGCCCCACATTGCAACTTTCCAAATTTTTGTATCTGGCTTTTGACATTCTTCTATCGGCAGATATTTAACATCTGTACTATCAATACTAACACCTTCGATTACATTAGATTTAATAAATGTTTTAGGTGCGTAATATAAAATTGTTTTAGAAGGGTTTTTTGGCTTTTCTTTTTTGTAGAAAACAATACTTATTGGTCCTGTTGCAGAACCAAATAATTGACCACCAAAACCTTTTGGTACTTTTCGTAAAATAGAAAAATTATATATTTTTTCTACATAGCAATCATTAAAAAGCCATTTTCTAAACTTTTGATATGTCCCGCCTGTATTTGTTAAAACTTTTGTATTAAAAATAAGAACAATCTCTCCCTTTTTAGAAAATTGAGCTGCTTTATGTAGAAACGGCAAAACCATTTCTTTAGCAAAGCCATATTTATCGCTATAATCTCTAATTGATGGAAGTAAGTCTTTAGTGCCAAAAGGTGGATTCCCTACAACTAAATCAAATTCAATACTTTCAATTTTACTATTTGTTTCTATGGTGTCTCTACGATATAGGTTTTTTCCTTGTTTATTTTTCAATAAATCATCTTCAAGGTCATTAATTAAATAAGGAAGTCTATAGTTTTTATTTTGCCAAAATGTTTTAGGGTTTAATTCATCAATTAATGCTAAGTACAAACTAAAAGCAGTTACTTTAATTGATTGTGGATCTATTTCAATTCCAAATATATTACTTGTTAAAAGTTTTGACAGAATTTTAAAATCTGTAAGTTTTTCGATTTTATGATTATTCTCATAACGCTTTACTAAGCGTTTAAAACTTTCTACTAAAAAAATTCCTGAGCCACAAGAGGGATCCAATGTTTTTACATTATACGCAGTTTCTTTATTGTTTATGGGTAATTTTTCATTTAGGATTAGTTCTACTAAAGAAGGTGGAGTGTAATGCGTTCCTGTTTTCTTTTTTTTATCAGGATTTATTTTTGAAAGAAAATTTTCATATATTTCACTTAACAATTCAATCTGAATTATTTTAAAATCAAAAAGCCTATCATTAAAAAGTTGAGTTTGAGCAGTATTATCATTTCCATTAATAAAGCAATTCTTTATTAATTGAAGTTGCTTTACTGTTATTGTTTCTCCTTTTCCTAAAGTAAAAACATTACCATTAAAATAGTCTTCTAATTTCTCAAACAAAGCGTAAGTATCTTCAACATTGTCTAAAATATCAAAATACGATTTTGCTCCTCTTCTTATTTCGGAATATAAATCTTTTGTTGCTCCTCTATCTTCAAGATAAAGCAAAAACAATGAACGCATTATGATTTTATGAATAAAATCAATTTCTAAACCTTCATTTTGAAGTTGTTTTGCAGTTCTAATTAAACTTTCTACAAGGTATTTATCAACTCTCCTTTGTAAATTTATTTTTTTTCTAATTAATTCAGCCTCTTCAATTGTCCAAATAATTCCTGTATCAATTGCAATGGAAGAGAATAGATTGTTTAATTCTTCTAACTTTTCTTTATCAGATAATTTATAGGATTTTATTTCAAGTTTTTTTAATTCTTTTTGATAGTTGAATTTTTCACTTGAAATAATGAGAGGCTTTTCGGCACAATTATAAATGCGAATTTCAGTATCAGAATAAACATATAGAAAAACTACTTTTTTATAGTTCCATATTTTTTTGTGAGTGTTTGAAATGGCTTTTAATGTCTCAGTATCAAAAGATGTAACTTTTTTCAAAAAAACCGCTGGATGACTATTGTTTAGATTGTCCGTACAAAAATAAATTGAATCAATATCAAAACCTTGTACTTTCTCAATAGTTAATAATTGACTTTCGGATAAACTTGATGAATCCAAATTAATAGAAGTGGCTCTTTCAAAGCCTAAATTTTCTATTATATTTGGTTTTTTCATCTGTTTTTCTTTAATCTACGAAGATATTAAATTCTACGAAAAAAACTGCCGTGATTTTCTATTTATTCAGAACTCTTTTTCATCACAAATGTCTGTCACGTTTGCACCTAACGCAAGTATATCAGTAGTTTAGCTTGTCGATATTGACTGATATGCATTGTTGTAAAGGTAGCCTAAAAAAATGAGAATTCAAGTGAAAATTAATTGTACTCCATATAAACTCCCGCTTTTATTTGAGTTAATTTAGTATGTTTTTTTTCAATTTCACCTTTAATGGTTAAGTTGCTTTGATAAGTTGTTTGAAAATTTAGCAGGTGAAAAATCACTCAAAAAAACTAAACACAGAACCACCATAGCGTCTTGCATCTACAAAATGAGAAACTTTGGAAAGATCAGTATGTTTAGAATGTTCAATAATTAAGAAACCTTCATTATTTAATAAATTACGTTCAAAAGTTTTGCTGACAATAGTTTCAAAATCCGATTTGTCAAGATTATATGGAGGATCCGCAAAAATAATATCGAAAGTAAAGGGAGTTGTTTTTAAGTATTTAAAAACATCAGACTTGACTGTTTTAATTGAAAAATCCAATTCGTCAGAAATCTGATTAATATACTTTACACAACCATAATGAGCATCAACAGCAGTTATTTCTTGAGTTCCTCTGGATGCAAATTCAAAGCTTATATTCCCAGTTCCTGAAAAAAGATCTAATAAGGATACTTCATCAAAATCAATTTTATGGGTTAGAATATTAAATAATGCTTCTTTTGCAAAATCGGTTGTTGGACGAACGGGCAATTTCTTTGGAGCCATTAGTCGTTTTCCTTTGTATTTTCCTGAAATTATTCGCAATTTAAAAGTTTTAAAATTAGTTGTTGATGGTCAGAAACCTTGTTATTAGGAGTGTTGATTTTCCTTTCTTTAATAGTATAAAAAGATATATTTCGAATATAATTATAAAGAATAGTATGGTTAGAATCTTCTTCCGTAATAGCTCCAGAAAGATAAACATCCACACGGTCTGGATTTAGTTTTAGTTGTTCCAAACAAAATAATATATAGTAAATAAAATCTTCGGATGTCTTGTATTCGTAGGTGTTACAAATTAATAAGCTTCCATTTTTAATAGCGATAAAATCGAATGAATTTTTATGAATATTGATATAAACTTTAGGCAACGAAAAATGTTTTTCTTTATTTAACAGATGTTTTAATAAAATAGTTGTGGAATGAAAATAATTAAAATGCCCAAAACGATCGAACAAATAATTATTAATATTAATAAACGGAATATAAACGGTGCAAATATCAAATTCTTCAATAACATCGTAAGCTACAAAGTCGTTTGCTAGAATTTTAGAATTAAATTTAAGGTATTCACTAGCCTTGGTTTCGTCAAATAATTTTTTTGGTACATTATTATAAAGGTTCGTCGTATAGATTAAGGACACTTCATTAAAAGTACTTTGAAGTTCTATTTGTTCTAAAAAAGCCTTTTGTAAATGTAAAAGCAATTCTTCTGGTGAAGAGGTATATTCAAATTCTGTTTCAGAGAAAAAAAGGTTTTCTTTATTCGTAGAATCTGTAATTAAAAAAGAAAGCCCGTACAATGATAATTGCACGGACAGTTTTTTATTTGAAATATTATTTATGTTATTGTCTTGGAGAGTCATACAATTTTGGCCAGTTACCACTTGTGTCAATATCATCCATTGCTCCAACTTTAACAGTTGGGCCGTTAATACCATCAACCGAAACTAATTGTTCCTCTTGTTTTAATAAATCTTTATCTTGATCGTTTAAAATTAAACTTTTTGGAACACTTGCTTCAAATACAGAATAAGAAACGTCATTTTTCTCAAATTTTCCAGCTTTTAAGTCAAATTTAGCTCCATTAACATTTTCTAAAGGAATGTTCATCATCGTTTTATAACGATCAGAATTTCCGAAAAGAGAATCTTTTACTGAGGCAAATCCTAAAGTATCGATAATTATTGCTTCTAGATAATACCCTTCAACGCCATAAGCTTTGTTTTTTTCTACATCAGCATAACTGGTATCACGTCTTTCAATAATAGCAAATTTTGCAGTATCGATAAATTGTACCAAGTTGTCAAAACTACCCGTAAAGTTTCCAGTAATTTCTTGATGAGCCAACTCAGCAATTCTTATATCTTTTAAGTTTTCAATAACTTTTTGATATCTTGCAATCTTTGTTTTGTTAAATTCAACGGGGCCAATTACAGATTTGTAAAGGCTATATCCAAGAAATAAGATAACTACCCAAAGTAAAATTGAAATAACAGGGTTTAATTTTAAGGGAACAAACTTATCCAATAAAACTGCTAACCCAACGCAAATTAACGTTCCTAGTACTATATTTAAAATCATAATTTATAAATGAGGATTATTTTTACTAATAACATGGTTTAACGCAAATCTACAATTTTTTTTTAATCGTAAAAGTAATTTCTGAAAAAAAACATAACTATCTTTAAACCCTTAAAGTAATAATTGTTAATGGAAACACCAAAATTCTACTTAAATTTAGTAAAAAATTTTCCTCATAACCCTACAAATAAGCAAGATAGAGCCTTACGCTTATTAGCAGATTTTATGTTGAATAAAAATGAAAATGAAGTATTTTTATTAAAAGGATATGCTGGAACTGGAAAAACGACTATTGTAGGAACTTTAGTAAAAAACATTGAAAAAATTAAGCAATCCGTTGTTTTACTGGCTCCTACGGGTCGAGCTGCCAAAGTAATTAGCAATTATTCAAAAAAGGAAGCTTTTACAATTCATAAGAAAATATACTATCCAAAGTCCCAAAAAGGAGGAGGAGTGTCATTTACACTTCAAAAAAACAAACATCGAAATACTATTTTTATAGTGGATGAGGCTTCTATGATTCCAGATATTAATCAAGATGCAAAACTTTTTGAAAACGGTTCTCTTTTAGACGATTTAATTCAATATATATATAGCGGTCATCAATGTAAATTATTATTAATTGGAGACACTGCTCAGCTTCCTCCTGTTAAATTGGATGTGAGTCCAGCTTTAGAAAAACATATTTTAGAAAATTATTATAATAAGGAAGTGGTTTCGATTGAATTAAATGAAGTGGTTCGACAGAAAGGAGACAGCGGGATTCTATTCAATGCAACACTAATAAGAAAACAGTTAGAGGAAGGTTTCTATGATACGTTTAAATTACAAGAAGAAAATTTTCCTGAAGTCATTAGACCAATTGACGGACAAGAATTAATGGATGCTTTAGAGGATTGTTATTCAAACCTCGGAAATGAAGAAACGGTTTTTATAGTTCGTTCCAATAAAAGAGCCAATTTATACAATCAAAATATAAGGACTAAAATTTTGTACCAAGAAAGTGAACTTGCCGCTGGTGATTATTTAATGGTGGTAAAAAACAATTATTTCTGGGTTGAAACTAATAGTGAAGCAGGTTTTATAGCTAATGGCGATATTATTGAAATCTTAGAAATCTTCAGTATAAAGGAATTATATGGCTTCCGATTTGCAACGGTAAACATAAGGATGATCGATTATCCAAATATGAAGCCTTTTGAAACGGTATTGCTTTTAGATACGCTTTCTTCAGAAACACCTTCCTTAACTTATGAACAATCTAATAAGTTGTACCAAGAGGTTATGAAGGATTATGAGCACGAAACTTCTAAATATAAAAAATTTCTATCCGTAAAGAAGAATGTGTATTTTAATTCACTTCAGGTTAAGTTTTCTTATGCGATTACTTGTCATAAATCGCAAGGAGGGCAATGGAATACCGTTTTTGTAGAACAGCCTTATTTGCCAAACGGAGTCGATAAAGATTACTTACGTTGGTTATATACAGCAATTACAAGAGCCAAAGAAAAATTGTATTTAATTGGTTTTAAAGATGATTTTTTTGAAGAGTCTAATTAATTGTAGAATCTTCCTTATTTTTGAAGATTAATAAATTAATGTTTAAATAAAAAAAACCTGCTGGAGTTCATATTGAGCGTAGTCGAAATGCAGGGGATGAATATGAAAATAATAGCAATGATTCCGGCACGATATGCTGCCACGAGATTTCCAGGAAAACTAATGCAAGATTTAGGAGGTAAATCGGTGATTGTTCGAACCTACGAATCTGCCAAAGCCACTAAATTGTTTGATGAAGTGTATGTGGTAACCGACAACATAATTATTTTTAATGAAATAGAATCTCACGGCGGAAAAGCAATCATGAGCATTAAACAGCACGAATGCGGAAGCGATCGTATTGCCGAAGCTATTGAAAATATGGACGTTGATATTGTTGTAAACGTGCAAGGAGATGAACCTTTTACTACCAAAGACGATTTAGAAAAAGTACTCGATTTGTTTAATGGAGAAGATGCAGCAAATATAGATTTAGCTTCCTTAATGACTCGAATGACGGATTGGAACGAAGTAAACGATCCTAATTTTGTAAAGGTAATTGTAGATCAGAATAATTATGCTTTGTACTTTTCTCGTTCGCCAATTCCGTATCCACGTGATCGATCCATTTCGATGGAGTATTATAAACATAAAGGAATTTATGCTTTCCGGAAACAAGCCCTAATGGACTTTTATAAATGGCCTATGAGAAACTTGGAAGCTTCCGAAAAAATTGAATGTATCCGATATTTAGAATATGGTAAAAATATAAAGTTAGCAATTTCAACAACCGAAAACGCTATTGAGATAGATACTCCAGAGGATTTGTTGAAAGCGAATAAAGTGATAAAGAATAGTGAGGAGTGATGAGTTATGAGTGAGGAGTTAGAATTTCAACTTTGTATCCTTTGTGTAAAATCTTAGTGAACTTTGTGGTTAAAAAATAAAAAATAGTAGTAATAATATAATTTCATTTCGGCTCCGCTCAATGAACGGTTAACACCAAGTTTGAAATAAATAACAATAAAAATAAATAATAACAATGTCTGTAAATAACGAATATAGAAATTTCCCGATGGTACCAAGAGTGGTTTTCGGAAAAGGAAGTTTTAATCAATTACCAAGTATTTTAGAACTTCAAAGAGAAGAAGGAGCACCTTTTATTTATTTGGTGGACGATGCTTTCGAAAATCATGGGACTATTGTAGAACGTATTGTTTTAAATGAGAATGATAAAATACTATTTGTTTCAGCAGAGGAAGAACCTAAAACTTCTCAAGTAGATGCGATTGTTTCAGATATATTAAAAGAGTTTGATAAATTACCTTCTGGAATTATTGGAATTGGTGGTGGATCTACAATGGATCTAGCAAAAGCAGTTTCTTTAATGTTGACTAATAAAGGTGGTGCAGCCGATTATCAAGGCTGGGATTTAATTAAAACCAAATCTATTTATCACGTTGGTATTCCTACTATTTCAGGTACAGGAGCTGAAGTTTCTAGAACATGTGTGCTTTCAGGACCTGTTCGTAAATTGGGGATTAATAGTGATTATACTACTTTTGATCAAGTGATTTTAGATCCGTTGTTATTGGATGGTGTTCCGAAAAATCAGTGGTTTTATACCGGAATGGATTGTTTTATACATTGTGTGGAATCGTTGGAAGGAACTTTTTTAAATGATTTTAGTCAGAGTTATGGCGAGAAGGCTTATGATCTATGTTTGGAAGTATATTTAGAAGATAACGATTATACCGAAGCTGAAAAGCAAGGTAAATTAATGATGGCTTCTTGGCACGGAGGAATGAGTATTGCTTATTCACAAGTAGGTGTAGCACACGCGATGAGCTACGGTTTAGGATTCGTTTTAGGAACCAAACACGGCATCGGAAACTGTATTGTTTTTAATCATTTACAAGATTACTACCCAGAAGGAGTCGCAATTTTTAAACAAATGGTTGCTAAACATCAAGTAACTATTCCTACAGGGATATGTGCAAACCTTACAGATGAACAGATGGAAACGATGATTAATGTTGCTTTAAGCCTTGAACCACTTTGGGAAAATGCTTTAGGAAAAGATTGGAAAACCATTATGACTCGTGAAAAATTAAGAACGATGTATTCTAAAATGTAATTTGAATACTTAAAGTATATTAAAGTTAAAAGTGCCTAAAGTTGCTAATAATTTTAGGCATTTTAAATATTGTAAACTCTTAACTTACCTATGAAACTTTACAAATATATATTCACCAAATTAATGGGTTGGAAAATCGATGGTGATTTTAAAGAAAAAGAAATCAAAAAAGTAGTGATGATTGTGGTGCCTCACACAAGCTGGCACGATTTCTATGTAGCTATTTTTACTCGAAAAACATTAGGTGTAATGGTGAATTTTGTGGGCAAAAAAGAATTGTTTATTTGGCCATTTGGCTACTATTTTAGATGGATGGGTGGCGCTGCTCTAGATAGAACATCAGGACAAAACAAAGTAGAAGCAATCGCAGATATCTTCAAAACAAAGGAAGAATTTAGACTAGCCATGGCACCAGAAGGAACTCGTAAAAAAGTAAAAGACTGGAAAACCGGATATTACTATATCGCTCATTTAGCTAAAGTGCCCATTATGCCAGTTTCTTTTAATTATAAAACTAAAACAGTAACGATAGGAGATCCGTTTTACACTACGGGAGATATAAAATCTGATAGCGATTTTTTAAAAGGTTTTTATAAAGGAGTAGAGGGTAAGGTTGTGGAGTATTCTTAAGAAGAAGACACTAATTTCACGAATTGACACGAATTTTTTATCTGTGAATCATTGTGTTTTATAATTAGTGAAAATTTGTGTCTAACAAATTATAATAATCCTTAGCTACTCACTCTCGTCCATCGTATGATATACATTCTGTACATCGTCATCATCATCCAACTTTTCTAAAAGCTTATCAACATCTTCTTGTTGTTCTGGACTTAGTTTTTTAGTTACTTGAGGGATTCGTTCAAATCCAGAAGATAAAATTTCAAATCCTTTTTCTTCCAATGCTTTTTGAATATTTCCAAAACTTTCAAAAGGAGCGTAGATTAAAATTCCGTCTTCGTCTTCAAAAACTTCATCAACACCATAGTCGATTAATTCTAATTCCAGTTCTTCTAAATCTACTTCTGTTGGATTTATTCTGAAATTACAGGTATGGTCAAACATAAAAATTACGGAGCCTGAAGTTCCCATATTTCCGTCACATTTACTAAAACACGCACGAACATTGGCAACAGTACGGGTATTGTTATCGGTGGCAGTTTCTACAAGTATGGCAATTCCGTGGGGTGCATACCCTTCAAAAAGCACTTCTTTAAAATCACCTAGGCCTTTTTCTGAAGCCTTTTTAATGGCCCGTTCCACATTGTCTTTGGGCATATTTACCGATTTCGCATTTTGAATCACCGCACGTAAACGAGAGTTTGAATCGGGATTTGGTCCTCCTTCTTTTACTGCCATTACAATGTCTTTTCCAATACGTGTAAACGCTTTAGACATTGCAGACCATCGTTTCATTTTTCTTGCCTTTCTGAATTCAAAAGCTCTTCCCATAGTAAATTTATTTTATGTTTTACAAAAATAGAAAATTGTAGGAAACCGCAAAGAGAAGTTACAATTCAATTTTATTTTAAAGAATCTATTTCTTCCTTTAAAGTACAATCTTCAATAACTTCTGAAATAGTTATTTGATAATTTTTAGGAAGTTTATTATATTTAGGAAGGATGGCTAAATATCGATCTTTATTTGAAGTAAAAATTTGCTTATAAATCACATTTTTAAGCCCTAATTTATTTGAAATTTCTTCAATAATATCAAAATGATGCATTACATCATTACTTGCTAAATGAAAGATTCCTTCTAAATTTTTATTGATGATATAATGTAGTTGCTGAGCAATTTTATCGGCTGTAATAACACTGATAATTAGATTGGGATACACTTCAAATTCAGTATGATTTTTAGAGGCCTCTTTTAACTGAATGATTCGAGGTGAATTTACACCCAAAACCATTGGTAGTCTAATGATAGCGTATTTTGACTTCGGAAGGTTTCGGATTATTTTTTCAACAGAAATTTTAAGTTTTCCGTAATCGCTTTCAGCTAATAAATCATCATTTTCATAAGAAGGAAATTCTCCATTGGCATCAAAAACATTTACGGTTGATAAGTAAATAATCTTGCAGTTAATTGCTGCTAAAACATAATCGTTGATCTCTTGATGTACTTTGTATTGTGCTTCAAAACTTCCTCGAAGGCTTGAAATTATAATATTGGGTTGTACCTGATTTAGTATGTTAGAAATAGTATCTTTTTCAGCATTAAAAGAAAACATTATATGGTTGTTTTCTAACTCTGGCGTTGGTGTTGCGTATGTTCCGTAAACATCAAAATAGGGCAGAAGGTCTTTGTAAATAGTATTTCCTATAAATCCGCTAGCACCTAATATAAGTATCTTGTTATTCAAGTTTATGTTTTTTTTTAAACCTGAAGGTGTTTAAAACTCTAACAGGGTTTAATTATGCTTACTCTTGCAATCCAAAGTTGAGTTATTAGGTAAGTGAATAATGTTGTTGTCTAAGAGATTCTTCGGTCGTTCCTCCCTCTGAATGACAACTATTACCCTTTATAGAAAGGTAATTTTACAATGGTTGCAGGAATCGCTTTTTTACGGATTTGGATATAAATTTCAGCGCCTATTTTTTTATGTTCGGTGGTTACATAACCCATTCCTATCCCTATTCCTAATGATGGTGACATTGTCCCACTGGTAACGATACCTATATTGTTTCCGTTGGCATCTACTATTTCGTAATCGTGACGTGGAATTCCTCTTTCATTTAATTCAAATGCAATTAAACGTCTAGAAGTTCCTTCTTCTTTTTGTTGTTTTAAAGCTTCCGAGTTGGTGAATTTTTTTGTGAATTTGGTAATCCAACCCAATCCTGCTTCAATAGGTGATGTTGTGTCGTTAATGTCATTTCCGTACAAACAATAACCCATTTCTAAACGCAAGGTGTCTCTTGCTGCTAACCCGATTGGTTTTACTCCGAAAGCTTCACCAGCTTCAAAAACCTTGTTCCAAACTTGTTCTACTTCACTGTTTTTACAATAAATCTCGAAACCACCACTTCCAGTATAACCGGTTGCGCTGATGATTACGTTTTCAATTCCTGCAAAATCTGCTACATTAAAATGATAAAATTTTATTTCAGATAAATCTACTGATGTTAATGATTGCATAGCCTCTACAGCTTTAGGACCTTGAATAGCAAGTAATGAATAATCTTCAGAAAGATTACGCATTTCAGCATTCATAGAATTCTGACTGCTAATCCAATTCCAATCTTTTTCAATATTGGAAGCATTTACGACCATCAACCATTTTTCTTGATTGAATCGATATACAATTAAATCATCTACAATCCCGCCAGTAGTATTCGGAAAACAACTGTATTGAGCTTGATTATCAACAATCTTAGAAGCATCGTTACTCGTTACTTTTTGAATTAAATCTAAAGCATTAGGACCCGTAATTAAAAATTCGCCCATATGTGAAACATCAAAAACACCTACCGATTTACGAACCGTTTCGTGTTCTGTATTTACGCCTTCATACGAAACAGGCATATTATAACCAGCAAAAGGAACCATTTTTGCTCCTAGAGCTTCGTGTATGTGTGAAAGTGCGATATTTTTTGTCATAATTTTGTAACAGCTTAACTGTAAAATCTATTAAATTATACTTCAGTTTTAATGTTTTTATCCTTTGCATAAAGCTTCGGATAATTAAGATGCAAAGATATTAATAATAAAAATAATGTTTTGTTTAAAATATATTTAAGAGTTGTTTTTAACGAATATTTATTAATATGTAATTGCTGTAATTTTGATTTTTTCAAAATAAGAGATTAACTTGCAAAAACAAATTTAAACAATGAAAGTCCTTTCCACAGAGCAATTTTACCAAGCAGATAAAGTAACTATAAAAACTCAAAAGTTAAAATCTATTGACTTAATGGAACGCGCTGCCGAGCAGTGTTTTAATTGGTTTGACACAAATTTAAAAGGCTCTCCAGTACCTATCCATGTTTTTTGTGGCATTGGTAATAATGGCGGTGATGGTTTGGCTTTAGGCAGAATGTTGGTAAAACACGGTTATAACGTCACAGTTTATATTGCAAATTTTACAGACAAACGCTCTTCAGATTTTTTAAGTAATTACAATTTAATAAGAGAAGTTAGTGAAAATTGGCCGATTTTAATGACTTCGGAAGAAGATTTTCCTGAAATTAATAACGAAGATATTATTGTAGATGCCCTCTTCGGAATTGGATTGAACCGATCACCAGAAGGTTGGGTAAAAAAATTAATTCAGTATTTAAATGAAATAGAAGCTTTTAAATTAGCGATTGATATTCCGAGTGGATTGTATCCTGAAAAGACGATTGAAGATGAAGAAGCTGTTTTTAAAGCGAATCATACTTTGACTTTTCAAAATCCGAAATTAGCTTTATTCTTACCTGAAAACGCAAAATATTCTCAAACTTTTGATGTTTTAGATATTGGCTTAGATGATAATTTTATTAATGAACAAGAACCTTTAGCGATTACCATCGGTAAATTTGAAGTTCAAAATATTTATAAGCCAAGAAATAAATTTGATCACAAAGGAAAGTTTGGACACTCTTTACTAATTGGCGGAAGTTACGGTAAAATTGGCGCTATTTCTTTAGCTACAAAAGCTGCCGTAAAAGTAGGAGCAGGGCTTGTTACAGCTATGATCCCTAAATGTGGATATACTATTATTCAAACTTCCATCCCCGAAGCGATGGTAATTACAGATGCTTCAGAAAACACAATCACTCAAATAGAGCTAAATTTTACTCCTTCAGCTATTGGTATTGGACCTGGATTAGGAACAGATAAAAAAACAATAACTGCATTCAAGAAATTTCTAAATGAAAACAAAGAAATCCCATTAGTGCTTGATGCGGATGCATTAAACTGTATTTCAGAAAATAAATCTTTGTTAAAATTATTTCCTAAAAATTCAATTTTAACACCACATCCAGGAGAATTAAAGCGATTGATTGGTGATTGGAAAAACGATTATCATAAAATAGAGTTGACCAAAAAGTTTTCGGTAGCAAACAAAGTAATCGTGTTAATAAAAGGTGCAAATACCTTAATAATTAATGGAACAGAAGTTTACATAAATCAAAATGGAAACCCAGGAATGGCAACTGCAGGAAGTGGTGATGTATTAGCAGGAATGATAACAGGTTTGCTTTCACAAGGTTATGATCCAATAGAAGCTACACTTTTTGGAGTGTATTTACATGGGAATGCTGGTGATATCGCTTCCAGTTATTTAGGTTTTGAAGCGTTGAACGCTTCCGATATTATTGATAATATTGGAAATGCTTTTATGGAATTATTTAAAAAACTAGAACAACCTACAGCAGAAAATACTCCATAAAAAAAGGAAGCTAAATTTTAGCTTCCTTTTTCATTTTTTTTCTAGATTAAATCAATCCATCTATCATTTTTCTAATTTCAGGACTTGAAGGTCTTGGTGCATCAGCGTTGATGATGTTTCCTTCTGCATCGATTAGTAAAAATCTTGGAATTCCTTTAATTCTGTAGTCTTCTACAAATTTAGATTTCCAATCTTTATCAGCTATAAGTTGATAACCACCTAATTCTTTTTCGGTTACCATTGTTCTCCAAGCTTCGTAATTTTTCTTTTCATCGATAGAGATACTTACAAAGGCAATGTTTTTTCCGTGGTAATCTTTATCCAATTCTTTTAAGAAAGGGATTTCTCTTTTACAAGGTCCGCACCAAGTTGCCCAAACATCTACATAAACTACTTTTCCTTTTAGGTCTGCTAAACTAGTTTCGCCACCTTTGTGGTTTTCGTATTTAAAAGTAGGAGATGCTTTTCCGGGAGTTAATGTTTTTAATAACTCGTAGCTTTTTGTCAATTTCGGTAAATTTTTAGAAGTAGGATTTGCAGTTTTGTATAAAGTAAATACTTCTTCTAAAGAGTTGTCTGCTTTCATACCATAACGTAAATAATTTACCATTAACTCGTCCTTTTCTTTTCCGTTAGGTATATTGTCATTAATTACTTGTAAGTAAGCCAATGCTTCAGAAATACCTTCTTTTTCTTTTACAGCATTTGCCATTCTGTGAAAATGAGTTTCTAATAAAGATTTGTATGCTTTAGAAGAATTATACGCTTTCAAATCTGAATAGTCAACGTCTTTTAATACATCATAAAAATTTTCTGAAACTTCAAATTCGTTGTCTTTTGCAAAATAACGATGGTAATTTTTGTAGTTTTCAATGTTATTAAGATGTGCATATTCTAATTCTTTAGATTCTTTTGTTTTAAATTCTTCTGAAGCTCCTTCTGTAGCGTTTAGTAGTGAGCTATAAGAATCGTTTAATTTATTAACCTCTACAAGAAAATCAGTTTCAGGTAAGGAATACATTTTATCTATTTCCATTCCTTTTTCAGAAAGTAAATATTTTGCAGCTAGATAATTATTTTCGTTTGATAAGTTTCCTGTATATACAAGAGATTCGTCAAATTCTTTTACATTAATAGTAACACCAACAATTGCCCCTTTAGTTAAATAGATTGGAGAGCTTTCACGACCAACACGCAAGGCGTAAAAACCGTCGTTTGGTATTTTTAAGGTATCTCCAAAGGTTCCATTTTCTGATATGGTAAGGTCTTTATCGAAATCATTTCCAAATATTTTAACAGCTTTGGCATTGTTGTTTTCAACGGTTCCGTTAAATACTGCATACGTAGGTTTTACTTCCTCTTGACAAGAAAATAAAGAGATGACAACTAAAAGTAATAGTAGGTTTTTCATTAGATTATTTTTAATTTTTGCTAATGTAACATAATAATTATTCCACAAAAAAAATAACATTAATCTTAACAAGGAATTAGTATTTTTGTGTCCTCAAAAATGTATATTTCAAGATGTCAAAAACTCATTATATAAGTTCCGAATTACTCGATTTACAAATAATTAAATCGATTGTTGAAGAAAACAAATCATTAGCTCTTTCTGAAGAAGCTACCTTAAACATAAATAAATCGAAGCGTTATTTAGATTCAAAAATAGCAGATAACAACACACCAATTTACGGTATTAATACTGGTTTTGGATCTTTATATAATGTAAAAATTGCATCAGAAGACTTAACTCAATTGCAGGAAAACATTGTAATGTCACACGCTTGTGGTACGGGAGATTTGGTTCCGAAACCAATTATTAAGTTAATGTTATTACTTAAAATACAGTCCTTGAGTTATGGTTATAGCGGAGTTCAATTAGAAACAGTTCAAAGATTGATCGATTTTTATAACGAAGATGTTTTACCAGTAATTTATGAGTTGGGATCTTTAGGTGCCTCGGGCGATTTAGCTCCGTTGGCACATTTAGCATTGCCATTAATTGGAAAAGGAAAGGCATACTATAATAATGAAGTTGTTGAAGCTAAAGAAATTTTAAAACAAAATAACTGGCAATCAGTAAAACTTCAAGCAAAAGAAGGGTTGGCATTGCTCAACGGAACTCAATTTATGAGTGCTTACGGTGTGTATTGCTTATTAAAAAGTCATAAATTATCGTATTTATCAGATTTAATTTCGGCAGTTTCTATCGATGCTTTTAATTGCAATATGAGTCCTTACGATCCATTGGTGCATTTGGTGCGACCTCACCGAGGCCAAGTAAAAACAGCAGAACGTATTTTGGAATTATTAGAAGGAAGTGAAATAGGACAAGCGAAAGGAAAACCTGTTCAAGATCCGTATTCTTTCCGTTGTATTCCTCAAGTACACGGAGCTTCAAAAGATACCGTAGTGTTTGTTACCAAGACTTTTAAAACTGAAATAAATTCGGTGACCGATAATCCAAATATATTTATTGGAGAAGATAAAATTATTTCAGGAGGAAACTTCCACGGACAACCCTTAGCATTGGCATTGGATTATTTAGGAATTGCGATGGCGGAATTAGGAAGTATTTCTGAAAGAAGAACTTATCAACTTGTTTCAGGTTTAAGAGAATTACCAGCGTTTTTAGTGAAGAATCCGGGATTGAATAGCGGGTTTATGATTCCACAATATACCGCAGCAAGTATTGTAAGTCAGAATAAACAATTGGCTTCACCAGCTTCGGTAGATTCTATTGTTTCTTCTAACGGACAAGAAGATCACGTAAGTATGGGTGCGAATGCTGCCACCAAATGTTTGCGAATTGTAGATAATTTGGAACGTATTTTGGCAATTGAATTAATGAATGCTTCACAAGCACTTTCGTTTAGAGAACCTTTAAAATCTTCAGAAGGAATTGAAGCTTTTATTAAATCCTACAGAAGTGATGTTTCAATTATTGAAGACGATCGAATTTTGGCAACTGATATTGAGAACACCATTACGTTCTTAGATACTTTAGGGATTGACAGTGATATGCTCTTTTAATTAATTACATGTTTTTTAATCCAAGAAATTGCATCTTCAAGATTAATGAATTGTTTAAAGGGTTTTTTGTAAAATAATTTTTCAATTTGAGCATTAGACAATGCCAATTTATTATTTGAAACGACTGCAAAAGATACTAGATTTTCAATTTTTGAAGTTTCGGTATAAATTCTAGGATCTACAGAGTACGAATTGATTCGATGCGTAATATATCCAAAATCTTTATTTTTAAAATATTTAGAAGAAATTCCTAATAAAACATCATTCTTATCTGGAGTAAGTGAGATTCCTTCATTCATAATAGCAATAATGTAATCATTATAAACTTCTATCTCGCAAAAATCGTATTTAAGTAAGGTTTTCATTTATTAACTAGTAATTTTAAGATTATAAAGTTACGAAAAGAAATTTAAATACTTTATCGTTATCTCTACAATTAACACAAGTTATTACTTGTGGCATTAAAAAATTTTTTTCCAAAGAATAGGATTTTTACAACGAATACAAATCCAAAAATCGGAGTATTCAATTTTTGAAAGTGTCATTTTAGGTTTTTAAATATTGTTTCAGCATTCCGTAAAGCAAGTTAATTTACTGATTTGTTATTAATTGCATCCATTCGCAACACATTACCAATAGTATGATAGGGAGCAATAGGCTTGGTGAGTTCTTTGTATTTAAGCACAGGTTCTTCAGTAAGAAACATTTCTTCTTTAATTCTATTTTTTATTTCTTTTTTGTTTTTATTAAAAGAGAAAGCAACATTTAATATTTACAAAAAAAATGTTGCTTCTTAAATGTGTTTAAGAGAAGAGTTTTACGAATCGGTTTTCTTCTTTTTCTTAATGATTTTAATAGTCAGTTCATTTTTATTCTTATCAAGATCCATAGAAATACTATCACCTTCTTTTAATTTTGTGTTGATGATTTCTTCCGCTAAAGTATCTTCAATATATTTCTGAATAGCCCTTTTTAAAGGTCTTGCCCCGTATTGTTTGTCAAATCCTTTATCAGCAATATAATCTTTTGCAGCAGTAGAAAGTTTTAAATGATAACCAAGCCCATCAATTCTATTGTATAATTTAGACAACTCAATATCAATAATTTTGTGGATATCATCTCTGTCTAAAGAGTTGAATACAATCACATCATCAATTCTGTTAAGAAATTCTGGAGCAAATGTTTTCTTTAAAGCATTTTCAATTACACTTTTTGAATGTGCATCTGCCTGAGTAGTTTTAGCTGAAGTACCAAAACCAACACCTTGTCCGAAGTCCTTCAACTGACGAGAACCAATATTAGAAGTCATTATAATAATAGTATTTCTAAAATCTATTTTTCTTCCTAAACTATCGGTTAAGAATCCGTCGTCTAACACCTGAAGCATCATATTAAATACGTCTGGATGTGCTTTTTCAATTTCATCTAATAATATAATAGCGTAGGGTTTTCTTCTAACTTTTTCGGTAAGTTGTCCTCCTTCTTCATAACCTACATATCCTGGAGGAGCACCCACTAAACGGGAGATGGCAAATTTCTCCATATATTCGCTCATGTCAATACGAATTAACGCATTGTCTGAATCAAAAAGTTCTTCAGCTAATACTTTGGCTAACTGAGTTTTACCAACGCCAGTTTGACCTAAAAATATAAATGAACCGATAGGCTTATTTGGATCTTTTAATCCTGCACGATTACGCTGAATTGCCTTCACAACTTTAGTAACCGCTTCATCTTGACCTATTACTTTTCCTTTGATTAGTTTAGGTAATTCGGCTAGTTTTGAGCTTTCGGCTTGAGCGATTCTATTTACAGGAACACCTGTCATCATAGAAACTACTTCGGCTACATTAGCTTCCGAAACTGTTTCGCGATGTAATTGCGATTCTTTTTCCCAAGTTTCTTGTTCAATTGCTAGTTCTTTTTCTAGGTTTTTTTCGTCGTCACGCAATTTGGCAGCCTCTTCATATTTTTGTTTTTTAACTACCGAATTTTTTAATTCACGTACCTTATGTAACTGCTCTTCAATTTCTAAAATTTTATCAGGAACGTGAATGTTAGTAATGTGTACACGAGACCCCGCTTCATCTAAAGCATCGATTGCTTTGTCTGGTAAAAAACGTTCCGTCATATAACGGTTGGTTAATTTTACACAAGCTTCAATCGCTTCATCTGTATATGTTACGTGATGATGCGCTTCGTATTTATCTTTTATATTCTGAAGTATTTCAATAGATTCCTCCACCGAAGTAGGTTCTACAATTATTTTTTGAAAACGTCTTTCTAAAGCACCATCTTTCTCAATATATTGTCGATATTCATCTAAAGTAGTCGCGCCAATACATTGCAGTTCACCTCTTGCTAATGCAGGTTTAAACATATTGGAAGCATCAAGAGAGCCTGTCGCACCACCCGCACCAACAATGGTGTGGATTTCGTCTATAAACAAAATGATGTCATTATTCTTTTCAAGCTCGTTCATTACAGCTTTCATTCGTTCTTCAAACTGACCACGGTATTTTGTTCCAGCTACAAGGCTCGCCAGATCTAAAGTAACTACTCGTTTGTCAAATAATATACGAGACACTTTTCGTTGAATAATACGTAAAGCTAAACCTTCAACAATAGCAGATTTACCTACTCCAGGTTCACCAATAAGTAATGGGTTGTTCTTTTTTCTTCTAGAAAGTATCTGTGAAACACGTTGTATTTCAGCTTCTCGACCCACTACAGGGTCTAATTTTCCTTCGATAGCTAGAGTGGTTAAATCTCTTCCGAAGTTATCCAAAACAGGAGTTTTAGACTTTTTATTTGCTTTGGCTGGACTTCCAGAAAAAATATTTTCTTTCCCGGGTTGTTCTGAGGGTAAATCATCATCGTTAGGAAACGCTGCAGATGTTGGTCCTTCTATATAGTCTTCGTCTTTTGAAATCAATAATTTAAATTGATCTTTTACACCGTCATAATCTATTTTCATCTTGTTTAATAATTTTGTGGTCGGGTCATTTTCATTTCTTAAAATACACAAAAGTAAATGTGCTGTATTTATAGACGTGCTTTGAAACAGTTTTGCTTCTAAAAAAGTGGTCTTTAAGGCTCTTTCCGCTTGACGGGTTAAATGAAGGTTTTTCTTTTCATTTTCCTGACTTACTAAATTGGGATTGGCAGGACTTAAAATTTCCACCTTTCTACGAAGGTGATTTAAATCCACCTCTAAGGTGTTTAATATGGAAACAGCTTTGCCATTTCCGTCGCGAAGCAATCCCAACATTAAATGTTCAGTGCCTATAAATTCGTGACCTAAGCGCAATGCTTCTTCTTTGCTAAAAGCAATTACATCCTTTACTCTTGGTGAAAAATTATCGTCCATATTATATAAATCCTAAGCGTCTAAAAATAGTATAATTACTTCAATAAGTCAAAAATTATACCTTATACTGTGAATAGTAGTAAAAGGACAAAAAAACTTACGAATATCAAAACAATAAAACCGATAGTTATTAACGGTTTTTACCTTATTTTTTGTTAATAAAATAGTTGTTTTTTAAAGTGTTTTTTATGCTCAGAAATATACAAATAATGTATCTTGCTTTTTTAGAATTATTAATTAAAATTAAAGAAAATATTTATGGCTGAAGGCGAAAAAATAATCCCTATTAACATTGAGGATGAAATGAAATCAGCTTACATTGATTATTCAATGTCAGTTATTGTGTCTCGTGCACTACCAGACGTAAGGGATGGTATGAAACCAGTTCACAGAAGAGTTTTATTTGGAATGCACGAATTAGGTATTAGAGCTACAGGCGCTCATAAAAAATCGGCAAGAATTGTAGGAGAAGTTTTAGGTAAATACCACCCACATGGTGATACTTCTGTGTACGATGCGATGGTTCGTATGGCTCAAGAATGGAGTTTGCGTTATATGTTGGTCGATGGGCAAGGAAATTTCGGTTCAATTGATGGTGACAGTCCGGCTGCCATGCGTTATACAGAAGCGCGAATGCAGAAGATTTCGGAAGACATGTTGGCAGATATTGATAAAGATACCGTAGATCATCAATTAAACTTTGATGATACCTTAAAAGAACCAACTGTTTTACCAACTCGTGTTCCAGGATTATTAATTAATGGAGCTTCGGGAATTGCGGTAGGTATGGCAACCAATATGCCTCCTCATAATTTAACCGAAGTAATCGACGGTACCATTGCTTATATCGAAGACAATGATATTGATATCGATGGATTGATGCAACATATTAAAGCTCCCGATTTTCCAACTGGAGGAACCATTTATGGATATGAAGGTGTAAAAGATGCTTTTCATACAGGAAGAGGAAAAATTGTAATGCGAGCAAAAACTTCTTTTGAAGAAGTACAAGGAAGAGAATGTATTATTGTTAGCGAAGTTCCTTATCAAGTGAACAAGGCAGATATGATTAAGAAAACTGCCGATCTTGTAAATGATAAGAAAATTGAAGGAATTTCTAATATTCGTGATGAATCTGATAGAAAAGGAATGCGTATCGTTTATATTTTAAAACGTGATGCAATCCCTAATATCGTATTGAATATGTTGTACAAATACACGGCGCTTCAGTCGAGTTTTAGTGTTAACAATATCTGCTTGGTAAAAGGAAGACCACAATTATTAAATCTGAAAGAATTAATTCATTATTTTGTGGAGCACCGTCATGAAGTGGTGGTTCGCCGTACAGAATATTTACTAAGAAAGGCAGAAGAACGCGCTCATATTTTAGAAGGATTAATCATTGCTTCCGATAATATAGATGAAGTAATTCGGTTAATTCGTGCTTCAAAAAATGCTGATGAAGCCAGAGCAAAATTAATTGAAGCTTTTGAACTTTCCGAAATTCAAGCCAAAGCTATTGTTGAAATGCGATTGCGTCAACTTACAGGTTTAGAACAAGATAAATTACGTTCTGAATATGAAGAGTTGATGAAAACCATTCAAGGATATAGAGATATTTTAGCTAGTGAAGAACTTAGAATGAGTATTATTAAGGAAGAACTTGAAGAAATAAGAGCTAAATATGGTGATGAAAGACGCTCAGTAATTGAATATTCTGGCGGTGATGTAAGTATTACCGATTTAATTCCTGATGAAAAAGTGGTGATTACCATTTCTCATGCAGGCTATATTAAACGTACTTCTCTTTCTGAATATAAAAAGCAAAATAGAGGAGGAGTTGGTGCTAAAGCAACATCTACAAGAAATGAAGATTTCTTAGAACATTTATTTGTGGGAACTAACCATCAATATATGTTATTCTTTACACAAACTGGAAAATGTTTCTGGATGCGTGTATTTGAAATACCTGAAGGAAGTAGAACTTCAAAAGGTAGAGCAATTCAGAACTTAATTAATATAGGCTTAGAGGATAAAGTGAAAGCATTTATTTGTACACAAGACCTTAAAGATGAAGATTATATTAATAGTCATTATGTTATTATGGCAACCAAAAAAGGTCAAGTTAAGAAAACACCTTTAGAACAATATTCTAGACCTCGTACCAACGGAATCAACGCCATTACTATTAAGGAAGGCGATGAATTACTAGAAGCAAAACTAACCACTGGCGATAGTCAAGTGATGTTGGCGGTTCGCTCTGGTAAAGCCATTCGTTTTGAAGAAGAGAAAACTCGTTCTATGGGTCGTAATGCTTCAGGAGTTAGAGGGATTCGTTTAGGAAATGATACTGATGAAGTAATAGGAATGATTACCATTAACGATTCTGAAACGGATGTTTTAGTTGTAGCTGAAAATGGTTATGGTAAACGTTCAAGCCTAGAAGATTACCGAATCACAAACCGTGGCGGAAAAGGTGTAAAAACTATTAGTATTACAGAAAAAACTGGTAAATTAGTCGCCATTAAAAACGTAACGGATGATGATGATTTGATGATTATCAATAAATCTGGAATTGCAATCCGATTAGAAGTATCTAAATTACGTGTAATGGGTCGTGCAACACAAGGTGTTCGGCTTATTAAGGTAAGAGACGGTGATGCAATTGCCGCAGTAGCAAAAGTGATGCACGATGATGAAGAGGTAGAATTAGACGAAGATGGAAATGTAATTGTTCCTGAAAATGAAACCGCTACAGATCAAACAGATGAAACTACTTCTGAGGCAAATAACGAAGAGGAATAAAATCAAATAAATAATTTAAAATCAAATAAAATGAAAAAACAAATTTTAATAGTAGGCTTGATGATGGTATCTGCTATAACTTTTGGACAAAAAAAAGAGATTAAAAAAGCTCAAAAAAACATCAAGGCTGGAAATTTTTCAGAAGCAGTTACATTATTAAAACAGGCTGAAGGATTAATAAATAATGCCGATAAAGATTTAAAAATTCAATTTTACATTGCAAAAGGTGAGGCTTTACTTGGTGATTCTGGTAATGATGATTTTGAAAAACTTATTGAATCTGCAGAATCTTTTGAAAAAGCAATTAACTTAAACCCAAAAGGGAAAAATGCAGTAGATGCCCAAAATGGAACTCAAAATATAAGAGTTAAATTGGTAAACAGTGCTATTGAAGATCAAAAAGCTAAAAATTATAAAAGAGCGTCAAAAAAACTATATACAAGTTATATGGTGAGTAAAAAAGATACCTCAGATTTATATTTTGCAGCGGGTAATGCTGTTAATGCAAAAGAATACGAGAATGCTTTAACCTATTATAAAAAACTATTAGATTTAGGTTATACAGGTATTGCAAAAGAGTATATAGCTACAAATATTATTTCAGGTGAAGTAGTTGTTTTTGCTAGTGAAGCCGATAGAAACACAAAATTGCTAACAAAAATGTATACAAGTCCTAAAGAGCGGTTATCAAAATCTAATAAAGGCGAAATTTTAAGAAACGTTACATTAATATATATTAGTCAAGGTAAAAATGAGGAAGCGAAAGCGATGATGAGTGAAGCTAGAAAAGAAAACCCAGATGATGTTTCTTTAATGAGAGCTGAGGCAGACATGGCATATAATTTTGGAGATATGAATACTTACAAAAGTATTATGAAAAAAATTATAGCAACCGATCCTAATAATGCAGAATTGTATTACAATCTTGGTGTAAGTAGTTATAAAAATGGAGAGGAAGAAGAAGCAATGAACTATTATAAAAAAGCATTGGAATTAAAACCAGATTATACAAGTGCATTAATTAATACTGCGAATCTTATTTTATCAAAAGAAGGAGCAATTATCGAAGAGATGAATGCGTTAGGGACCTCAAAGGCTGATTATGATCGTTATGATGAGCTTAAAGAAGTTAAAGCAAATATTTATCGAGATGCTATTCCTTACTTAAAAAAAGCTACTGATATAAGAAAAGATGATGCAAGTTTGTTAAAAGTTTTAAAAGACATTTATAGCCAAGTAGGTATGGATGCAGAGTCTAAACTTATGAAAGCTAGATTAGATGAAATTGAAAATAAATAATATAAATTATTTAAGAATTAAATTTATTAAAAGCTGAACAATAATTATATTGTTCAGCTTTTTTTTGCAATATACTTGCCAAAAATATTGAATTTAAAAGCTCCTTATAATCTGATTATAAGGAGCTTTTTCTTAACTTATTTTAATAGAATTAAAGTCTAATAAGTACTTAACTTATTAAAACGTCTTTTACTATTCCAATTAAAAGACTTTGAAGCCTTTGTTCTGTCTGTTAATTTATTACTATTTAATGTTCTCATAACTTTATTGTTTTAATCATTTTTAGGGTTTAATTCCCCGACGCTTGCGTCGAAATAAAAAGGAATTCCTATTTGATACCTCGTACCCTTGGGTCGAGGTAGTTCATTTTTTTCGTTACAAAATTAACGCTAAATAATTGATTATATTAAATATAACATAAAATTAACAGTCATGAGAATTATAATATTGCGAATAGTGAAATTACATTAAGCTATCACTATTAATTTTTTGGTATAAAAATAATTTTTGTGGAAACCTTAATAATCTCTTCCTTATTCATTTTCATTTTTCTGAATTCTCCTTTATTGTACATTTCAGCTTGATCACGGTAATGCTTACTCAAAGGATTACCAGATTGCCCAGTAGGATTTATACTTAAACTGTTTTCAATATCACTAAAGTCAATTACTCTTCTAGTGGAAGGACCCGAATCAACATTATAAACTCCGGTACTATCTCTATTATAATCAAGATTATTAATTACTTCGGAACCTCCATTAACAGAATACGGTCCCACATTAAAAAACTCTCGTAAAGATTCTATTTTTCCTATAGGATGATGATGTTCTAAAATATGTACTTTATTCCAGACCCAATGATTCATATCTTCTCCTAATTGCACCTCTAAAGAAGCAACGGTTTCTTTTAAAGTTTTAGATAATATATCTTTCTTAGTTTCAGTTATTTGAGTGGTTGAAATATCGTCCCACCAAACAGATGTTTCTTTATGAATTTGTAATGCAATTTGACGTTTTATTAAATGAGTTTCTTCAAATTGTGCATATAATTCTTTTCCCATTTCATCTTGAAATGTATTTTTCATATACAAATAAATAAACTTATTATAAATAGTAGGAGCAACGGCATCTAATGTGTGAGATCCATCCCAAAGTTGTAACACGTCAATAGCGCGTTGTTCGTTTCTACTATATGAATTATAGTTGATGTTATTTGTCAATTCCTTGATAACTTCGGGAGCCACAGACGAAGTAACATCATTAATCATAGCGCTTACCGATTTTTTATTCCAATTATTTTTAGGTTCTAAAAGACGAGTAATTCGTTTGGCTCTATCTTCTGGAATGTAATAACCAGGATATAGCATACCTGCGATACTGTCTGGTTGATTGTTAGCTGAATATACGTAATTCCATTCAGGGTTTTCAGCCATTGGGTTTTCTGAAAAATCCAAATAACTTACAATATCATCTTCCCCAGAAGCACCGTCTAAAATAAACTTGGTGTTTACGTGATTCTTGTATTTATATAGTTTTGCCGAAGCGTACCAAGCAACATTTCCTTTGGAATCTCCATACATTAAATTTAAACCGGGAGCGTGAAGCAAAGAAACACCTTTTTTAAAATCTTCCATACTTTTTGCTGTGGACAATAAATGAAAAACATTAGGCATTTTATTATCTAGTTGCGTATAAATCCAAGACATTGCAATAGGATTACCTTCAGTAATTCCTTTAAATGTATTATTGATTATTGGTCCGTGACGCGAACTTTTTAATTCAAAAGTTACATCTTCTCCATCTTTTACTTTGATAGTTTTTGTAGTTTTTTTATAGGTTTCGTAACCATTTGGAGTTTTGTATTTGTTGTTGTCTGTGGGATGATTTTCTTCCCTATAAAGTTCAATATCATCATTTTCAAACATGGTGATTCCGTAGGCGAAATTCCTATTATGACCCAGCATTGCAAAAGGAATTCCCGCCATATGATACCCATACATTTCATAGTCGGGAGTCACCAAATGTGCTTCAAACCAAACGGAAGGTTGAGCAAACCCAATATGTGGATCGCTTGCTAAAATTACTTTTCCGTTGGAGGTTTTATCTTCTGAAATCACCCAACTATTCGAACCAATAAAAGGAGGAATAGGATTGGTTTCCATAATTGTGTTAATTTTTGAAAGCATTTTAGTATAGCTTTCAACCTCTTGTTTTGAATTTTTAATGTAAAGCGTTTCAGGACTTATAGAAACATCTAATTCTTTGATATATTCATTTCCTAATTTTAACTGTAAAGCACTCAATAATGGGTCTGTTTTATGTGCCATTGCAAAACTAAAAGATAAATAGCCCATGATATTATAAATGTCTTTAATAACGAAATGCTTTTTTTCAAGACCAATAAGGGTATATTCTATAGGAGTTGGCCCTTCATCTACAAACTGATTTACCCCCTTTAAATAAGCTTCCATTATTTTATAGACTTCACTATTTTTATCGAGTTTACTTATGGAAATTTCTGCGGCTTCATCAATTCCTAAAGAAGCAAAAAAGGTATCGTTTTCAATTAAATCTTTTCCAAATAATTCTGAAAGGCGACCTGGAGAAATCCTTCGCATTAATTCCATTTGCCATAAGCGATCTTGTGCATGAACATAGCCCAGAGTTGTAGTTGCATCCAATCTGTTATCTGCATAAATGTGTGGAATACCGTAATCATCATAGTAAACAGTAGTTTCAGCTTCAATATTTGCTAAAGAGACTTCTCCTGAATAACTGGGTTTTAAATGATTGTAATACCAAAAACCAGCGATAGCAATCACAATTATTATAATAAGTAAGAACTTGAGTATTTTTTTTAAAACTCGCATAGGTTGTATTTATTTAATCTAATCAATATTAGATTAGACGTATTGGGTTAAACTATTATTTAATTGTTTTTTCTCTATATTTTTCTTTTAATTTTAAAAAATATTTTTCAAAATATTGATATGAAAAGTGTGAAATTATTATTGTAAGAACTATTGTTAATAAATTGATTAATAGTATGGGTATAAAATTCGGGATGTTTGTAAAATCAAATTTTAAGAGAATGTAAACTATAATATTTAATGCTATAACATGATACATATAGATTCCGTAAGAGATTTTCCCTAAATAATTAAGTAACTTACTTTTAACCTCAAAATTATGATTTGCAAAACTAATTGTATAAATAAATAAGCTAAATAATAGACAGGTTATTAAATTTGAAGTAAATAAATTTTCAAAATCAAATACATTCGTCGTAAAAAACAGGAGAGTACTTATAACAATAATAATTGACAGGGACTTATTGTTTTTCAATAAAACCAATTTATTCTTTTCTTCTAAAATAGCGATTAAACCTCCAGAAAGCATATAAAAATAAACAAATTGATACTTTTTAAGTAAATAGAATACGTCTAAATGAAATATTAAAAAGTAGCAACAGCTAATAATTAATAGTGATTTAAAGATATAATTTTTCCGAATTATGTATAGTAATGGTGCAATGATAATATAAAATTGTTCTTCAATCCCAATAGACCAAAGAACTTCGAGTATTCCTCCAGGGCTGTATTGTATAAAAATATTTGGTATAAAAAACACAGTCATTAATAATCCAGTTTTTAAATCATAATTAATAGGAAACGGAATGTTTAAAAATGGTAATAAAACATTATAAAAAAAGAATCCAAAAAATACGATGAGGTAATACAAAGGAAAAATGCGGAGAATTCTTCTAAAATAAAAGTTCTTTATTGAAAAGGAATCATTCATTTTTGAAAGATATATTAACCTGATAATTAGAAATCCACTTAAAACAAAAAACATATAAACAGCTTCAACTCCTTTATGAAATATTGGAGCCATATCAAAATATGGAAGCCCTTGGTTCTTGCATAATTGTGGAACATGAAAAATAATAACTAAACAAGCTAACAGAAAACGTAATGGGTTTAGGTTTGGTAATATCTTCATAAATTATACTAGGAAAATCAATATTAAGGTATTTACAAATATAACCTATATTATAGTTTATTAAACTTCTGAAGCAAATAAAGCATCAATAACTCCATTCCTAATTTGATAGTCAAATGAATCGATACAAGGGTCCAAATCCCCTAAAATTTGTTTCAGCTCGAAATAAGATTTTTCAAGTGATTTATAATAGGTTAACCATTTTAAATCGGAGCCGTTTATTTTGTTTTGATTGCACCAATCTAAATAATCCAAACTATCGTGATATACATCTAAAGAAAACAACATTAAATAAAATGCTACAAGTGGTTTGTCTTTGCTGAAATCTCCGTATTCATCATCGATATAGATTTTCCATGATTGATTTTTGATTGTAATTTCTGCGAGTACAAAACTTTCAAAATTAGCACGTTTCAAACGTTTTATTTGAATACCATTCTTTTTGAAAATCGATTTTAATTTTTCGATTTCTTGATACTTTTTCATAAGTGTAAATTTACGAAAAAAATAGTTTTTATGAAAATGATTGTCCTAAAAGCCACTGTAAATTGTGGTATATTCAACCCATAAATTTTTCGAAAATGAACAAACAATTAATATTAGTAAAACGTCCAGAAGGATTACCAAAAGAAGATACTTGGAAACTTGAAACAAATCCTATTATTGAACCAAAAGAAGGCGAGGTTCTTATAAAAACTCATTATATTTCATTAGACCCTGCTATGCGTGGTTGGATGATGGATCGCAAATCGTATATACCTCCAGTTGAAATTGGAGAAGTAATGAGAGCGGGAAGCATCGGTAAAGTAATTAAAGAAAATAATCATCCAGGCTTTAAAATTGGTGATTGTATTGTAAATTGGGGTGGAGTCCAACAATACCTAACAACCAATGGTGAAAACTGTTATAAAGTAGATGATAGCCTAGTGCCAATGCCTAAATATTTAGGAGCTTTAGGAATGCCAGGAATGACCGCTTATTTTGGAATTCAGCAAGTAGGAAAAATTAAAGAAGGCGACATTGTTTTGGTTTCTGGAGCTGCTGGAGCTGTTGGAAGTATTGTGGGGCAAATTGCGAAAATTAAAGGATGTACGGTTATTGGAATTGCTGGTGGAAAAGAAAAATGTGACTATATTTTAAATGAACTAGGTTTTGATGCTGCTATTAACTATAAATCGGAAGATTTAATGGATGCTTTAAATGAAAAATGTCCCAAAGGAATCGATGTATATTTTGATAATGTTGGAGGTGAAATTTTAGATGCAGCACTTAGTAAATTACGATTAAATGCAAGAGTGGTTATTTGTGGAGCTATCTCGCAATATAATAACACAGGAGATGTTATTGGTCCAAAAAATTATTTATCTTTATTGGTAAATAGAGCTACAATGCAAGGAATGGTAGTGCTAGATTACACAAAAGATTACAGTACTGCTGCTCAAGAAATGGGAATGTGGATGATGCAAGGAAAACTACAAAGCCGAGAAGATGTTTACGTTGGTATCGAAAATTTTCACGATACTTTTTTGCGATTATTTTCAGGAGATAAATTAGGAAAGCTAGTTTTAAAAGTAATTGAAGAATAAATAATAACAAGTATTAAAAATTAAAAAAGCCACGAATTTATTAAAATCCGTGGCTTTCATTTTTTTAGGGAGTACTCAAGGTTCTAAAGCGTCTTTTAGTGTTCCAAATAAAAATTTTAGTTTTTCTTTGGGTTTCTGTCAATCGATTACTGTTTAAAGTTCTCATTGTTTTTTATAAAGATTAATTATTAAAAGAATTTCCTTAAATCTTCTCAAAATTAGAATGCAAATAATTGCTATTTTATGACATATATCATTAATCTAGGTATTAATAGAAATTATTTTTGTAGAAATTAAACGCAAATACGATGAGAAATTTCACAAGTTTAGGGCTTTTAATTTGGTCTAATTATTGCGTATTTTTATAAAAATATTTTATTATGAAAAAGACATTAGTTATTGTTGTTTTATTGGGTTTCAGTCAAATAGCATTTTCGCAGTCCAAAAAAGAATTAAAAGAAGAAAAGGCAACTCAAGAATATCAAGCAACAAAAGAGTTAATCAATTCGAAACAATATGTTTTTGATGCAGATTGGGTTTCAACAACCCGAGGAATTCGTGTCAATATTGCTGGTGGTTCCAACAGAATTGCAGTTGTACAAGACTCTGCAAAAGCATCATTACAATTTTTTGGTGAGGTTACTTCCATTCGGTTTGATGATGGTGAAGGAGTAGAATTCAACAATAAAATGGAAGGCTACGAGGTAAAATATAATGATGAGAAAAGAAGAATAACGGTTTCATTTAAAGCCAAATTTAAATCTGAAACGTATAATATTTATATGTCAATTACTAAGTCGGGTACTACCTATGTAGATGTGAATAGTAATAATAAACGAAGTGTAACTTATGAGGGTAAAATTACCGCCATTACAATAGAATGACATAAGTATATAAGAACACCAATTTTTTTAAGTTGGAGTAGTGATATTTATCATACTATTATTACTCCAGCTTTTGTAATTTTAAGAGAATTTTAAATCCAGAAGCAATGAAAGAAGATCTTAAAACCAGCAAGCAACACAACGAATTTGGAAGAAAAATATTAACCATTATTGCACAGATTCATCCTTATGTTAAGCATCGATTATATACTGCTGAAATTAGTGGAATTATTCCTCATAACATGTACACAAGTACGGGGATTATAGATGATGCCATTGTTGAGTTGTATGAAAAATACGAAGGAAAAATTAATGATAATCAAGAGGTTAAACTCAAGCTTTTTTCATTGGTAAGCCAACAATTAAGTTCCTTGTTTAAAATTGAAGCACGTTATAAAGATTCATTAAATACCAGTCAGATTTTAGAAGAAGAACTTAAATTATTAGAAGAAAATTACGAGTTAGATTTTAATAATGAAATGGTAATGGAAGGAGAATTAGATGATATATCGTACCAACAAGGTAGGTTTGTTAAACAAGAAATTTTATTTTACGATGCTGAAAAAAACATTATTAATTCACTTCAAATTAACGATACTAGATTAGATATAAGTGAAGGTAAACGAAAAGCTTTCAATAATATTTATAACTGGTTGCCTTTAAAAACTTCTAATATTCTAGATTTATTTGTCTTCGGAAAATTAACTTACGATGAAATTGCCATTGTAAAAGGGGTTAATTCCTACGAAATTAAAAATATAATACAATCGGTGAGTGCTACTTTTAGAAAAAACTTAAATTAATAAGATTGTTTTTTCGCTAACATATATTTGAAATGGAAAAATTATTGTTTAACCAAAAAGTTGCATTTGTGACTTGAATTCAGCTAGTAATAATTAGTAGATTACTTTTTTAACAAGAAATAAATAAAATTACTCAAGTTTCGCACCAAAACAACATTACGCAACCGCTTGACATTTAAAGTTGTGAGTATTTTTCAGCAACCCAAAATCTTCAATATTTTCTATTATTTTGGTGGTAAGAAGTTCAATATCAATTGA
>JAKITD010000028.1 GCA_021648265.1 Flavobacteriaceae bacterium | reverse complement strand
ATAGCTTTAAACTTATTAAAAAATGAAACTTCTAAAAAAATATCAATGAAAAGCAAAAGACTTGAAGCTGGCTGGAACGAAGACTATTTACTCAGAATATTGAATTTGAAAGTATGATTCTGCCCTGACTTTGGGAACCAATTGATTCTGCTTTGTAATAAATTTCAATACCTTTGTAAATCAACTTTAAAAATCATCAAATTATGAATGAAGAAAACAAAAACAACTTAGAGAACGAAGTAAAAGAAACAGCAAATGAGTTTAAAGAAGGTTGGAATCAAGCAACTGCTGGCGGTGAAAACAAAAAACTAATTGCTGGGCTTCTTGGAATATTAATTGGAGGTTTAGGGATTCATAAATTTATTCTTGGTTATACCAAAGAAGGGATTATCCAGATTGTAATCACATTTATTACTTGCGGCGCAGGGAGTTTAGTTGGATTAATTGAAGGAATAATCTATTTAACTAAAAGTGATGAAGAGTTTTACAACACTTACCAAGTAGGAAAACGTCCTTGGTTTTAAATCGTAATTTTTCTTAAAAAAATAAACAAAAGGCTTTTGAAAATTATTTTCAAAAGGCTTTTTTTATACTTAAATTCAATTAGTAAATGCAACTTTTAAGGGTAACAGAAAGGATATTTTATCAGAAGAAAAAAAAATCATAAAAACAGAGATTTTTCAGTAACCAAACGACACATTCAAATGCTTCAAAAAGATGAAGAAAAAGGTGCTGTTTCTTTTGTAGGTTTATTAGATAATAAAGGAAATTCAACTGGGACTAAAGTGATTAATGAACTACCCCGAGGCAGAGCCATCGAGGTGTCAAGCGGAAAAACATTTTTAGATTTATGAAAACCTAAGGTTTTCAAACTTTCCACTTTTACCCCGACGCAGAGCGTCGAGGAATTTTATAGATTAAAGTTCCTGTTGAAGATTGATTATTTATTCCTCCTCATTTTTTGCAGAGTATTTCTTTTCCCATTCAGCTTGAAACTCTTCCATTACAGGTCTTACGGTGCTTTCTGGAAGGTCGGCAATTCTAATATACATCAAGCCATCTACTGCATTATTAAATAATGGATCCACATTAAACGCCACCACTTTTGCGTTTTGTTTAACGTATTTTTTAAGCAATACTGGCATTCGTAAACTTCCAGGCTCAACCTCATCAATAATTTTATCAAACTTGTTTAAGTCGGCTTTACTTGCATCAAAAACAAAGTCTTTATCGGCGTCTTTGAGTTTAACTTTGTATTCCTTTTTGGGTTTTATATATTGTGCAACATAAGGATCGTAATAATTGGATTTCATAAACTCAATCATCAATGATTTCGAAAATTCAGAAAATTTATTACTTATACTAACGCCTCCAATTAAATATTTATGTTCGGGATAACGCAATGTTGTGTGTACAATTCCTTTCCAAAGTAAAAATAAAGGCATCGGACGCATTTGGTATTTTTTAATGATGAATGCTCGCCCCATTTCTATGGATTTACTCATCATTGGATATAATTCTTGCTCAAAACGAAATAAGTCTTGTAAATAAAAACCATTGATTCCATATTTAGAAAAAATCTCCGATCCAAGTCCCATTCGGTAGGCTCCTACTATCTTCTTTTCGTCTTTATCCCATAAAAACATATGGTGGTAATAGGCATCAAATTTATCTAAATCTATTGCTTTATTGGTTCCCTCTCCTATTTCTCGAAAGGTAATTTCACGAAGCCTTCCTATTTCTTGAATGATATTCGGAATGCTCGGAGCATCTGCTAAATAGACTTCGTAATTATTACTTTCTAATAGTCTTTTATCATTTTTTAATAAAGCTTCAATCTCTTTTTCAATAATTGAAACCGATACTGGTTTTACAATTTTTTTTGGAGGTTTTGGAAATTTTAAATTCTTAGGAAGACTGTCTAATAACGTTTTCTTTTCAAAAGCATTGGAAAGCATGTAGGTTTTACGTCTTATAAAATTAGTAAAATCTTCTAAGGATTCATGTTCAGATTGGTCTTTTACCGAAATCGGATTTCCAATTCTAACTTTTATTAATCGTTCTTTTTGAGTAAGCACTTCCGAAGGTAATTTTGCAGTACGAAGCATATCGCTCATTTTTGCTAAACGATAAAAAACCTTACTATTTTTAGCATGAAAATAAATAGGAACTATAGGAACTTTTGCTCTTTGTGCCAATTTCATAGATGCTTCTTCCCAAGGTTTATCTACAATTAATTTTCCATCTTTATAAGTAGAAACTTCGCCAGCCGGAAAAATCCCCAAGGGCATTCCATCTTGCAAATGTTTCATGGAAGCCTTAAAGCCTCCGATACTAGATTGCACATTTTTCTTGTCCTCAAAAGGGTTTACAGGCATCACATACGGCTCCATAGGTTTGATACGTTGCAATAAAAAGTTGGCAATTATTTTAAAATCTGGACGTGGTTCTAATAGAAGTTTTAAAAGTAATATTCCGTCTATTCCTCCTAATGGATGATTTGAAATTGTAATAAAAGCACCGTTTTTAGGAAGTCGCCGAAGGTCTTCTTCAGGGATTTCAAATTTGATTTCATATTCATTAAGCAGGGCATTCATAAAGTCTAAACCCTCTAAATGTTTATGTTTGTCATACACTTTATTAATGGCAGAAATTTTTAAAATCCGCATTAAAGACCAACCCAAAAAAGTACCTACAAAACCAAACTTATCGACATTAATGGCTTTTGCTACTTCTTTTGCATTAACTATTCCCATAAAAGATTAAATAATTTTTAAGCTTAATTTTACAATTTCAGCTAATAGCAAATATAAGTAAATTCCTATTGCTTTATTCCTTGACAATCAATTGTACGGTTTCTCGGTTTTCTTGTTTTAGCAACATTTCTTTTCCTTTAAGTAGTTCTTTAATTTCGGATGCATTGGAATGCCGAACCGTATAAAGCGTAACATTTTCGTTCCAAGAAACAAGGAACGTTTCTCTTAATTTTGAAAGTAATACATCTAATTTATCATATTTATTATCCACACAAACCAAAAAACTAATGGCTGAATTTTGTATTAAATTTACCTTCATTTTAAACTGATGAAGCAGTTTAAAAACATCGCCAATATTGTCTTCCATCATAAACGAAAAATCCAAAGAAGAAAGGGAAATTAATACCTGATTTTTCTTCAGAATAAAACAAGAAATCGAAGGGTCTAGGGTTACTCCTTTTCCAACGCAGGTTCCTGCTTCTTCGGGATTATAAAACGACTTTACAAACAACGGAATCTCTTTTCGTTGCAAAGGCTGTAAGGTTTTTGGATGAATTACAGTCGCTCCGTAAAATGCCAACTCAATCGCTTCTCTGTATGAAATATGATGCAATAATTGTGTCTTTTTAAAATGACGAGGATCTGCATTTAAAACCCCAGGAACATCTTTCCAAATAGTCACACTTTGGGCATTTAAACAATAGGCAAAAATAGCTGCCGTATAATCACTTCCTTCCCTACCGAGTGTTGTGGTAAAATTATGTGTGCTTTCTGAAGCGATAAAACCTTGGGTAACGGTGATTTCTGTTTTAGTTACTTTTGTTAAAATATTTTTTTGAGTACTCTTCCAATCCACCAAAGCATCGCGATAATTGGTATTGGTTTTTATACAATTTCTAACGTCTAAAAATGAATTATTGCAATTATTTTCTGAAAGATATTCTGAAATAATGGTGGTTGAAATCAGTTCGCCAAAACTTACCACTTGATCATACACAAAAGCGTGATTGGTAGATTTATTACTTTCTACAAACAACTGAAGCTCATTAATTAGTTTCAATATTTTTTTAAAAACGGGATGCGAAGTGTTTTCAAATAATTCTGAAACAATCTGAAAATGAAAATCATAAACAGAAGCAATTTGAGCTTTTACCTCTTCAGGGTTTGAAAAATAAAAGTCCACAACTTTCTCTAAAGCATTGGTCATTTTTCCCATTGCAGAAACTACAATCACCAAGTTTTTCTCTTCGGTACTATTAATTACAGAGAGTAGGTTTTTTACACCTTTGGCATCTTTTACCGATGCTCCACCAAATTTATAAACTTTTAAATTCATTGTTTTCAAAGATATGAAATCTTATAAAGTTGCGATATAATTTTTAATTCCGTCTTCGTCCATTTGAGCAATGTACCAATCTTTCATAATATTGGCACCGCTTCGTTCGTAGAATTTAATGGCTCCAAGGTTCCAATTTAGTACTGCCCATTCAATTCGTTTTACTTTTTTTTCAGCAGCATATTCTATCACCTTTGTATATAATGCTTTTCCGATTCCGATTCCACGAAATTTATCTTTTACTATCAAATCTTCTAAATGAATTGCTTTTCCTTTCCAAGTAGAAAAACGGTAATAAATAAGTGCCATTCCAACGATTTCATCTTCCATTTCAGCAACAAAACAAGTAAATTGAGAATCTTTTCCGAAGCCTTCTTTTACCAAATAATCGGCTGTAATAATTACGGCATCGGGTTCTTTTTCAAAAGTAGCCAATTCTTTTATCAAGTCTAAAACCTGAGACATATCGTTTGGAGTACTCTTTCGTATTAAGTAATTCATTGTTTTTATAATTTGAATTCACAAATATCGGTTCAAATTCTTTAAAAATACCGATATTTGCAGCAAATTCATCACAACCTATTGTAATGACACAACACAACAAAACGCTCGGCGAGTTTATTATAAACAAACAAAGCGAGTTCAAATACTCATCTGGAGAACTTTCCCGATTAATTAACTCCATTAGATTGGCAGGAAAAATCGTAAATCACGAAGTAAATAAAGCCGGATTAGTAGATATTTTAGGTACTGCTGGCGTAGAAAACATTCAAGGAGAAGATCAGCAAAAACTGGATCTTTATGCCAATGAAGTTTTTATAAACACCTTGGTAAATCGTGAAATTGTCTGCGGAATTGCAAGTGAAGAAGAAGATGATTTTATTTCGATTGTGGGCGGAAATAAAAAAAACGAAAATAAATATGTGGTGTTGATGGATCCTTTGGACGGATCTTCAAACATTGACGTAAATGTTTCGGTAGGGACTATTTTTTCTATTTACAGAAGAGTTACTCCAGCAGGAACTCCTGTAACATTAGAAGACTTTTTACAACCCGGCAACCAACAAGTTGCAGCCGGTTATATTGTATATGGAACTTCGACAATGATTGTATATTCTACAGGTCACGGTGTTAATGGTTTTACACTAAACCCTGCTATTGGAACTTATTATTTATCGCATCCAAATATGAAATTCCCTGAAAAAGGAAATATCTATTCGGTAAATGAAGGAAACTATATTCATTTCCCAAAAGGTGTAAAAAAATACATTAAATATTGCCAAGAGGAAGAAGGAGATCGCCCTTATACTTCACGATACATTGGCTCTTTAGTTTCCGATTTTCATAGAAATATGATTAAAGGAGGAATTTATATTTATCCTTCCACTTCCAAAAATCCAAATGGAAAATTACGTTTGCTTTACGAATGCAATCCAATGGCATTTTTAGCCGAACGTGCAGGCGGAAAAGCAAGTGATGGTTTTACTAGAATTCTAGATATTAAACCTACCGAGCTTCATCAACGCATACCTTTTTTCTGTGGAAATAAAGAAATGGTAGAAAAAGCTGAAAAATTTATGCGTAAAGCTGAAAAGAAATAAAGATTACCCTTTCATTCTTTTTTTAATCATATGCTTATACTCACTAAAATTAATTTTCCCAGTGTAAATTTCGATGGAATTATGAATCAATTCATTTGCTTCAGTTATATTATAACCTAGACCAATAGCATATCGTTTAATAAGTACTAATTCTTTTACACTTATTTCGTGATCGGCAAATATCATATCGAACAAATCATGAATACGCTCCAAACGTTCTTCGGCAGAATTAGAAGGAACGATAGGGTATTTAGCTGGATTCTTTAAAATATCGATCACTTCAGAAGCACCAATACCCAACTTTATTGCTAAGCTTTTTAATAATTCTGTTTCTTCATCTGTTATTTTTCCATCTGCTTTTGCTAATGATGCTATGGAAGCAAAATGAGCTAAGTTTCTAGATTGGTGACCTTTTTTAAATAATTCGTAAAATGACATATTCTTAATTTTATACTGCAAAGATAAAACTATTGAAACTTATTTTTTGAATTATTTTAAAGGAAATAAATCAAAGAGTAATTATTATAAATTTTGGTTCGTTTCACGGAACAATCTTTGATAAATCTAATTTCTAATCTATCGTAAACCATCAAAAAATGAAGAAATTAGTGCTTATTATAATTCTAGCATTTAGCACCACCATCATTGCACAAACTGAAAAATACGCTGGTAATTACGAAGCACATTTTGACTTTAACGACAACGGTGTAATTACCTACACACTTATACTTAAACCAGACGGTACTTTTGCTTTTCATAACTACCGAAAAATAAGTGCTAAAAACCCTGAAAAAAACTCCTATGGCAAAGGAACTTGGAAAGTTAAAAAAGTCAATGTTTTATACTTCTATACCGATGTAAATTCGGATCTTGATAATAAATACACCATAGACTTTACAAACACAAAAGCACGTTATTACACTAAATCTCCTCGTGATAAAAGTGATAAAATTGTAAAAACAAAACTACAATTTTACGATTCTGAAATACCTTGGGTAAAAGGGTGGGAACTTTTTAAGAAATAATTATCAAAACTTAGAATGTAATTTTATCCGAAATACTACCTTTGCCAAAATGAGTAATACATTGGTTTCTTCACTTTTTGCAAAGTCTTCTACTATTAGAAAACTAGGGGAAGCTATTGCCCTTTCCGAAGGAAAAACAAGTGTTTCAGGCTTAGTAGGCTCATCATATTCTATGGTTATTTCTGAAGTTTTTAAAACTGCCGAAAAACCTTTTTTAATCATTTTAAACAATAAAGAAGAAGCTGCTTATCATCTTAACGATTTAGAAAATTTAATAGGCGAAAAAAACGTGCTTTTTTATCCTGGAAGTTACCGAAGACCATACCAAATAGAGGAAACCGACAATGCCAATGTGCTACTTCGTGCAGAGGTTTTAAACCGAATTAATTCTCGTAAAAAACCAGCAATTATCGTTAGTTATCCAGAAGCATTATTCGAAAAAGTGGTTACCCGTAGAGAACTCGAAAAACATACTTTAAAAATTAGTGTAGATGACAGTTTATCCATCGATTTTGTAAACGAAGTCCTTTTTGAATACAACTTTAAAAGAGTAGATTTTGTGACCGAACCTGGAGAATTTTCGGTTCGTGGTGGGATTTTAGATGTGTTCTCGTTTAGTAATGACGAGCCATATCGTATTGAATTTTTTGGTGATGATGTGGAAAGCATTCGTAGTTTCGATGTAGAAACCCAACTCTCTACCGAGTCTATTAAAAAGATTTCCATCATTCCGAATATGGAGAATAAAATGATGGAGGAGAAACGTACAAGTTTCTTAAAATACATCGCTTCAAAAACGGTGATTTTCTATAAAAGTGAATCGATTTTATTTGCTGGAATCGATAAATTATTTCAGCAAGCAACACAAGCTTTTGAAGTTTTAGAAACTGAAATAAAAAGAAGTAAACCTTCAGGTGTTTTTTGCACTTCAGAATTATTAAAAAAAGAATTAGCAGATTTTACACGAGTTCAACTTAAAAATTCAGATTCAGAAAAGGAAACCATCAGCTTTCAAACTCAACCACAGCCTTCTTTTAACAAGCAATTTAATTTGTTAATTGAAAACTTAAACTCCAATACCAAAAAGGGTTATAAAAATTATATTTTCTGTAGTAGTGAAAAACAAGCTCAACGTTTTCACGATATTTTTGAAGATAACAATCAGCATGTTGATCAGTTTGAAACGATTGTTTTTCCTTTATATCAAGGGTTTATTGATAACGATCAAAAAAACGTTTGCTATACCGACCATCAGATTTTTGAACGCTACCATAAGTTTCAGTTAAAAAATGGCTATGCCAAAAAGCAGGCGATTACTTTAAAGGAATTAACCCATTTAGAAGTAGGTGATTATGTAACACACATCGATCATGGAATTGGTCGTTTTGGAGGTCTTCAGAAAATAGATGTAGAAGGAAAATTACAAGAAGCTATCAAATTAATTTATGGCGAACGCGATATTTTGTATCTCAGCATTCATTCGCTCCATAAAATTTCAAAGTACAACGGAAAAGACGGAACCACCCCAAAAATCTATAAATTAGGTTCGGGAGCTTGGAAAAAACTGAAACAAAAAACCAAGAAAAGAGTTAAAGAAATCGCCTTTAATTTAATCGAGTTATACGCCAAACGAAGAACTCAAAAAGGTTTTGCTTTCGACCCAGATTCGTATTTACAACACGAGTTAGAGTCCTCTTTTATTTACGAAGATACACCAGACCAAATTACCTCGACGGCAGACGTAAAACGCGATATGGAAAACGAACGCCCAATGGATCGTTTGGTTTGTGGTGATGTAGGTTTCGGAAAAACAGAAGTAGCTATTCGGGCTGCTTTTAAAGCGGTTGACAACGGCAAACAAGTAGCCATTTTAGTACCAACAACCATATTAGCATTTCAGCATTTTAAAACATTTACAGAACGTTTGGCAGAAATGCCTGTAAACGTAGATTACCTCAATCGTTTTAGAACTACCAAGCAACGAAACTCAGTGTTGGAACGCTTAAAAAACGGAAGACTTGACATTGTTATCGGAACGCATCAACTGGTAAATAAAGCGGTTGAATTTAAAGATTTAGGACTGCTAATTATCGATGAAGAACAAAAATTTGGAGTCGCAGTAAAAGACAAATTAAAGACGATTAAACAAAATGTTGACACGCTTACATTAACGGCAACTCCTATTCCGAGAACACTTCAGTTTAGTTTAATGGCAGCTCGGGATTTGTCGATTATTAGTACAGCACCGCCAAATCGATATCCTGTAGATACGCAAGTAGTTCGTTTTTCCGAAGAGATAATTCGTGATGCAATTCGCTATGAAATTTCAAGAAATGGACAAGTGTTTTTTGTTCATAATCGCATTGAAAATATCAAGGAAGTTGCTGGAATGATTCAACGATTAGTTCCCGATGCAAAAATTGGAATTGGTCACGGACAAATGGAAGGCAGAAAATTAGAAACGTTGATGCTTGCTTTTATGAATGGAGAGTTTGATGTACTGGTTTCAACCACCATCATCGAAAGCGGATTGGACGTACCCAATGCCAACACGATGTTTATTAATAATGCGAATAATTTTGGACTTTCAGACCTTCATCAAATGCGTGGACGTGTGGGACGAAGTAATAAAAAAGCTTTTTGTTATTTTATAACGCCACCCTTTTCAGCAATAACGGATGATGCTCGTAAACGAATTCAAGCATTAGAGCAATTTAGCGGGTTAGGAAGCGGACTGAATATTGCAATGAAAGATTTAGAAATTCGAGGAGCAGGAGATTTATTAGGTGGAGAACAAAGTGGATTTATCAATGAAATAGGATTTGAAACCTATCAAAAAATTCTAGCTGAAGCAATTGACGAATTAAAAGAAAAAGAATTTAAAAAACTCTACGAAGGTACCCAGCACGAACTAAAAGATTTTGTAAAGGAAACGGTTATCGATACTGATTTCGAATTACTTTTTCCAGATGATTATGTGAATAATATTACGGAACGGTTGAATCTTTACAACAGATTAGGTGAGTTAAAAACCGAGGAGGAACTTCAGAAATACGAAAAAGACTTGGTAGATCGTTTTGGCGAATTACCAATTCAAGCAGTAGATTTATTGGATAGTGTTCGTATAAAATGGTTGGCGATTTCTTTAGGTTTAGAACGTGTGATTATGAAAAAAAATAGAATGATTGGTTATTTTGTAGCTGATCAGGAAAGTTCGTTTTATCAAAGTGAAGTGTTTGGAAAAGTGATTCAATTTGCTCAAAATTACCCAGAAATTGCTACGATGAAAGAAAAAAATACTCGTAATGGCTTGCGATTAATTATTACCTTTGAAAAAATTACGGCTACAAAAAAAGCATTGCATGTATTACAAGATTTTTTTAAATAACTAAAACAACTTACCTATTGTATAATTTAAATTAAAATAAGGGATTATATATAATACACTTTCGGTAAAATAAGGAGGATCTTGTGTGGTATGAACACCTATAAGTGCTTCAAATTTATTTTTTTTTAAGCCTATTGCAAAGTTAGTAGTAAACATCCTATAATTTGATTCAGAAACAAAAGATCCAGTAAATTCGTCATTATTATTGTAAAAAGATTCTTTATATACATAACTTGAGTTTGCATTAATTATAGAACGACCCACACGAGCAAACAACTCAGCTTCTTTAAAAACTTTAACGTGATAATCTAAGTATATATAAAAACCCATCATGGGTCTATAAACAGACTCTTTATAACCAAATTCTGCAGGTATATCCGAGGCACTACTGTTATTAAGTAAAGTGTATCTAACAGAATGAGAAAACCCTAAGCTTAAGTTTTTTGTGATAAACATTTTTAACCCATAATAAAAGGCTACTCCTGTGTTTTGTGCGTCTGAATTTGTTGATCTTGAACGAGGATTATAACCTACATTAGTAGGTAAAGAGGTTATGGGGGTTATTCTATACTCTGTGCCTACATTAAAAAAAAGCTTGCCTTTACGTTGGTTTCTAAAATCTGTATCTTGGGCTTGGATTGTAAAGCAAAATAATAAAAACACGGTTAAAATAATTTTCTGCATAATAGTAGGGTTTATTAATTTTGTTATCTAGTAAAGAATATAGGAGTACTCCAATATTAGAACCAAAACTTAATTTTAATCGAAGAACAGTGTGTACGATTGATTGCGGCAAATACAGCTACAATTAATTTACACGATTGTTGTAAAATATTATTCCTTTATAACGGTTACAGTTTCTATACCATTAGTCGTCTGTATTTTTACGAAATATGTGCCAACTTTAAGGTTTTCCATATCAACTCTATCACCTTTTGTTTCTGAAATAAGTTGACCTAAATTATTATATATACTCACTCTTTCTAAATTATCTATATTTTTGAAATAAAGAATATCTTGGACAGGGTTAGGATAATACACAATATTATTAGAATTAAAATCTGTATATGACAATGATGAATCATTTATGTATAAATCATCAAAGCCAAATAATGAGCCAGTTGAAGTAACAGTAAATGATATTACATCTGTCCAATTTAGGGTTACAGAAGCACTTCCATTTGTTAGTGATTCTATAACCGTTGAATTACTCCCTCCTGTAGGAGTAAATGTATAATCAATATTAGCACTATTTCCATCAATAGCTAGGATTGAATTAACTATTACAGGTTCGCTAAATGTAAAAGACACACTCATTCCGTCAGTAATCCCATCAGAAACTACTAAGTTATTGGTAGAGCCAAAACATCCGCCACAATCCGTTACAGTAATATCTGGTAATCCAGAAAATGTTGCGGTAATTCCATCAAGAATTTCAGTAACATTATCGCCATTATCAGTAGCCGTTTCCCACTCAAATGTTGTTTGTGCTATTGTATCCTGAACTTGGAATATCAAAAAAATAATAGCTAACATGTAATTTACTTTGTTTGTCATAATCTAATTTTTTGATTCTATTACAAATTTAACGGATAAAAAAGATTTTTAAAAAACCCCTCTAACACAATTGTTTAGAGGAGCAAATATAATACAAATTACTACTAAATACTATGTGTTAAATTATATTTAATAGAGTTTTTGTCTATAGAGAAGCCAGGGGCATAAGGAAAATCGGCATTAGCATCATCTATATTCATATGAAGTTTTTGCTGGTCATAAGCATTATTATTAGTCCTATATTCAAAACATCGAATATCTCCGTTTGGCATATCAAAACATGCTGCTTCCAGTGATGCAGGAAAAGAATCTTCTTCAAAAATTACATAATAAATAACTTCGGGAGAAGAATAATTTGGTTGAGTTTTTATTCGAAAATTTTGTGTTTTTTCGGTTTGGTTACTTACCCAACGTCTTTTATATATATCAATTCTTTTTCCAGAGTAATTATAACAGTTGGCAGAGCCTGTAATAGCATTTCCACAATCACCAGAACCAAAGGGTGCACTTAACGAAAAGCCTTGAAAATGAATCTCAGGTCTGAGAGGCCAATTTTCATTAAAATGTTTTATAGTCATTTTGTTAATTCTTAATTTAATAGACGATGGTGGTGGGTCATAACCTCCGCCGCCAAAAGGACCACAGAATCCTTCCTCCTGTTGTTGACCTCCTCCTTGACTTTGTTGTTGGTTTGGGTCACAAGATTCCAAGGCTAAAACAATAATATCGTTTTCATCTTCAAGTGCTGGAGTTAGCTCTTCCTCTATGCTTTCTAGTTCGCCTTCTGCATTTTCTTGGTAACCTACCGCAATTTCTTCTTGATTTACCTCGTCATAATCTTCCATAGCATATAACGGTTTTGTGTTGTCGTAAGGGTTTCTGTTTTTGTAGTTTTCAAAATTGGTAAGCCTTATGGTTGGATTCCAACTTTCTCCTTGGATGTTTTTAAAAGCTTCTACAGAGAATGTTAATTCTTCCATAGTTTCGTTGTCAATGATGCCTTTTCTTGCAATACTGTTAATAATATTTTCTACATAAAAAGTAGTTATCTTATTATTTTTGCTTCTAATGTCTAGTAATGTGCTTTTTACATCAGCATCATTGTTTAATAGCCATGAAATTAACTTTTTAAGATGAAATCTTTTATAAGCCAACTGCTCTGTTAAGGGTGCATCTGTAGAGCAAGATAAAAAAGCCATCAAACTAAATAAAAATAATAGCGACACTAATCCTCTTGGTCTTACAAATGTTTCTTTTTTCGTCATAATATATAAGTTTAAAATTTTAACAAAGATTAACTTTTACTATCTTTGTTAAAAACTAAAGTAGTTCTAAACTAATGCTTTTTAGTTCTAAAATATTCACGACATGAAAGAAATGATAGGAAATAAAATTAGAAAAGTTAGAGAATTGAAAGGTTATAATCAAGAATATATGGCTCTTAAATTAAATATATCTCAACGAGCTTATAGCAAGCTTGAGAGAAATGAAACTAAATTAAACTGGAATAGAATTAATGATGTTTCAAAAATATTAGAAATAGACCCCTTAGATTTAGTGTCTTTTGATGAAAATTTAATTTTTAACAACTGTACGCAATCAGGAAAATTTAAGAATTTTTATAATAATTTCCCTGAAGAATTAAAAAAACAATACGACCTAAGAATTGAAGAAATGAAAAGTGAAATCAATTTTCTTAGAAGCTTATTAGACGGTAATTCTAAGTAAGAATAACCTATATTTTCCTTTTTCCATCTATTAAAAGTTCAATTAATTATTACCTTTGAAAAAATTTCAACAACTAACAAAGCACTACAATCATTAAATACTATCAATTCTTAAATGGTATAAAAATATAATTATGAAAAATATTAGAACTGTATTAATCCTACTTATTGTTTTTCCATTTTCCTTATTAGCACAATATAAAATAAAAGCAACTTTCTCGCCTGCGGAAAATTATAAATGGGCAATCCTTTATAAAAACACACCAACATCTAATATTTACGGAGGTCAAGGAAAAATTGAAGATGGAAAAATAATGTTTAATTTAGGTGAAAAAGCTCCACCTGGAATTTACAGTCTGGTGTATGCTATTCCTCAATACGAATTTAATTTTGATGTTATTTATGATGGAAAAGAAGATATTGAATTGACTTTTAACGTAGAAAAAGGTCTAGAATTTCAAACTTCCGAAGTAAATAAAATGCTTTCAAATTACCAACATGAAATGAACCTAATTAAGACTCAAATTGGCGAATTTTATGCTAAAAAGAAAACAAGTAGTTCAGAATTAATGGCATTTTTTAATAGTCAAAAAGAAATTCAGGATTTCTATGAAAAAGAATCAAAAGGAACCTTAGCTTATGAATTTATTGTTGCTGATAGACCCTATATTCCTTCAACATTCGAAAAAGATCCAGATTATAAAAATCATATATCAAATTCCTTTTTTACAAACATAGATTTTAACAATACCGTTTTGCAAAGCTCTCGTTTTTTAATTGATAGAACCATTAGCTACATTTTAGGTTCTAAAGAGAAAGGGCTTTCAAAAAACGACACCTATAACAGGAATATTGATGAAATATACAATCATTTAAAAAACTCTGAAGTTAATTTTAGAAAATTGTTCTTGGTAGATTTATGGGATAAACTAGTGTTATATCAATTCAATGACAATGCAAATTATTTAGCTGAAAAATATTTAATTCCATTTGCTACAGAACAAAAAGACCAGCAATTGGTAAATAAATTAGTTCAATTCAAAAATTTATCGATTGGTAATACAGCACCAGATTTTACTTGGGAAACCACAGAAAACGGAACTACAAAAACTAATAAATTAAGTGAGCTTTCTATTGCAGAAAACTACATTCTTGTTTTTTGGAGTAGTACCTGTTCGCATTGTTTGAAGGAAATTCCTAAGTTGAACCAATTTGTGCAATCTTTAGATAGTTTTAAATATAAAGTTATAGCAGTTGGTTTGGAAGAAGAACCAGTTAATTGGCAAACAGAAATAGCTAAATACCCTGATTTTATTCATGTTATAAAACTAAAAAAATGGGATAGTCAAATTGCTCAAGATTACGGACTAACAAGTACTCCTACTTATTTTGTTTTAGACAAAGACAAGAAATTTATTGAAAAACCAGAAAGTTTCGAAGAATTAATAGAACTGATTAGTATTAAAAAGTAAACTAAAAATAATAAAAAGCATCTTCAAAATGCTCTAATTTTTCAGTGGTTTTATTTTTGATAATCGCAATAATATCAAACCGAACTTCTACATCCAGGTCGTTTGAAATTACATATTCGTTAGCAGCTTTTACCAATAATTTAATTTTCGAAGGTTTTACAAAATCCTGAGGGTCGCCAAAAAAATCACTGTTTCGGGTTTTTACTTCAACAATCACTAGTGTTTTTGGTTCTTTTTGAGCAATGATGTCTATTTCGGCTTTGTCGTAATAGTAGTTTCTAGCTAAAATAACATAGCCTTTTTTAGACAGATATTCTGATGCTAATTGCTCTCCTAATTTTCCTAATTCGTTGTGTTCTGCCATAACATTCCCGCCTTTCTACTCCGCTCAAAATAAACTCCAGCAGGAATCTCATAAATTAATCTTATTTTTTAAGAGATTCTTCACTTTGTTCAGAATGTGACAAAGTTACTTTATTTTCACCAACCTTCAACTTCACCTCAGCTCCAAAAACCAAAGCCCAATTATCCTCTATATGTCCAGCCGGAAAATTAAACGCAATCGGAAAATCAAAGTCTTTACAAATATCCAAAATAATTTCTTCGGCAGACTTCCCAAATGGAATATCATTATCGTGCATTTGGGTCATTCCGCCAACGATTAAACCTTTCAAATTAGCAAACATTCCATTGCGTTTTAGATTTTGAAGCATTCGGTCTATATGATATAAATACTCGTCTAAATCTTCTATAAACAGAATTTTTCCATCGGTATTGATGGCTGAAGGGCTTCCGCAAAGGGAATATAAAATCGATAAGTTTCCTCCAACTAATTGCCCCGAAGCTATTCCTAATCTATTATTTTTTTCTGAAGTAATCGTAATAGAATATTCCTTTCCAAATAACGTCTTATAAATTGAGTTTACGGTAGCTTCCGATTTGGTTTCAATAGCCACAGGCATTTGAGCGTGTAAGGTTGCAATTCCTAAAGTATGAATTTGAGAATGCAACACCGTTACATCGCTATAACCGATAATCCATTTGGGGTGTTTTTTAAACGCTGTAAAATCTAATTTATCTATTATCCGTACCGTTCCGTAGCCACCACGTGCACACCAAATGGCTTTTATATTTGGGTTGTCTAGCATTTGTTGAAAATCTTCAGCACGTAAATTATCATTACCTGCAAACTGATTTTCTTCTGCTTCAATTGTCTTTCCTAAAACTATTTTTAATCCCCAATTTTTAAGTGTTTCTAAGGCGAAATTTAATTCCGATTTAGAAACCTTTCTTGCTGTTGATACGATGGCTACTTTATCTCCAAATTCTAAGTTTTTTGGTATTTGCATTTTCTATATAAATTCGGCTCAATGTAATAAAAAATTAAACTTTCTCGTTAAACATTAGTCATACAAATTACTAATTAATTAATTATCAGTATATTCGTACACAACATATTTAACCAATAGTATATGGAAACTATTACTTCTCCTTCATGTAATACAGCAACTTTAGATCCTTATATCCCAAATGGGAGTAATCCTTGGGATATAATAAAAATTAATCACGTATATAGACGGCTAGGTTTTGGAGCTTCACAGACAACAGTTGACGCAGCACTTGGACAAACTCCAAATGATTTTATTGATTCAATTGTTGATACAGCATCTAACACCCCGCCAACAGCAACTCCTTTTTGGGGTTATTATAATTTTAATAATTTTAGTGATTTTGAAACAGAAAACCCAGAATATATTAATAATTGGTTTATTCAGACAGGAAACGATTTTATATCGGAAGATTTACGTGGACGTATAGTAGCTTTTTGGTTAAATCATTTTGTTACAGGAATTCAAACTTATAACTATTCGCCTTACCTTTTTCAATATTATAATACGGTACAAACCCACGCTTTAGGAAATTTAAAAGACTTTGTTAGAGCTATTGGTATTAATCCTGCAATGTTACTTTACCTAAATGGATTTGAAAACACAAATACTGAACCTAATGAAAATTATGCAAGAGAATTATATGAGCTTTTTACTTTAGGAGAAGGCAATGGTTACCTGCAAGCAGACATTGTAGATACTGCAAAAGCTCTAACAGGATACAACCATTGGAATGAAGCAGGGGGAACCATATATTTTGACAATAGTACTTTTTGGGATGGAGATAAAACAATATTTGGACAAACAGGAAATTGGGGTTATAATGATGTTATAGATATATTATTTCAAGAAAAAGGTGACTTAGTAGCCTTTTATATTTGTGAAAAATTATACAAATATTTTGTAAGCCCCGAGGTAGATGTTGATATAAAAGCAAACATTATTCAACCCTTATCTCAAACACTAATTGATAATAATTATGAGCTTTTACCAATGTTAAAACAATTGTTTAAAAGCGAACATTTTTTTAATGAACGTGGTTTAGGAGTTGTTATAAAAAGTCCTTTTGATATTATTTTTCAATTTATTAACGAAACCGAATTTTTTTATAACAACGAAGTAATGGGTTATTTCTTGTATTTTGCTGGGCAGTTTGGTCAAGATATTTACGATCCCCCAGATGTTTCGGGTTGGCAACGAGATGAGGATTGGATAAGTACATCTACTCTTACAGGAAGGTGGGATTTCTTTAAAATATATTTAAGTTATTTATATGACTTAGGTTTACAAAACTCATTTGTAGATTTTGCAAAAGACCTAACTAACGATAGTAATGACCCAAACTTCATTACACAAGTTTTAATAGATCATTTTGTTTCAAAGGAATTGCATACAATTACCGATTATGATGTAGCCACAGATATTTTTAAATGGGAAGTTCCTCAAAACTATTATGATGATGGATTATGGAACTTAGATTGGCCAGATGCTCCATATCAAGTATTTTTATTATTGGTACATATAGCTACCATTCCAGAATTTCAATTAAAATAAGACGATTATGAGTAATAAAAAATCCTTAAATAATAAAACCTCAAAAGTTCAAGAAAAAACCATCCATGACAATGAACACTCACAATGGAATAGGCGATCTTTTATACAAGCATTAGGGCTTGCTGGCGGAGGAAGTATGTTAATGGGAGGAGCTGCAATTTCTGCAACAAGACCTTCACCATTATCTGTTGCTTTAGCCGAAAGCGAAAATGATAACATTTTGGTAATCATTAGGTTAAATGGGGGGAATGACGGGCTAAACACCATAGTTCCAATATACGATTATGCTTCTTATGCAAATTTACGACCTACCATTAAGCATCAACAAAATGATTTAATTAACCTTAATGCAGATTTTGCTATACCGAATTATATGACCGAATTAGAAGCTGTTTGGGGAGATGGTAAAATGAAAGTAGTTCATGGAGTAGGTTATCCAGAACAAAACCTTTCTCATTTTAGATCTACCGATATATGGGCGTCTGCAGCAGATAATTTTATTGAAACTACAGGATGGTGGGGACGATATTTTGAAGATTTATATCCAGACTATATTATTAATCCGCCCGAAATACCTCCTGCAGTTCAAATAGGAAGTGTTGGAAATTTAATTTTTGACGGAAATAATAGTAACTATGCATTTTCAGTTGCAAATCCAGATCAATTACAAAATGTAGCTGAAAACGGCACACTTCACGATGTAGTTAACCTTCCAGACTGTGTATATGGAGACAAATTATTGTTTATGCGCGCAACAGCAAATACAACCTTTATTTACTCTCAAGTTATCAACGATGCCTATTTAGCAGCATCAAATAATGCCGATTACGGAAATGGTGATTTAGCTGCACAATTAGCAATTGTAGCTAGACTAATTAAAGGAGGATTAGGATCTAAAGTTTATATGGTTTCCCTAGGTAGTTTTGACACCCACGCAAACCAATTGGTAAGACAACAAGATTTATTGCAAGACCTATCAAAATCTATAAAAGCGTTTTATGATGATCTTTCAACCTCTTCAATGGATGATAAAGTACTATCTATGACCATTTCTGAATTTGGAAGAAGACCCTACGAAAATGGCTCGGAAGGAACAGATCATGGAGCAGCATCTCCGGTAATGCTTTTTGGAACAGGACTTAACGGAAGTGATTTTATTGGAACTCATCCAGATTTAAATACTTGGGATGCAAACGATAACTTAATCCCTACAGCAGATTTTAGAGATGTATACTCTACTGTACTAACAAATTGGTTCTGCCTAGACCCTTCTATTGTTAATACTGTGCTATTAAACGAAACTTATCAAGAATTGGATTTAGGGTTTTCCTGCGAAACTCTTAGCACTTCCGACTTTAGTAATGTAACTCGATTTGCACATGTTCCAATTTATAAAAATAATCGGGTTTATATTGAAATTAATATGCCTACTTCATCAAAGGTTACTATAAAATTATACGATATGATGGGAAGAGAAATTGCCACTCTTGCAAACGATTATTTTATTGAAGGAAGGCATTCTATTGACATAAAAGCAAATAGCAATCAAACACTAAGTTTTGGACAGTATATTTACAGAATTAATACCAATGGGCAATATTATAGTAAATCCATTCGTATTAAATAAGACTGAAAAAGATGCTTAAAATTCATCATTTCAGAAATGCCACAATGGTTATTAAAACCGAAAAGGATATTATTTTAGTAGATCCAATGTTGGGTGAAAAAGGGACGATGGCAACCTTTACCTATTTTAGATTTAAAGCTCAAAAAAATCCTATTGTTTCGCTTCCAGAAAAGTGTAAAGCTATTTTAAAAAAGGTTACTCACTGTTTAATTACTCATAAACATCCCGACCATATTGATAAAGAAGGAGAACGTTTTTTAATAGAAAATAACATTCCTGTAACTTGTAGTTATAAAGATGAAAAGTTATTTAAATCGAAGGGATTAAACATTGTTCAAACTTTAAAATATTTTAAAAGAGTTTCTTTTTTAGGTGTTGTTATTGAAGGGATTCCGGCGAAACACGGTTACGGGTATATTGCAAAACCAATGGGAAATGTAATGGGTTTTTATATAGAATTACCCAATCAAAAAAGCATCTATTTAAGCTCCGACACTATTTATACCGAAGCAGTGGATAAAGTTTTAAAAGAATACCAACCTAAAATAAGTGTGGTTGCTTGCGGTACTGCTCAACTGGATTTGTTTCAACCCTTATTGATGAAAATGAATGATATTATAAAGTTTGTAGAGAACGCACCCGAAAAAGTAATTGCCAATCATTTAGAAGCTGTAAATCATTGTCCAACTACCAGAAAACAACTTCAGAAAGAATTGGAAAACAAAGGGCTTTCAGAAAAAGTAATTATTCCTTTGGATGGAGAAATACTTCAAATTAATTAGAGACCTAACAGGTTTCCAAAACCTGTTAGGTCTTTTACTTTACATTTCCTTTTTCTTCTAAATTACCCAGGGCAAACTCATACTTTTTAATTGTGACAGATAGTCAAGGAGTTATGAAATCTCAATTTACAAGATTATAAGTTTCTTGAAAGAAAGCCTATTGATATCATTGACTTTCTATTTTTTAAAGTGAAAGTATGTGTTTGCCCTACTAAATTACCCATAAACCAATGTTTTAAGCGTTGATTGTTCTATGCTTTTAGACCTTCTAGGTTTCCAAAACCTAGTAGGTTTTTTAGCTTTAAAATCCCTATTTTTGCACTATTCAAACAAGATTATGCAAAACTTACCAAAACGATATACCATCACGGCTGCTTTGCCATATACCAACGGACCCATACATATTGGGCATTTAGCAGGAGTGTATGTTCCAGCAGATATTTATTCGCGTTTTCAACGTATGCAAGGTAAAGATGTTGCTTTTGTCTGCGGAAGTGATGAACACGGCGTTCCTATTACCATTAAAGCTAAAAAGGAAGGTATTACACCGCAACAAGTGGTCGATAAATACCACACCATCATCAAACAATCGTTTCAGGATTTTGGAATATCTTTCGATAATTACTCTCGTACTTCAGCGAAAATTCATCACGATACCGCTTCCGATTTCTTTAAAAAATTATACGATGACGGAAAATTTATAGAACAAACCACCGAGCAGTTTTACGATGCAGAAGCCAATCAGTTTTTAGCAGATCGTTTTATCGTAGGTACTTGTCCTAAATGTGGTTTTGAAGAAAGTTATGGCGATCAATGTGAAAGCTGTGGAACTTCGCATAATGCTACCGATTTAATAAATCCGAAGTCTTCTATTACCGGAAACACCCCATCGTTAAAAGAAACCAAACACTGGTTTTTACCATTGGATCAATACGAACCTTGGTTAAAAGAATGGATTGTTGAAGGACATAAAAAAGATTGGAAAACCAATGTTTACGGACAATGCAAATCGTGGATTGATGATGGATTACGTCCTAGAGCAGTCACTCGTGATTTGGATTGGGGAATTCCAGTTCCGGTAGAAGGAGCCGAAGGAAAAGTATTGTATGTTTGGTTTGATGCACCAATTGGCTATATCTCTGCCACCAAAGAATGGGCAGAACGTGAAGGAAAAGATTGGGAACCGTATTGGAAAGATAAAGACACTAAATTGCTTCATTTTATTGGAAAAGATAATATTGTGTTTCACTGTATTATTTTTCCGAGTATGTTAAAAGCAGACGGAAGTTACATTTTACCTAATAATGTTCCTGCCAACGAATTTTTAAATTTAGAAGGAAATAAAATATCTACTTCAAAAAATTGGGCGGTTTGGTTGCACGAATATTTGGAGGAATTTCCAAATCAGCAAGACGTATTACGTTATGCCTTAACTGCTAACGCACCAGAAACAAAGGACAACGATTTTACTTGGGCAGATTTTCAAGCTAGAAATAATAATGAATTGGTGGCAATCTTCGGAAACTTCATCAATCGAGTAGTGGTGTTAACCAATAAATATTATGAAGGAATCGTACCCGAACCTTCTGATTTCTCGGAAGTAGATTTGGCAACGTTACACCAATTACAAGCATATCCAAATGTAATTGCAAGTTCGATTGAAAGATATCGTTTTCGTGAAGCACAAGCCGAATTAATGAATGTTGCTCGCCTCGGAAACAAATATTTAGCAGACGAAGAGCCTTGGAAGACTATTAAAACAGACGAAGAACGAACCAAAACGGTGATGTTTGTAGTGCTTCAAATCGCTTCAGCTTTAGCCACTTTATGTGAACCTTTTTTACCTTTTACCTCAGTAAAGTTGAAAGGAATTCTTCAATTAACTCAGAATGACAATGTCATTCCGACAGAGCCAGGAACGAGCGACGAGGAATCTCTAAAATGGAACGAAGTCACCACCAAACAAACCCTAATCCCAACGGGTCATCAAATAGGAAAGGCTGAATTACTATTCAGTAAAATTGAAGACCAGCAAGTACAACAACAATTAGATAAATTACAGGCAACTAAAAAAGCCAATGAAATAACAAATGCTACCTTAGAGCCACAAAAAGATATGATAAATTTTGATGATTTCACTAAACTCGATATGCGAGTAGGAACTATTTTGGAAGCCGAAAAAATGCCTAAAACCAAAAAATTATTAGTTTTAAAAGTAGATACGGGAATTGATGTTCGTACCATAGTTTCAGGAATTGCTGAAAGTTTTTCTCCAGAAGAAGTGATTGGAAAGAAAGTAACAGTTTTAGTAAATCTTGCTCCTAGAGCTTTGCGAGGTGTGGAAAGTGAAGGAATGATTTTAATGACGGAAACTCCCGATGGAAAATTGGTATTTTTAAATCCGGATGCAGAAGATGTTAAAAATGGGGCTACGGTAAGTTAATATGAAATATTATTTCTCTTTATTTATTCTTTTTACTTTTTATATTAAAGGTATTTCGCAAGAAGAAATAATTACCATTGATTCAATTTCAGAAATTAATCAATCTTTTAATGTAGTCGATACTAAAACGGGGAATATCGTTTTCTTTTTAGAGGAAAGTAATTTGGCAAAGGGATTTTTATACAATAAAAATTTCGAATTAATTGGCAAAATATTTTCTGAAGATTTACGAAACAAATACAAATCTTTTTTAGGGTTTCAAATAAATGGGTCTATTATTTCTCTTTTTATGAACACTAAAAACAACCGAAGTTACGGGGTTTTGACATTCAATTTTGGAAACAACACAAGTGATGTAAAAGAAATAAACTTTAAACTAAAAGGAGAAGAGTATATAGAATCTGTAAGCACAAATAATTCTTTCTATTTAATTTCAAGACCAAAGAACAAAAATCAATTTAATATTTATACTTTTAATGAAGATTATTCAGTAAATAAAAATGAAATAATCTTTAAAGAAAACGATTTTTTAGATAGACGAGAGCGTCCTGTTAAACTTTATGACTTTATTAGAAACACCGTAAACATTAACAATAATGTTCCAAATTCTATTGAAGCTACTTCAGAATTAGTAAAACTATATGTTGATAACAATACAATTTCTATTACTTCGGATGTTTATAATGAGTTTACTTTTCTAATCGATATTAATCTTACAAATTTTTCTTATTCTGTAGATAAATTTGTTCATCCAAAATATGAAACTTCAATGATTGGAGTAAAATCCAATAGTTATGTTTATGAGAACAATCTATTTCAGATAATTACCAGTTCTAAAAAAATGAACATTCAAATAACAAATTTATCTTCAAAAAAAATTATAAAGGAATATTCTGCTAGTAAAAACTCACCTATCGATTTTAAAAATTCACAAATTATACTTGAAGGTGGTGATTTTAAAAAGCTTAGAGAATTAAGTAAAACAAGTCAGTTTTTAAGAAAAATTGCTCAATATCGTGTGGGAATTTCGGTTTATAAAAACGAGGGGATTTACCAAGTTAGTTTAGGTGGAATAACCGAAGGTTCAAATGGAATGGGATATGTATTTATCGGAGCAGCAGTAGGTGGCATAGTGGGTGGTATGGTAGTTGCTGCTTCAATTAATTCTATAACCTATTCTTATTATGGATATGCCAAAACAAAATCGGTAAGAATTACAGGCTTATTTAATAAAGACTTTACACATATTGGAGGAGGAATTTCTGATAATCCTTTCGAAATAATGAAGTCTTTTTTTGAAGTTAATAAGAATTTGAAAGCTAAAACAGTTTTAAGTTATAATGACTATTATTTATTCGGTTTTTATAATAAAAAAATCAACCTTTATAAAGTCTATAAAATCTAAATAGTAATAAATTACTTACCTTTATATTCAAATTTTGCTATGAAAAAAATATTGCTCCTGTTGTTTTAAGTTTTTTTAGCATTGTAACTTTTGGGCAAAGTGGCGCTTTACATAATGACTGGTATTTAATAAGTTATGAGATTGATGGAGAAAGCTTTAGTGTTTCAGACATTAACCCTAATATTTCTCCAACTTTATTTATTTTCGGTGATATAGAATTTTCTGGGCTTGCGGCTTGTAATGATTTTAATGGAAATTTTAGTTACGATGATGTAAATGACCTTTTAATTGTAACTAATTTTTCTGCAAACCAAAACCAATGTGATTCACAAGAACAAACTGATTTTGAAACTGATTATTTTAATTTTCTTTCAGAAAACGCTACCTTTAGTTATTCCACACTTTTTGACTCAAATGGTGAATATTTAGAGTTAACTCTCAACTCTGGAACAGTTTTTTACTAAGATTATCCTGCGTTATCAATAAACAGCAACGATTTTTATGAGGTATATATTTACCCAAATCCAACAAATAACAATCTTTATATTTCGGCAAATAATATTACTATCGATAGTGTTTTAGTTTATTCTATTACAGGTAAGCAAATTTTAAAACAAGCTAGTATTCAAAATAATACAATCGATGTTTCTAAGCTTTCGCAAGGAATTTATTTTATTGAAATTTATGCTGAAGGAACCAAAATTATGAGAAAATTCATTAAAAATTACTCCATCAATTCCTCAAAATTACCATTGGTAATTATGCTTGAATTTCTCACTGGATAGTTTTGTAAAAAACTGGCTGGAAATTTAATTTTCTTAGTTTTTCGGTATTTGAATTCATAAATATCTAAGGCTCCGTCGTATTCTTCAACTAAATCTATTTCAGCTTGATCGTAGGTTCTCCAAAAATACATATTCCGAACTCGCTCTTTAATCGAATGGGTTTTAAAACGTTCGATAACACAAAAGTTTTCCCATAAAGCCCCTACATCGGTTCGAGAATCTAAGGAGTTAAAATTGGAAAGCAATGCGTTTCTAATTCCTAAGTCTATAAAATAAACCTTCTTACTTTTCTTTAATTCATTCCGTAGATTTCGACTAAAACTATCCAACTGAATTAATATAAAATTCTTCTGAAGCAAATCTATATAGCGTTCTACCGTTTTTGAAGATAAACCGAGTAAATTTCCGAGTTCGTTATAACTTACTTCGCTCCCAATTTGCAAGGCCAATGCCCGAAGCAATTTTTGTAAATCTCTAGAATTTCGCAATTGTTCTTGTTGCAAAATATCTTGATATAAATAATCTCCTGCTAAATTCTGAAGAAAATTTGCACGCTGTTCTAAAGGAATATTAAAAACTTCCGGATACATTCCGTAAACCAATAAAGATTCTAAGTTTTCAAGCAACCACAATCCACTTTTGTTTTTTTGAATTTCTTCTAAGGAATAAGGATATGCGTGAATCTTAATATTTCTTCCCGTTAATGGTTCGGTAATTTTATTGGATAAATTAAAACTACTTGACCCTGTAGCAATAATTTTGCAATCAAAATCATCGCTATCATAAATAAATTTTAATACAGAACCTATATTTTCAATTTTTTGAGCTTCGTCTAAGGCGATAATTTTAGCATCACCAAAAAGTAATTTTATTCGAGCTGAATTATTTTCGGATAAAGCAGTAGCAACCGCACTACTTTCACAATTGAGGATCTTGAAATTAGCTTCCATTTTTTTTAGCATTTCAAGTATGGTAGATTTCCCTACTTGTCTTGCTCCATAAAGAATAATTACCTTATTTTGTTTCAACCAAAACTGAATTGTTTCTACATATTTTCTTTTAAAAGGAAGCATATCTTCTGTCATTTACTATAACAAAGGTAGTGAAAATTAATTAAACAGGCTTAAATTTTGGAATACAATCCAAATATTAAGCTTAAATTTTGGAATACAATCCAAATATTAAGTTTAATTTTTGGAATCATTAAACATCCTTCACAACAATAATCTTAACAGGACAAGATTCAGCAGCTTTTTCACAGGAATCTAAAATGGTATGATCTTGAGATTTTATAGTATGAAACCCTTTTTTATTGGTAGAATGTAACAATACTGACTTCCCATCTTTTTTAGACATCTGAAACTGTGCCGGAGCAAATTCCACGCAGTAATTGCAACCAATACACTTATTTCTTTGAAGGGTTATTACGACCATATTTTGGTTATCCTCTAGAGGGGATTATAGGGGTGTTTTTATTGCTTCGGCTCCGCTCAGCAACCAAAATTGTACACTGAGCGGAGTCAAAGTGTGTTAAGTAACTAATTAACAGGCTCTTCCGTCAACACAATTTTATACAATTTATCGGAAGGACGAATTCTAAACTCCAAGGGAATCGTAACCGAATCTCCTTTTTTAGCTGAATCTGAAACAACATCGTTTACCATCATCTCGGTAAGTTCAAATTCTTCTACTCCTGTGGTAGGTCCTGTAATTAAAATAGTGTCTCCAATGTTTAAATCAAATGCTTCAATTTTAAACTCACCAATTTTACTCTTCGGAAAGTAATGCATTCCTTTCCCTAAATACAATTTCTTTTGAGTGGCTTTACTTCCATCAACATCACTCCATTCTCCTAACTTCTGACCTAAATAATAACCGCTCCAAAAACCGCGATTGTAAACTTTACTCAATTCTTCCATCCAGTCTTTTACCTTCTCTTTGGTAAATTCATCTTCATAATAAGCATCAATGGCTTCTCGATACGTAGCAATTACTTTTGCAACATATTCTGGAGCACGACCACGACCTTCAATTTTTAAAACTTTAATTCCTGTATCGATTACTTGATCTAAAAAATCTAAGGTGCATAAATCTTTTGGCGACATGATATATTCGTTATCCAATTCCATTTCGACACCTGTATCTTGATCGATTACGGTATATTTTTTTCTACAATTTTGTTTGCAAGCTCCTCTATTTGCTGACGAATTATGCGAATGCAAACTCATATAACATTTCCCAGAAACTGCCATACACAATGCTCCGTGACCAAATATTTCTACTTCAATTAAATTTCCTGAAGGTCCTTTAATTTGTTCTTTTTCGATTTGCTCACAAATACTTTTTACTTGTCGCAAGCTCAACTCTCTACTCATCACCATCGTATCGGCAAACATCGCATAAAACTTAACGGTTTCGATATTGGTAATGTTTATTTGTGTCGAAATATGAATTTCCATCCCAATCTGACGAGCATAAGAAATCACTGCTTGATCCATAACAATTACTGCTGTAATATTTGCTTTTTTGGCAGCATCCAACAAGGTTTTTATAATAGTTAAATCGTGATCGTAGATTATGGTATTTAAAGTAAGATAAGTACGAACATTTCTTTCTTCGCAACGTCTTACAATTTCTGGAAGGTCTTCAATCGTAAAATTAATACTTGCACGAGCTCTCATATTTAATTGATCTACTCCAAAGTACACAGAATCAGCATCATTGGTAATAGCAGCCTGTAACGATTCAAAGCTACCTGCTGGTGCCATTAATTCTATTTTTCCTGATTCAGTCATAATTTTCCTTTGCTATTTTTTGGGGCTGCAAATATAAGAATATGTATGAGTTAATTCATTTAAATATGATATATATCATATTTTGAGGCTATTTCTTTATTTATTTTTGAACTATTAAAGACTAATTAGTCTTTTATTATTAATTTTAAAACTAATCATATGCTATCAAAAAAACAAGCACGAGCCTTTTTTCTAGGAGGTACTGTTGTTACATTCCTAGTATTTATAGGGTTAACAGTATATTCTCTAAGCGAAGCTCAAGATCAAACAAATTATGAGAACCTTACCGAACAAGTAGTTCGGGGGAAAAATTTATGGGACAAAAACAATTGCATGGGTTGTCATACTTTACTTGGTGAAGGAGGATATTATGCTCCCGAACTTACAAAAGTAATTGACCGTAGAGGGAAAGGCTATATTAAAGCCGTTTTAATGAGTCCTGTACCTTGGGCGCCAAATGGAAGAAAAATGGTTGCTTACGGGTTTACTCCTGAAGAAGCTGAAGATTTAATATCCTTTTTCGATTGGATAGATGACATAGACTTAAACGGTTTTGAAACAGTAATTTCTCCACTAGCAAAAGATAAAAACTAAATAAAAATAAAATTATGAAATATAAATCACAAAAAGTAGCCTATTGGTTCTTTGCTTTATCAATGTTGTTGTTTGTTCTTCAACTTGTTTATGGCTTTATCATGGGCTTTGCACACGCAGGGTTTGATGGGTTACATGAAATTATCCCTTTCCATACAGCAAAAGCAGTTCACCTTAATCTACTAGTCGTTTGGCTACTATCTGGTTTTATGGGAGCCGCATATTATATTATTCCTGAAGAAGCACAACACGAATTGGTAAGTGTAAAATTGGCTTATGTTCAGTTAATCTCACTTGCTTTAGTAGGTGTTGCGGCAATTATTGGCTTTCACTTTAATATCTGGGAAGGTAGAAAATTCCTAGAAATCCCTAGAGGTTTGGATTATCTTGTTGTTGTAAATGTATTATTATTCTTAGGAATTATACTAGGCACCCTTTACAAGGGAAAGCGTAGAACAACTACAGCTTTAGTACTTACTATGGGACTATTTTTTGCAGCCTTACTTTATCTTCCTGGAATGCTTCCTTTTGATAGTCAAGTAATGGATTCATTTTTTAGATGGTGGGTAGTACATTTATGGGTAGAAGGTGTATGGGAATTAATTATGGGAGGTATTCTGTCATTCCTATTAATCAAGCTTACTGGAGTTGATAGAGAGGTAATCGAAAAATGGTTATACGTAATCGTTGGACTTACTTTCTTATCAGGGATCTTAGGGACAGGACACCACTATTACTATATAGGTGTAAATAAAATTTGGTTAATCGTAGGTGGAATATTTTCAGCACTAGAGCCTTTAGCTTTCCTTGCAATGGCATTATTTGCCGTTAATATGTACAGAAAAGGAGAGAAAAAACACCCAAATAAAATTGCATTATTCTGGACTTTAGGTTCTGCAATTGTAGCGTTTGTAGGAGCCGGATTATTAGGATTCGCCCACACACTACCTCAAACCAATCTATACACACACGGCACTTTAGTAACTGCAATGCACGGTCACCTAGCATTCTGGGGAGCTTATGCAATGATTGTTTTAGCTATTATTAGTTACGCTTTACCAAACTTAACAGGAAGAAAATTATATGACGGAGCAAGAGGAAGAGCAGCATTCTGGATGTCAAATATAGGAATGGTAGGAATGACCGTTGCTTTTGGTGTAGCAGGAGTTGCACAAGTATATCTAGAACGTATCATGAAAATGGAATTTATGGAAGTTCAAAAAATGATCGAAATTCATTTTATGGTATTAATTATCTGTGCAATTTTATTTACAACAGGAATCATACTTTACATCATAGATTTTGTTAAATATGGACAACCAACAGATGAAGCATTAGAAATTAATAACCAATAAAAGCAATAAGAAATAGAGCTTTGAAATAAGGCATACCAGCCAACCAAATTGACTTCAAAGTAATATTATTAAAATTCTATGAAGAGATGATCTTAACCTCATCATTTCTTCATAGAAAAATGAAACCGTAACTAACTGTAAAACCCATAAAAATGAAAATCTCAAAATTAAATACACCCCTGCTATTGGGTGTTGTAATGGCTACGTTTAGCCTATTTGTAAGTTGTAAATCTGACAAAAAAGAGGATTCTTACGCAAAAAAAACAAAAATTGAAGAAACCAATTCTAATGGTATTGCAATCTCAGATGCGGAAATGGAAAGAGGTTCTGCCCTTTATTTTGACCGTTGTGCTGGATGCCACGGATCTAGTAGAAAAGGAGCAACTGGGCCTCATTTATTACCAGTAAAACCTGAAGGAAGTGACAAACCAGGAACATTAGAATTTGGAGCAGACGGACTAAAAGCGTTTATTGTTAATGGTACAGCCGCTGGAATGCCAGAATGGAAAGGGATTTTAACCGAAGAAGAGATAGAATTGATGACTCGCTTTTTACAAGTAGATCCTCCTGCTATTCCACCATACGAAATGGATGAAATGACTGCCTCCTGGAAGTTAATTATTCCTGTTGCTAAAAGACCAACAAAACCGCAACACAAAAGAAACATTGATAATTACTTTGGGGTTATTATGAGAGATGCTGGTAAAGTTGCGATTATTGATGGAGATACTAAAAAAGAATTAGCCGTATTAAAAACTGGGTTTGCAGTACATATTCTTAGAACATCTGCTTCTGGTAGGTATATCTATTCTGTGGGTAGAGATGGAAGGATTACTATGATAGATACTTATACAGATGTCCCTTCTATTGTAGCTGAAGTAAAAGGTGGTTTTGATGCACGTTCTGTTGAGGTTTCAAAATTCAAAGGATATGAAGATAAATATTTAGTATTTGGTGGTTATAGCCCAAGTCATATTGCAATTTTTGATGCACAAACATTAGAACCGTTAAGTATCACTCCTACCGCAGGAAATGCCTGTGATGGTGACAAAGAGTTTATTGAAGAAGCACGTGTAGCCGCTATTGTTGCTTCTCATACAGATCCAGTTTGGATTTGTAACATTAAAGAAAGAGGAATTGTGGCAATTGTAGATTATACAGATCCAAGAAATCCAAAAATAACTGAGATACCTGCAGCAAGGTTCTTACACGATGGTGGCTGGGACTCAACAGGACATTATTTCTTAGTAGCTGCAAATGCAAGTAATAAAATTGTTGTAATTGACGTGCCAAATAAGAAGTTGGTAACAATAATAGAAACTGGTAAAATGCCTCATCCAGGAAGAGGAACTAATATTAAAAACAAATTAGGAAACCTTTGGGTAACGTCTCACTTAGGTGAAAACAAACTTTCTTTTATTAAAACAAACCCAGGGCCAGGACAATGGACAGTAGTAAAGGAAATTAAAGCAACTGGAAATGGTGGTGGTGCATTATTTGTAAAATCACATCCAAAATCAAAACACCTATGGGTTGATAGAACTTTAAATCCCGATGCTAAATTAAATTCTTCGGTAGATGTTTTTGATACTGATACTTTAGAATTAGTCGCTAACATTCCTGCTCCAGAAGGAGTTGACGGTAGAGCAGTACATTTTGAATATAACAAAGCTGGAAACGAAGTTTGGGTTTCTTACTTTATGGGAAAAAAGAGTGCCATCGTAATTTACAACGACAAAACTCTAAAAGTTAAACAGATTATTCAAGGAGACTGGGTAGAAAACCCAACAGGCAAATTTAATGTTTACAATACTACACACGATATCTATTAGCACTTAATATCATTCATTCCGAAGCGATTTTTCTTCTTCGGAATGAATTAAAAAATCCACTACTAAAATGAAGTTATTTATAACATTCACAGGGATAGTACTGCTTTCATTTAGCTCTTTAATTGCACAAAAAAAAGTGATTGACAGTACAAAAACAGAACAGCTAAACGAAATAATAATTACTGCTCAATACACACCGCAAAGCGAACAAAATGCCATTTATAAAGTGAAGAGTATTTCTTCTGAAATTATAGAACAAAAGGCGGCTTCAAATCTAAGAGAGCTATTACAACAGGAATTGAATATTGATATTTCTCAAAATTCGGTTTTTGGAACTAGTGTTGAAATGCAAGGGATTTCAAAAGAAAATATTAAAATATTAATAGATGGAATTCCTGTAATTGGAAGGCTAAACGGTGTGATCGATTTAAATCAAATCAACCTTGAAACCATAGAACGAGTAGAAATTATTGAAGGTCCTGTTTCGGTTTTCTACGGAACCGATGCTATGGGAGGTGTAATTAATTTAATCACAAAAAAAAATCAAGAAAATACCGTTGATGGATCTATTTCTGCTCTTTACGAAAGTATTGACGCAACAAATTTTAACGGAAACCTTGGCTATAAATTCGATGATAATTTAATCAAAGTAAGCGGAGGTTATTATCATTTTAATGGACTTTCAACCAATGAAAATCCAGAGATCGAGAATCCAAGAAACCTTAATTGGGAAGAACGGCAACAATACTTTGGAGATTTTACTTTTATAGTAGGTTTTGGCGATTTAAAATTGCGTTATAATGCTAATTTAAATAACGAAAAACTAATTTCATTAGGAGATCCTGATCGTTTTGGTGAAATTTTCGATAAAGATTATTTCACGAGAAGAATCAACAATAATTTAAACCTTCAAGGTGAAATTTCAGAAAATAAATTTATTGACATTACCGCTTCCTTTTTAGATTATCAAAGGCATCACGACACCTATATTGTAGATCCTGAAACTTTTGAAAAAACACTTTCAGAAATTGATGCCAAAGACAATAATAGAGTGGTTTATCGTTACGGAGGATTAAGAGCACAGCTAGGGAAAAACGATGCTGAGGATCAACTAAATTATGCTATAGGATTTGATTATAACAACGAATCCACCAAAGGCGAACGAATATTAGATGGCAAACAGATTATTGAAACCATTGCTCTTTTTGGAAGTTTAAATTATAATTTTTTAGAAAAATTTGAGGTTCAACCTTCCGCTAGATATACGTATAACAGTAGTTACGGTTCGCTATTTTCACCAGCTATAAATTTAAAAGCTAATTTTAATAATAACAATGTGTTGCGATTTTCGTATGCTAATGGATTTAGAGCTCCTTCCTTAAAAGAATTATACTTAGATTTTCAAATTTCAGCAGGACCTTTAACCTTTTTTATAACAGGAAATGAAAATTTAGAAATAGAAGAATCGCAAAGTTTCAACCTTTATTACACCTTTAAAAAAGAGTTGAAGAAAGAATCAAGTCTAATTATCGAACCCTCTTTGTTTTATAACGATATCAATAATTTAATTGCGTTAAGTGAATTGGTAGATAACAAAAGACATTATATAAATATCGATGAATTTAAATCGCTTGGAGGAAAAATTAATACAACCTATCAAATTAATTATTCTTTTTCAGTTCAAGCAGGGTTTTCATTAATTGGAAGGTCAAATAAGTTTAATGAAATTTTTGATACAGACGAATTTTTATACACTCCAGAAGTTACTTCAACCATAAATTATTCCGTTAAAAAATTAGGCTTAAACGCTTCGGCTTTTTATAAATATTCTGGAGAGCGATCAGGTTTTTTTATAGATGAAGAAACGAATGAATTAAATAAAACAACGCGTGAAAGCTTTAGTAATTTGGATTTCACTTTAACAAAATTATTTTTTAAAAAAACAATAATTCTTTCAGGAGGAATTAAAAACATTTTTGATGTAAATGACATAGAAACTACTAACGAAATTGGTGCAGCCCATTCTAGAGATATGCAGCTTTGGGGTCGATCTTTTTTCGTTAAAACAACATATAATTTTTAAACAACACACTAACAAAAATATGAAGTTATGAAAAAACAAGTTTTATTAGTATTGATAGCTGCTCTTTTTGCAACTCCCTATTTGAGCAGGAATTTAATCTTTCAGGAGAATTAATCCCTCGTTACGAGAATAGAAATGGATTTGGATCCCTTAGGAACAGAAGGAGCAGGGCCGAATCATACTTTTAAATTTAATGTTCTCAATAAATAGGGTTCATTCCAACCAGCTTCAAGCCTTTTACTCTTGACAGATAATTTTTTAGCTAAAATAATTCCACATTATTTTGCTTCTGTAGCCACTATCGTAAATAGTGATGGGACAAAAATGGACAACTATTTAGAAACCGAAGTAGATTTTACTTTAGGTTATAAACTAACCAAAAGCATTGCTATAAACGGAGGGTATTCTCAAATGTTCGCAACAGAATCTATGGAAGCATTAAGAAGGAGGAAATAGTAGTTGGGCTTGGCTAATGATGACCTTTAAACCTAATTTATTTACACATAAATTCCTAGAACCAGACGACAAATAAGATTCATTAATTAGTGTTATTAACCTAGCGATAATTTAACGTAATTTATCAAATAAATATTGTATATTTGGGGATGGAAAAAATAGATTTCAGAACCCTGCCTAGTGAAGAACGTTTTAATTTAAGGAAAAGAGCGATACTGTT
>JAKITD010000027.1 GCA_021648265.1 Flavobacteriaceae bacterium | reverse complement strand
CAGAAGTTGCTTCCATTAAAAAAATAAATACCACCTTAAAAATGGACGACCAATCAACAGAACCCGTTTTATCTCAAAACGTAATTGGAGTTATTGAAGGAACCGATCCAAAACTAAAAAACGAATACATCATCTATTCTGCACATTACGATCATGTAGGAATTGGAAAACCCGATAAAACAGGAGACTCAATTTATAACGGAGCAAGAGACAATGCCGTTGGAACAACAACGGTTTTAAGTATGGCTCAAAATTTAGCTAAATATCCAACCAAACGATCTGCTTTGTTTATTCTATTTACTGGAGAAGAAAAAGGACTTTTGGGCAGTCAGTTTTATGTAGAAAATCCCGTGCTTCCACTCAAGCAGATGGTCTATTGTTTTAATAGCGATAATGGTGGTTATAATGACACCTCTTTAACCACCTTACTTGGGCTCTATAGAACTACTGCCTCTCAACATATTATCGATGCGGTTTCAATATTTGGACTTACTGCTAATGATGACCCTGCTCCAGAGCAAGGCTTATTTGATAGAAGTGACAATGTGAATTTCGCCAAAAAAGGAATCCCAGCACCTACATTTTCGTTAGGATTTACTTCGTTTGATGGCGATGTAACCAAATACTACCATCAACCTAGTGATGAAGCAGACACCTTAGATTTTGATTATTTATTTAAATTTTTTAAAGCCTATGTGCTTTCTGGAAGAAGTATAGCTAACGACCCAACAACTCCTTTTTGGATAGAAGGTGATAAATATGAAGAGGCAGGTAAAGAGTTATACAAACAGTAAATTAACTCCATAAAAAAGACCCACTACAACTAACCAAGTAGCGGGTCTTTACTTTCGGGGACAAAAAAATTAATCTTAATTTTTTTTCGAAAGTTAAAGTATTGCTCAAACTAATTTCCTTTTTAATAATATACCCGAGAAAGCAGGAACTTTTATTAATTATACTCATTATGAAAAAGTTTTTGGAGAAGCTGAAAATGAAATATTATAATATCAGCTTCTTCCCAAAAACTAAACCAACCAAATAAGAACATTCTTTTTCATAGATTGTATCGTCAGTTATATTTTCTCGAAAATCAAGGAATCGGCGCCTCCACCTCCTCCACTTATATCTTCTAGTTCTACTCTATCAACTTGAACATCTAGTACATCCCAATCATCATTAAATTCATCAAAAGGAATTTGTGTTCCAAAGTCAAGTATTAAATTTAAATCTTGTGCATTACCAGAAACGTACCAAGTTCCATTAAGTACATTCCCTCCGTAAGTAGCGGTTACTGTACCATTATTTACAAAGTTTAAAACATAGCCAATATAATTTTGAGTTTCATTTTCTCCATCATCAAAATAGGAAGCTACAAGCCATTCACCATCAATTAACACCTGTTCTAGAAAAGAACTATTATTCTCACAAATAGTTGTTGTTCTACCAAAAGTTAGGTAATCGGTGCCTCCACCATCTCCACTTATATCTTGCATTTGTATTTCGTTCATACTTGCATTTACCACATCCCAATCGTCATTTAATTCGACAAAAGGAACGGTAACTCCAAAATCTAAAATAACTTTTTCAACTCCACCATCATTTATTACAGACCATGTACCATAAATGTCATCCATACCATTTGAAGCGACTACATTTCCACTTGGATTAAAAGTAAATTCAAATTCACAAAAATCTGAAGTTTCATCTACATCATCAAAATAATAAGATACAAACCAAGAATCGATGGTTAAAAATTCAATTAATTGAGAATTATTCCCTTCACATATAGTAGGTTCACGATCAAAGGTTAAATAATCTGTAGGTTCGTTATTATCACTTTCATCAAACAGCTCTATGAGGTTCATCGTTGCGTTTAACAAGTCCCAATCTTCATTTAATTCATCAAAAGGAATATTAGTACCAAAATCAATATCAACTTCTAAATGATCATCGTCTTCTTGTACTGCCCAATTTCCATTTACAGTATTTGTTCCATTATTTGCAATAACGGTTCCATTGGTATTAAAGGTAAATTCGTATTCACAGTAATCTGAAGTATCATCACCTTCGTCAAAGAAATAAGCTACATACCAAGAGTTGGTAGTTAAATATTCTATTAATTCAGAAATATCTGTATTTCCATTATTTACACAACTGTTTATTAAATTTTCTAATTCTTGATTTGAATTTACTATTACTACTGTTCCATTTTCAGTTTCAACCGAAATAGGAAAATCTATAGAAATATAATCTGTCGGGCTTAAATTTGAAAGAAATAAAAACATTTCTTCATCGCTTTCAACCACTATGGTTGAGGTTTCTTCTGTGGCAGAATCATACACAAAAAAAGTAATCGGATACACAAAATTTAAACAATCTATTACAAGATCAATTCCGTTGGAACAATCAGCAGCATAAGAGTTTAATTCTTCTTGATTGTTAACAATTACTTCTGTGTAATTTGGAAAAACTATAGTAATAGGAAAATTGATTTCTATGTCGTTTATAGATCCTCCAGACCCAATAATAAAATCTATGACGTCTTGGTAATCTACTTCAGATTGAATAATAAAATCGGTATCTCCTACTGTTATTGTAAAAGGAAATGTAATTGAGAAACAATCGGCACCGTCAATAAAATCATCATTATTACCATCGTTTAGTGAAGTTCTAATCAATAAAAGAGTAAGTGGCGAATTATTGGTAAGTGTACCTTCTAGGGGTGTTTCGTCAATTAATACTTCTTCTTCTTTTTGGCATGAAGTAAACTGAAAAACTACCAATAACATAAGCAAGGTTAATAATTTCGTAGTATTTTTCATTTTTCTTTTCTGAGTTTATTAATAAAACCGTTAATAACAAATATACCCTACTTTTATTTAAAAAAACTTTCTGCTTATATTTACCGACCAAATTAACCTCTATGGAAACCAACGATTCTGTTTGTCAGGAACATATTTATTCTAAAATTTACACAGAACATTCTAAATCTATTTGGAACTTCATTTATTTTAAATGTGGAAACCAAGATGAAGCAGACGATTTGGTACAAGAAGCCTTTATTAAACTTTGGCAAAATTGTGCAAAGGTTCCACAAGATAAAGCAAAATCGTTTTTATATACTGTGGCCAATAATACTTTTTTAAACGTTGTTGCTCATAAAAAAGTGGTTCTTAAACATCAAAATCAATTTCAACACCATAACAACGACCAATCTCCACAATATATCATGGAGGAAAACGAGTTTAAAGAGAGACTTCAAAAAGCTATTAGTAACTTAACCGAAGGACAACGAACTGCATTTTTGTTAAACCGAATTGAAGGAAAGAAATACAGAGAAATAGCCGAAATATTAGAAATTTCGGTAAAAGCAGTTGAAAAAAGAATGAGTTTAGCATTAAAATCGCTACGGAAAGAAATAGATAATATATAAATAGCTTTTGCTGTATGCGAATAAACCATAAACAATTAAACTATAAACAAATTAACAAATAAACGCTTCAACAATTAAATATTAAAAAAAGTAGGGTGAAATATAAAGTAACTGTTTTACAATAGAATGACAAAAATTATGAAGAAAGATTACTTACTATCCAAATGGCTAAACAATGACATAACAAACGAAGAACTGAAGCAGTTAAAGGCTTCTCCAGAGTATGCTTCGTATATAAAAATTGCTGAAGCTACTTCTCAACTTCAAACCCCTAAATTTGATAAAGAGAAAAATTTCGATGCAATAAATTCAAAAAAGAAACAATTACAAACTAAAGTTGTAAAATTAAATCCTATAAAAACAATCCTAAAAATTGCTGCAGTTTTCGCAGTACTATTTGCTGGATATTTTTACACAACTACTTTAGACACTACAATTAACACTCAAATTGCTCAAAATCAAACATTCTTATTACCCGATGATTCCGAAGTGGTTTTAAATGCCAACTCATCTATAATTTACAATAAAAATAATTGGAAAAACAAACGAGAACTTACCCTTAATGGCGAAGCTTATTTTAAAGTTAGTAAAGGGCAAAAGTTTAGTATTAAGACCAATGACGGAGTTGTAAGTGTCTTAGGCACTCAATTTAATGTGTTTTCTAGAGATCATCAATTTTTTGTAAATTGTTACGAAGGGTTAGTAAGCGTAGTATTTAACGACACACTAATTAAACTTCCGGCAGGAAATTATTTAAAAATAGATTCTGGAAATATTATTGCACATCAAACTGCTTCTGTAACGTCTCCAAGTTGGATTAACAATGAAAGTAGTTTTGATAATGTAAGACTAAGTTCGGTAATAAAAGAACTAGAAATACAATTCCCCATAAAAGTAACCACAAAAAAGATTAATTTAAACCAACGATTTACTGGTAGTTTTTCTCATAAAGACTTAAATTTAGCGTTAACTTTAATATGTGAACCTTTAAACCTTTCTTTTTCGATAGATAAAAAGGGAGATGTTACTTTATATGCTAAGGAAAACTAATAAGAATTTATTATTATTTCTATTTTTCAGTGTTGTTACCTTTCCGTTTTACGGACAAACAACTGCAGAAAAAAAACCACTTGCCCTATTATTAACCGCTACTGAAGAAAAATTTGAAGTCCGTTTTACCTACGCCACAAAAAACATTGAAAACATTTATCTAGAAAGTCCTTCTGAAGTATTTTCGCTGGCTGAAACTTTAGATTATTTCAATAAAAACACTCCCTTATTATTTACAAAAGTTGATAATAGATTTATTACCATTACTTTAAAAAACAGTCCTTTTGAACGCTGCGGAATTGTAACTAACAGTATAACAGGAGAACCTTTGGAAGGAGCAACAATACTTACAAACAATCAAAATTTTGCAGGTATCACCAACAATGAAGGGTGGTTTGTAATTCCACCAACCATTAAAGCAAATACGGTAACAATAAGTTTTATAGGGTTTAAAAAGGTTCAATTTCCTATCTCAGAATTAGAAACCGAAACATGTTTAAAAGTAGCAATGCATCCCCTTATCGATAAACTCGATCAAGTATTACTGAACTACTTTACGACGGGTATTGAAAAACAATACAATGGATCAACTACAATTACCACTAAAAATTTCGGTTTACTGCCTGGACAAATAGACAACGATGTATTACAAATCATACAAGTAATTCCAGGGGTAGAAAGTGTAGATGAAACCGCAACAAATATTAATATTCGCGGTGGAGCTCATAATGAAAACCTAATTCTTTGGGACGATATAAGGATGTACCAAAACGGTCATTTTTTTGGGCTAATTTCTGCTTTTAATCCAGATTTAACCCAGAAAGTAACAATTTACAAAAACGGAACTCCCGCCAGATTTGGAGAAGGCGTTTCTGGTGTAATCGATATGAAATCTAAAAACGATTTAACAGAAAATATTACTGGCGGAGCAGGTTTTAATCTAATTAACGCCAATGCTTTTATTAGTGTGCCAATTACCAAAAAACTAGGATTGCAAGTTTCTGGAAGAAAATCCATTAATCATCTTTTTGAATCTTTAGTTTACACATCGTATGCCAATCGTATTTTTCAAGATACCGAAATTACAAATGTTCAAAACACCGGAAGTTCCTCTACTATTTTAAGCGATGAAGATTTTAGTTTTTTTGATTTTAGTGCTAAATTATTATGGAATATTTCTGAAAAAGACAAAATCCGAATTAATTTTTTAACAATGGAAAACGAACTGGATTTCACCGAAACCATTTCAGAAACCAACACATCAAAAACCAGTATTTTAGAACAAAAATCAAATGTAGGAAGTCTTTCTTGGACAAGAAACTGGAGCGACAAATTAAAGACAACAGCTTTTGCTTATGGCACTTCGTACAAACTAAACTCCACCAACAAAGACATTCTTACTACTCAAATAATTCAGCAAGAAAACGAAGTCTTGGAAACAGGAATTAAATTAGATGCTTCCATAAAATTTTCTAATAAAGTTGCTGTACAAACAGGCTATCATTTTTCAGAAACAGGAATCGCCAATACGCAAGATGTAAATTTACCGAGATTCCGATTTTATGAAAAAAAGGTCTTACAATCACACATCGTTTTCGGAAATTTCGAATATACTCCTAATGATAACAAAACTGTTATTAATGCAGGGATTAGAGCAAATTATTTTCCGAAATTAAGTGCTTTCTTAGCCGAACCAAGGTTGAGTGTTCATCAAAAAATTGGCAACGAATTTGCAGTAGAAGTTTTAGGCGAATTTAAAAACCAGACAACCACTCAGCGTATCGATTTTCAGAGCGATTTTTTAGGTGTTGAAAAAAATCGTTGGGTTTTGGCAAACGAAAATGATATTCCTATAATTAAAAGCAAACAAGCCTCTATTGGTTTTTTGTACAACCAACATAATTGGTTTATAAATCTGGAAGGGTTTTATAAATATGTAGATGGAATTACCTCAGCCAATCAAGGGTTTCAAAACCAGTTTCAATTTGTAAAAACCACTGGAAATTACACTGTAAAAGGAGCCGAATTCACCTTGAATAAAAAGATGAATTCCTTTAGTGCTTGGTTGAGTTATACTTATTCAAAAAACGATTATCAGTTTGAAGAACTAGTTCCTTCAGAGTTTGCAAATAATATCGATGTTCGAAACTCATTTACCCTCGCTAGTACTTACACTCACAAAAAATTTAAAGCATCATTAGGTTTTAATTGGCACAGCGGAAAACCCTACACAACTCCCGTTGAAGGAAATGAAATTATCGAACTCAATCTTGAAGAATTTATTAATTACAACCTTCCAAATGCTCAGCGACTGCCTGATTATTTTAGAGCAAATTTATCGGCGGAATACCGCTGGAAAATGTCTGAAAGAATTGAAACAAAGTTCAATTTTGCGATTTTAAATATCTTTAACAAAGAAAATATATTGAATACCCGTTACACTATTATTAAAGATAGTAACGGAATATCTCAAGTCAATAAAATTGATGAAATCTCTTTAGGTATTACTCCAAATATTTCTATACAGCTTTTATTTTAAAACTACATTCTCTCTGGAACCTGAATTCCCAATAAATTAAAAGCTGTTTTTATTACTTCTGAAACGGCTTTGGATAATTGAATTCTAAAAACTTTCTCCTCTTCTGTATCTGCCCCAAAAATTGAAATATTTTGATAAAATGAATTAAAAACTTTCACCAATTCATAGGTGTAATTTGCAATTAAAGCTGGGCTGTAATTAGCCGCTGCCTGTTGAATGGTTTCAGGGAATAATTGAAGTTGTTTGATGAGTTCTTTTTCTTTTGGATGCATTTTCACAGCACTTCGGCTCCGCTCAGTGCTGGAGTTGTTTAGTGACTGATCGTTTTGATCACTGAGCGGAGTCGAAGTGGCCTTACGTAAAACAGACTGTATTCTCGCGTAGGTATATTGTATAAAAGGTCCTGTATTCCCTTGAAAATCTACACTTTCTTCAGGATTAAAAAGAATTTGTTTTTTCGGATCTACTTTTAAGATATAATATTTTAAAGCTCCTAAACCTATCGTTTGAAATAATTCTTCCTTTTCTTCTTCCGAAAAATCATCAATCTTACCTAATTCTTCACTAATTTTTTTGGCAGTAGCTGCCATATCTGCAATTAAATCGTCTGCATCTACAACGGTTCCTTCACGGCTTTTCATTTTTCCTGAAGGCAAATCTACCATTCCGTAACTTAAATGATACAGATGTTCTGCCCAATTGTACCCTAATTTTTTTAGGATTAAAAACAGCACTTTAAAATGATAATCTTGCTCGTTACCTACCGTATAAATCATTCCGGTTACTTCTGGAAAATCTTTAGCTCTTTGTATCGCTGTACCAATATCCTGTGTCATATAAACTGCAGTGCCATCGCTACGCAACACCAATTTTTCATCCAATCCGTCTTCGGTTAAATCGCACCAAACAGAACCATCTTCTTTTTTAAAGAAAACGCCTTTTTTAAGACCTTCTTCTATATTATCTTTTCCTAAAAGATAGGTGTTACTTTCATAATATAATTTGTCAAAATCTACTCCTAATGAAGCGTAAGTTTTATCAAAACCTTTATAAACCCAAGCATTCATTTTTTTCCAAAGAGCTACGGTTTCCTCATCGCCTGCTTCCCATTTTAACAACATTTGTTGGGCTTCTCCTAAAATTTCAATTTGAGAAATAAAATTTTCATTAAATATTTTATTTGCTTTTAGTGTTTCTTTTTCAGTAAGATTATTATTTGCTCTACCAATTGCAATATTAAAATCCATTCTGTCTCTTACAACAGAATCATCTGAATCATCAAAAACATAATCAAGATTATCAGAAAATGGCAATTCATTATCCAATAAATTATTTTTGAACTTTATATATTCTTTAATTGAATTTCCTAATGCATTATAGAATTTTTTACTTAAATCAGACTTTTCAATACATTCAGAAATATCAAATTGATTTTTATCTTCTTTAGATATTTTTAAAAGTTGACCTACAGCTTTTGCATGTAAATCCAAATTTTGCTTTATTAACTCATCATTAAACAACACATAATATTTTCCAACAAAACTATCTCCTTTTAAATCTGTAGAATCTGGAGTTTCACGAATTCCATTTTTATCTTTAGGAGCAAACTTCTTCCAAGCCAACATACTTTTACAAATATGAATTCCACGATCATTGATAATCTGGGTTTTATAGGCTTTTTTACCAGAGGCTTTTAAAATTTCTGAAACTGAATATCCTAATAAAATATTTCGAATATGACCTAAATGTAACGGTTTGTTGGTATTTGGTGAAGAATATTCTACCATAATAGTTTCTGCATCTCCTGAAACTTTTCCGAAGTCTGAAAAATCGCCTACTTCATTAAAAAAGTTAATAAAATAGGAGTCTAATATAACAAGATTTAAAAAACCTTTTACCACATTAAACTTGGTAATTTCTTCAACATTTTCAACCAAATAGTTCCCAATAGATTCTCCAATCTGAACCGGATTTCCTCTTACCACTCGTAACATTGGAAAAACAACCACCGTAATATCACCTTCAAATTCCTTGCGAGTTGCTTGAAATTCTACGGTTTCTAAATTGGCTTGATATAAGCTTTGAATCGCTTTTTTAATTTGTATTTCTAATGTTTCCTGAAGGGTCATTTCTTAAAATTTTGACTGCAAATATACGTTTTATATAAAGCTATTTCACATTCATTTATCAAGAAAATACGGATTGAATCTCCTGCAAGGGCTTAGATATCTTGTAGGTTTATCAACTTATATATAGGAAAGATTAAACTTGTTAAAAATTTTATGTTTTCTTGAAAACCTATATATAGTTTAGAATCAAGCTTTATTAAAAAGAGACACCTTGCTTTTCTGTTTTTTTATTAATGCTTGTTTACTACATAAACACAACAGTCTAACCTACTGTTTATATGATAGTTAGAACTAAGTCTTTTATCTTTCAGCGGAGCGATCTTTTAATCTTTTATCGGACACTAATAATATTTTTTATAGAATATAATCTAAATAAACTATTTCAATTTTACGCAAGAACTAACGCTAACCAACATCTTCTTCAAAAACAATTTCGTTAACATTTTGTGCGTTTAGTCGATTTATTTTGGTTTTAATCGATTTTTTATATATTTTCAGTGAAAATTTGATCAATATCAAATAAAGAAGCAAAAATATTTATTTTAATAATATGTAACTGATAAGCATAGTATATAACACTAAAATTGTTGGGTAATTATAGAGAACATATAACAAAATAAGATAAAAACAAACGAAGTAATTGGCATATTCAAGTAAGAATCTCAATTTATCTAATGGTATTTATTTTGTAAAAATCTCTTCGCAAAGTGGTAAAACTGGAATTAAAAAGATAATCAAAGAATGAAAATAATTAAACTAATATTAATAACAATAATTGTTATGACAAAAACAGCAAGTGCTCAAAACAAACTCAATATAATAGGAACTTATGATATAGATTCTGGAGCTCAATTAAACATATTAGAAAATGGGGATTATGCAATTTTACATTACGGAGGTATCCAAACAGGAAAGTGGCAAATAACAGATAGTAATACTGTTCAATTTACACCAAACAAAAAAAATGCATTTGAATTATACGGAAGACACAATAAAGATTTAAAAGATGATTCAAAGATATTTTTTAGCGGTTTTGAAGATAATCAAACGTTTACTCAGTTAAATTCAACAAAAAATCGCAAATATACCATGCAACGAATATTTAATGTTGGTGCCAATTGTTTTTCTTTCCCGTATGTATATACATTCAATACAAGTGTGAATAATATTTTGTTCATGACTAAAAAGTACGATCAAAAAAAGGGTGAAATTTTAACTTTTAAAAACTCCGAAGGATATAATGATTTTATAGCCATTTCTACAAATCAAGAAAAAATAGAAACGCTACCATTTTCAGCACTATTTAAAGATAATACACTTTATTTTAAAGGAAAATATTACCCATCATTCTCTGATTCTAAAAAAATACCACTAGAAGAAGATTCTGAAGAAATTAAATTTATCAGAAAGTTTATGGAAGCAGAGGCTAATAAAGATATCTTTTACGTCAATCCATCGTATAATATGTTTGGAGGAATTGAAAGTGATAAAGAGCATCAAGACATACATAAACATCATCAATTTAATACCGAAAAAAACGCTTTTATAAATACAAAAAGTTATGTAGAAGGAGAAGAATATACCAACAATGATAATTCATTTCATAACATGTCAATTATCTATACTTATAAAATTTTAAAGGATTTTACATTACAAGAGTCCAAGAATTATAAAATAGAAGAGAAATCGCTGTTCCAAGTTAACTGTAAGTAAAACACAATGAAAATAATTGTTATTATAATTTTAGTGATAATTATTATTACTAGTTATTTAGTAATGTTAGGAGGAAAACAAATTAAAAGAACAGTCGACATTATACCAGTTGCTCAATAAATAAAAGAAACAACTACTAGCGGAGTGAATATTTCAAACTTATCAAAAGGTATTTATTTTGTGAAAATTATCCCGATGTCTCGGGATGGAAAAACGGCTAGTAAGAAAACAGTTAAAATATAAAACTAATAATTCTCTAAATTATGAAAAACCTAAACAAAAAACTCAAATTATTTTTATTAGCAACAATTATACTATCTACAAATTATACTATTGCTCAACAAAACTTCCCACACATTAAAACATTTGGTTTTGACTATATACGATTTCAAGATAACAATGGTGCATTTCTTGATAACTTGAGATGGTTAGCCAATCATCACGACTGGGTCGTAGGCACAAAAGGAAATTGGTCTTCTCAAGGCGTTGATTACCTAGATGCACTAACTTACAATACCATAAAAGACGAAAATCCCAATGCTAAGATAATGAAATACTTACCTTATCATAGCATAGCACCAATTACACAGGTTTGGATTGAGGATTGGGCAACAAATAACGGACATAATCCTGAAGACCTTTATTATCATTATTATTATGATACAACAATAAATCTTGCCAATGGCAACACACTTACAATACCTGGCTTTGGTGGAGGTTCAGCAGAAACATTAGAAGAATCAAGACTTCGTGTTAGGTGGAATGGTGGATGGGTAGGTATAAATCCATCATCACAAGCTTTTAGAGAAGCCTTTCGAGAATTAGCATTATATATTGTAACGCTTGAAGGAACAATAGATGTGTTTGCAGAAGGATTATTTCTAGACACTTTTGAAGGAATTGTCGAAACAGGAAATTGGAGTAGCCATTTAGAAAACACCATTGAAATGAAAGATATTGGTACTATTGAAGAAATTTATACACAGGTAAGAGAAGACCTCGTAAACTCTAAAAATGAATTAGAGAGTTTTTTATATCAAAGAACAGGAAATCCAAATTTTAGAGTTCAACCTAACTCAGCAGATGCCGATTATATTTATGGTTTACACAGTAATTTATATAATGAGCAGTATCGTGATGATTTTATGGATTTAAGTATAGAATTTCTTGTTACAACTACTACCAATTTACATAGAATACCGCGTTTTAAACAAATATATGATGATATGGATGACGGTCGCAAATTTTTTATCCGAAGTCAAACAAATTTTGCTCCACCAACAGAAATACCATTTAGATTTATACAATTTGCTTTAACTGCACATTATTTAATAAATCATGAGAATGCACATTTTATGTATCATTATGGAAATGCTGGAAACTATGGAGGATATCCTTACGGAAATCCAGAACCAACACATTGGCATCCAAATATGGAAATAAATATTGGAGTCCCTATAGTAAAAGCTAGTGCTGATTATTGGGGAATAACAAATACCGATCGCTTTTATGAATTTGCAAGTGGATCTGATTATCAAACTTTAGCAAGAGAATACACCAATGCACTAGTTATTGCACAATTTGGTAGTGGCGGATGGGCAAATATTGGCAACAATCCTGTAACACATCAACTAGATGGCGAGTATTACCCGTTGCTTGATGATAACACAAACGGTCCAGCAGTTACAAGTATAACTTTAGGTCAGAGCGAAGGAGTTATATTACTTAAATCACCAGTTGAAATATTAGGTATCAATACTGAAATAGAAAATAAAATTCAAATCTATCCTAATCCCGTAAAAGATGTACTAACGATTGCTAATAAAGAACAGGCTGTTATAATTTATAAAATATACAATACAACTGGACAAGTAGTTCAATCTAGTTCTTCATTCAATACGAATCAAATAAATATATCGCATTTAAACTCAGGTATTTATTTTTTAAAATTAATATCTGATAAGGAAGAAATAGCAGTGAAATTTATAATAGAATAGCAAATGCTCTAACCAATTTAAATTTAGTAATTTATGAAACTAGTACACACAAAATTCAGGACACTATTAGCAACAATAATGATTCTATCAACAAGTTTTGTTATTGCTCAACAAAATTTCCCACACATCAAAACCTTTGGTTATGATTATGCAGTTCTCAGTGACCGTCTGGATCAAGCCGTATGGCTAGCCCAACGGCACGACTGGATTGTTGGCGGTGGGCAGTGGGATGCCGCAGTTTACAATGCAGTGAAAGGAGCAAATCCAAACACCAAAGGTATGTTTTATTTGGCATATCATAGTATTAGTTATAGCCAAGGAAACTGGATGGAAAACTGGGCTACTAATAACGGTTTGAATCCTGAGGATATTTATTATCATTATACTGTTGATACACCTGTGCGTATTTTAGATACTGAATACACACCTTGGCCAGGTACTCCAGGAGTTGTCAACATAGAACAATCAAATCCAGCAGTTATAGAACTAGTCCGACGCTATGATTTACCTGCTGGAGCAAGGTTGATTGTTACAGATATGGATGGTGCTACGCATCCTATTAATGGTGTTCCACACCTGTTATTACCTATTCAAGGGCAAAGGGATAAGTATTATCTATTTACTGATACTGCCTCACCACAACCAGTTGACGGTACTAGTTTTCCTAATTTTAGTGGAGATTGGACATATACTACTGCTGATGATGGCGAAATTATAGTGCCTGGATATCCTAATGGCTGGGCACCAACAGCATTTGACTCAAGAGCCAGAGTACGTTGGAATCACGGATGGCCTGGAATTAACGTATCCTCTAATGTTTTTAGAAGAGCATTTGAGGCATTGGCATTAGATAGATTGGCAATTCCTGGACTGGCAAATACTTATATGGATGGTTTGTTTCTTGATACTTATGATGGCATAGCAAACGAGGCCTTCTGGACTAGTAATTTAGAAAACACTATGGAACTAAATCCAGATGGTAGTCTGAGTGAAGAAGATGTTTATATAATAGTACGCCAAGATTTAGCAGATGCGAAAATGGAACTAGAGGTCTTTCTAAAGCAAAATATTAGCGATTCATTTGTGATTAATGTAAATGCTGCTGATGTTGATATGGTTTATAACTGGATGTCTAATATTTACATGGACTATCGCGATGAAACCATGCATTTATCCATAGAGTATCTAATTACCAGCACTACTAACAGAAATCGTATTCAACGCATGGTACAAATGTATGATGATATGGACAATGGTCGTGAAATGTTTGTTCGTAGCCAAACTAATTTTGCTCCACCTACAGAAATTCCGTATAACTTTATACAATTTATCTTGGCATCACATTATCTGATAAATCACCCAAATGCGCATTTTATGTTTCATAAAGGTAATGCAGGAAATTATGGCGGTTATCCATACGGTAATTTTGAGCCAACACATTGGCACCCAAATATGGAGATAAACATTGGAGTACCTATAGCAAAAACTAGTGCTGATTATTGGGGAATAACAAATACCGATCGCTTTTATGAATTTGCAAGTGGATCTGATTATCAAACTTTAGCAAGAGAATATTCCAATGCACTAGTTATTGCACAATTTGGTAGTGGCGGATGGGCAAATATTGGCAACAACCCTGTAACACATCAACTAGATGGCGAGTATTATCCGTTGCTTGATGATAACACAAACGGTCCAGCAATTACAAGTATAACTTTAGGTCAGAGCGAAGGAGTTATATTACTTAAATCACCAGTTGAAATATTAGGTATCAATACTGAAATTGAAAATAAAATTCAAATCTATCCTAATCCCGCAAAAAATATCCTAACTATTAATTCTTTAGGACAATCTATTAAAAGTTATAAAATATACAACACAATAGGACAAGAAGTTCTATCTAATTCTTCGTTCAATACTAATCAAATAAATATATCATATTTAAATTCAGGTATTTATTTCCTAAAGCTCACATCTGACAAGACAGAAACAACTGTAAAATTTATAAAAAAATAGACCAAAAACTAACCAAATTCATCAGTATTATGAAACAAGTAAACCAAAAACTCAGGCTACTATTATCACTAATAATTCTTTTATTCATTTTCACCATTAAAACCAATGCACAACCTCCTTTATTCGAGCAATGGGAAAGTAATATGACAACTTGGGGCGATCATTGGGGAGTTTATTTACAAACTTATGACCCTCCAACAAATGGAGGTATGTACGAGCATAATGGAATTTATTATGACGCCCAACGTATCTATTTTCAAATAGCAGATTATACCGAACAAGCAGAACCATGGAATGCGCACGCACAAGAAGCCGAACGTATTTATAGAGTATATTTAGATGCACGTTTTAATTATAATAATACTATTCCATGGTATGTACAAGGTTGGAGACGATTTTCTCATGGTATAGCAATGGATGCAGAACGGACATCAGACCCTATATCTATTGAAGGTGTTTTAAGAATGCGTGATAATGGTTCTTATGCAAACGTATTAATTTCTAGTTATACAGCAAATTGGTATTACGAAAGACGTTCTCGTGAAATTGCTTATATGATTTCTGCACATATAAATGCTGAAAAATTTGGGCATCCTCGCCAAGAAGAAGCACTTGCTATCTATATAGCAATGTCTATGAAACATTTAGATGAATGGATAACAGAAACCTACGCTTCTCCAGATACTCATAGGCTATCTCCATTTATGATAGCCCTAACTTCTGAAGCACTTATAGAATTTTATGAATGGGAAATTGAAAATAATCGAGATCCTTCAGCACTATTTACACATCCATCAGTATTGTACAATTCAACTCGTACTATACCAGAAGCACTTCAACAAGTAGCATATCACATGAGATATACAGCAACCGTTGAAAGTGGTGATAATGCAGGTAAATTAATGTGGGTAGAAGATATGAGTGGCTACAATTATGCAACTTGGGGTGATGAAGGAGGAACTGGTTATTCAGCCTTACGTTACGAAAGCATTAACAGTGCTAGTCCTGCTCCTGCGCTAAACTTATTAATTTGCCCACTATACGCTTGGGTATTTAAACAAACTGGAGACCTAGATTATATAAATATAGGAGATAAACTTTGGGAAGCAGGTGTTGCAACAACAAATGTTGGTTGGAACACTAAAACGTATAATCAGAATTATCGCTGGAGTTTTAATTATGTTAGGTGGAGAAACGAAGGTATGAACACAATAACACTCACTGCTCAGTGTCAAGATATTACAACTCAACTTAATACAAATGGAACAGTAACCATTATCGCAGATGATGTAAATGGAGGCTCTACAGGATTCAACACTATAAGCATAGACATTTCAACTTTTGACTGTAGTAATATTGGAAACAATGACGTAACTTTAACCGTAACCGATACTTCCGGAAATACCGATACTTGTACAGCTGTGGTTACCGTAGAAGACACTGTTTTACCAACAGCTTCCTGTCAAAACATCACCGTTCAATTAGATGTAAACGGACAAGTAAACATCACTACTACTGATGTGGATAACGGTAGTGCAGATAACTGCGAAATTGCTTCAACAAGCATAGACATTTCATCTTTTGATTGTAGTAATATTGGAAACAATGACGTAACTTTAACCGTAACCGATGCTTCCGGAAATACCGATACTTGTACAGCTGTGGTTACCGTAGAAGATACTGTAGTGCCAATAGTAACCTGTCTGATAGACCAAACAGTGTTAGCAAATAATACAAACACGTATATATTACCGGATTATTTTGCAACTGGAGAAGCTACCGCTACCGATAATTGTACAAATCCCGTTACTATTACAACACAAAATCCTGCTTCTGGAACCTTGTTGCCAGAAGGAGGTACTTATACAATAACCTTTACGGGAGAGGATCAATCTGGTAACATAAGTGATAATTCTTTTGAACTAACCGTAGAACCGTTTTTAGGAGTTTCAGATAATTTAATTAATAATATTACGATAATTCCAAACCCAGTATCAAATACTTTTACAATTAATTTAAAAAATGAAACTTTAGAAAAAGTAACCATTTATAACCAATTAGGGCAAAAAATAAAAGAAGTAACCACCCAAGAAGTTGATGTTTCAAGGTTATCTAACGGAATATATATTCTAAAAATAACTTCTCAAAGTGGGAAAATAGCTATTAAGAAAATTGTTAAAAATTAAATCAGCAATGAAAACTTCCGTAATAAAAATATTTACATTAAGTTTCTTTACTCTCGTTACTACATTTTGTTATTCTCAGCTTAGTGAAGATATACGGTTGAATCAAGAAGGATATTTTGAATCCGGGGAAAAATTTGTTTCGGTTAAAACAGATTCAGGTGGCTCTTTCTACATTAAATCCACCGACTTAACTACCACAATCAACTAGGACAACAAGTAAAAGAAGTTGCCAATACCGAAGTGGATATTAAAAATTTATTAAATGGTGTGTATTTTGAAAAATTGTTTTAGAAAGCGGGAAAACTGTTACTAAAAAAAAAAATCTAATTTCTGAGTACTATTTTAATCTTCTCCTAAATTAAATATTTAAAAACCTAAACTCTTATTTCAAACTTCGTGTCACCGCATCCAACACCTCAAAAGCAGTTTCTGCCATTTTGTTTCCTTTTAAATCTAGGAGTGGGTTTACCTCCACAAATTCAATTGAAGCTACCTTTTGGGAAGCGATGATTCGGTTAATGATTTCAATAATTTCAAATTGATCAAAACCTTTGGGTACTGGTGTTCCTGTTCCGTAGGAGATTAAATCGCAATCCATACTATCTACATCAAAAGAAATATAAATATAATCACAATCTGAAAGGGTTTCTAAAGCCTCATTAACACAAGTTTCTAAGCCTCGATAACGGACTTCATCGACCATATAATTTTTGATGCCAAGTTTTTCAATTTGTTTGTCTTCAGGTTCTTCAGTATCACGAACTCCAAAATAAATCACATCTTCAGCTAAAACTTTTGCTCCTGTTACACCAATATTTTTCATTGCATTCCAACAAGTTTTTACTTCATCGGTTACTTGATTTACTTGACAATCTAAGTTATCATCTGCTATGGCTGCTGCTAATGGCATTCCGTGGACATTTCCGGAAGGCGAAGTATAAGGAGAATGAATATCCGCGTGAGCATCAACCCAAACCACACCCAATCTTTTATTTGGAAAAGCGGCTTTTATTCCTGAAATAGTTCCTAAAGCCGAAGAATGATCTCCTGAAAGCACTAAGGGAAATTCATTTTTATCAATCGTAGCTTTCACTACTTCACTTAAACGAGTACACTGGTTTAAAACAAAATTGATACGTTTACCAAATGGGTTGTTTACTTTGTTGTAAATCGATTCGTTTTCAGTTTCAACATCTACAAATTCAAATAAATTAAAATAATCATTTTTGTTATTGATAGCTGCAATTTCTATGGCATCAATTCCCATATCAGAACCTCGTGTTCCTGCACCAATATCAGACCTGTTTTTAATTATTTTAATTTGTTTTTTCATTTACAATAATTTAAGTATTAAAACAATAACGGTGTGACTTGAAGTCACACCGTTACTAATAAACTTTATATTATCTATCTTCAACTTTCTTAAAAGGACGATAAGTCTCACCAATATAAATCTGTCTTGGTCTTCCAATTGGTTCTTTACGAAGTCTCATTTCACGCCATTGTGCAATCCAACCTGGCAATCTTCCAAGAGCGAACATTGGTGTAAACATATCTGTAGGAATCCCTAATGCTCTGTAAATAATTCCTGAATAGAAATCTACATTCGGATATAATTTTCTTTTTACAAAATACGGATCCTCCAAAGCTTCTTTTTCCAGTCCTTTTGCTATTTCTAAAATAGGGTCTTCAACTCCCAATTCGTGCATTACTTTATCTGCGGAAACTTTAATTATTTTTGCTCTAGGATCAAAGTTTTTATAAACTCGGTGACCAAAGCCCATTAATCTAAAAGGATCACTTTTATCTTTGGCTTTTGACATATATTTTTTAGTATCACCTCCGTCTTCTTTGATAGCTTCTAACATTTCAATCACCGCCTGGTTTGCACCTCCATGAAGTGGTCCCCAAAGTGCGTTAATTCCTGCTGAAAGGGAAACAAATAACCCAGCATTTGAAGAGCCTACAATTCTTACTGTAGAAGTAGAACAGTTTTGCTCGTGATCTGCGTGAAGGATTAAAAGTTTATCCAAAGCATCCACTACAACTGGATTACATTCATATTCTTCTGTAGGTTTTTTAAACATCATTTTCATAAAATTCTCTACATAACCCAAAGAATTATCTCCATAATCTAACGGAAGCCCTGCGTGTTTGCGATAAGCCCAAGCAGTAAGTACTGGAAATTTCCCTAAAATACGAACAATAGCATTGTACATTTCTTCTTCTGAATCTACATTAACTGATGTTGGATTAAAAGCGACTAAAGCACTAGTTAGAGAAGAAAGTACTCCCATTGGATGTGCTGCTTTAGGAAAACCATCTAAAATCTTTTTTATATCTTCATCAACAATCGCATGGCTTTTTATATCTGAATGAAATTTATCTAACTCTTCTTTTGTTGGTAATTCTCCAAAAATCAACAAATAAGCTACTTCAAGAAAATCTGCCTTTTCTGCTAATTCTTCAATTGAATAACCGCGATATCTAAGAATTCCTTCTTCTCCATTTAAAAAAGTAATGGCACTTTCACAAGAACCTGTGTTTTTATAACCTGGATCGATAGTAGTAACACCTCCAGTAACTGTGCGAAGGGTTTTAATATCGATGGCTAATTCGTTTTCAGTTCCTTCAATTACAGGAAATTCGTATTTTTTACCGTCTATTTCGATAGTGGCTATTCTTGACATTTCTTTGTGTTTTAAGTTAATTATTGAGAGGATGCTAAGGTATGAAAATTCGTTTGTTTTTAATTATATTTTAACAATAAAATGGCGACTATTACAAAAGTAATAGTCGCCATTTTCAACCTGTAATTACACTTAAAATCTTCTTTTAAGAAGTTATTAGTTCTTCTTTAAAATCTTCTTTTTTTTATTCCAACCATTTCCTCTAACATGTCAGTAGTGATAGATTTTGGCCTCTCTAAGGAATATCCCAATGCTCTTACCAAATAATATTTGATAGCACTCCGAATGATCTTCCAATGAAAAACAAAACGGTATAGAAATCGAATTCTTTAATTCCATAGTGCCATTGTACAACACCCGATTGCGCATCTACATTTGTCCAAGGGTTTTTCGCTTTTCCTTGTTCTCTTAAAATATCTGGAACCACTTTATAAAGTGCTCTACATTTTTAAACAATTCGTCATCTTTCATATGTTAAAAGTAAATGATACAAACCTTCAATGTAAGGCATTTCTGCTCCTTTTGGTTTTGGTGATTTTTCAAATACCTTGGAAGTGTATAACCACGATATCTTATTCCTTTTTCTGGATCTAAATATGAAATATCAGTAACAAGACCTTTTATCCCTCTCATACCCCCGATAACTTGTGACGCTTTTCTTGATCTATAACCACATCTCCAAACTCTTTCATCAGTCTGGTAGCTAGGTCTATGCACTTAGATTTTCTCTAGCAACTTGTCTTTTAATGCACTCATATTAAAATATTTAAATTAATGGGGAAATTATTTTTTTAACCCTATAAAAAGACAACACAATCTGGTATCTTATTGTTACAATAAAAAGCCCAAAATTCGGGTGGATTTTGGGCTTTTTAGATAAGACTATTATGTTGCTATTGTCTATATTTTAAAAGCATTTAATCCTGGAAAATAAGCAACATCTCCTAATTGCTCTTCAATACGAAGTAATTGATTGTATTTTGCCATACGATCGCTACGAGACATAGAACCTGTTTTAATCTGTCCACAGTTTAATGCTACTGCTAAATCTGCAATGGTATTGTCTTCTGTTTCACCAGAACGATGTGACATTACCGTTGTGTATCCAGCATTGTGAGCCATATTTACAGCTGCAATGGTTTCTGAAAGCGTGCCAATTTGATTTGCTTTAATCAATATTGAATTAGAAATTCCTTCTTTAATTCCTCTAGATAAACGTTCTACATTGGTTACAAATAAATCGTCTCCTACCAATTGTGTTTTAGCTCCTGTAAGTTCGGTATGATATTTCCAACCTTCCCAATCGTCTTCATCCATTCCGTCTTCAATAGAAATGATTGGATACTTATCTGCTAATTCATTTAAATATTCTGCTTGCTCTTTTGAAGTCCTAATTTTTCCGTTTTCTCCTTCAAATTTTGAATAATCGTATTTTCCATCTACATAGAATTCCGCTGCTGCACAATCTAAAGCAATCATTACTTCGTCGCCCATTTTATAACCCGCATTTCCAACAGCCTCTGCGATGGTTTCTAGTGCATCTTCTGTACCTTTTAATTTTGGTGCAAAGCCTCCTTCATCACCAACAGCAGTACTTAAACCTCTGTCGTATAATACTTTTTTAAGATGATGGAAAATTTCACTTCCCATTTTCATTGCTTCTGTAAAATTAGAAGCTTTTACGGGTACAATCATAAATTCCTGAAAGGCAATCGGAGCATCACTATGAGAACCACCATTGATGATATTCATCATCGGTACAGGAAGCGTCTTAGCACTTACCCCACCCACATAACGATACAATGGCATTCCAACTTCTAAAGCAGCAGCATGAGCAGCAGCCAATGAAACTCCTAAAATTGCATTAGCACCTAAAACAGATTTGTTAGGTGTTCCGTCCAATTCGATCATTATTTTATCTATTTCTTCTTGTTCAAAAACAGATACTCCTAAAAGTGTTCCTGCAATTTTACCGTTGACATTTTCTACCGCTTGTAGCACTCCTTTCCCCATATAATCATCACCTCCATCACGTAACTCTACCGCTTCATGAACTCCTGTTGAAGCTCCCGAAGGAACCGCAGCACGTCCCATAAAACCATTTTCTGTGATGACATCTACTTCGATGGTTGGATTTCCTCTTGAGTCAAAAATTTGTCTTGCATGGATATCTATTATTATGCTCATAATTATATTTATATTTTATTTTCCCCACCACTTAATGATGAAAACAAATAATGATTAATTATTTATATTTTTTAATGTTAGCTACAAATTCATCGAAAAGATAAGCAGCATCATGTGGTCCAGGACTTGCCTCTGGATGATATTGAACTGAAAAAACTGGTTTATCTTTCATTTTAATTCCAGCAACGGTATGATCGTTAAGATGAACGTGGGTAATTTCTATATTCTCATTTTGCTCGGTATCTTCTCTACTGATTGCAAATCCATGGTTTTGTGAAGTAATTTCTCCTTTACCCGTTTGTAAGTTCTTAATAGGGTGATTAATTCCACGATGCCCATTATGCATTTTGTAAGTAGAAATCCCATTTGCCAATGCCAATACTTGATGTCCTAAGCAAATTCCGAAAATTGGTTTTCCGCTTTCAATCGCATCTTGTGTAGTTTTAATTGCCTGAGTTAATGGCTCCGGATCTCCAGGGCCGTTAGACAAGAAATAACCGTCTGGATTAAAAGACTTCAACTCCTCAAAAGTAGAATCGTAAGGAAATACTTTAATATAGCAATCTCTTTCCGATAAGTTTTTAAGAATGTTCTTCTTAATTCCAATATCTAAAGCAGAAACTTTATAGGTTGCGTTTTCATTTCCGAAGAAATAAGGCTCTTTAGTAGAAACTTTTGAGGCTAGTTCCATTCCCTTCATATTAGGAACTTCTGCTAGTTGTTTCTTTAAGCTTTCAAGGTTATCAACTTCCGTAGTTATTACAGCATTCATTGCTCCATTATCTCGTATGTACGAAACCAAGGCTCTAGTGTCAACATCGCTTATGGCAAGTAAATTGTTTTTTTCCAGAAAAGATTCTAAGGAACCATTTGCTTGAACTCTAGAATAATTATAACTAAAATTTCTACAGATAAGTCCTGCAATTTTAATAGAATCTGATTCTACTTCATTTTCAGTAACTCCATAATTACCAATATGTGCATTGGTGGTTACCATTAATTGTCCAAAGTAAGATGGGTCGGTAAATATTTCTTGGTAACCTGTCATTCCTGTGTTAAAACAAGCTTCTCCGAATGCGGTCCCTTCTTTCTCTCCTACTGCTTTTCCGTGAAAAATAGTGCCATCTGCCAGAAGGATTAATGCTTTTTTGCGTGGTTGGTATTTCATAATATTATTTGTTTTACAAAAATAGTTTAAAAGAATACAATAAATTATAGGTTTATCATTCTTTCTATACAAATTAATTCTCAAAAAAAAAGAATACTATTTAGAGCCTATATTTTTAAATTCTACTTAAAAACTCATTCTTTTTTTATAAATTTTTTATTTACAAAACCTTTTTCTGTTTCAAATTTCACGATATATAATCCACTACTAAGGTTTGAAACATTTATACTGTTTTCTTGGTTATTTTGCACATACATTTCCTGTCCTAGATTATTATAAACACTTACTTTATATTCAGTGATGTTTGTTTGAAAAAAGAGGTAACTAGACACTGGATTTGGAAAAATATTAAATTCTATTTCTTGATAATCCTCTATAGAAAGTTCTTCTGGAGTAAAGCGATAAACGGTTCCGTTTGGTATTATACCCTCTAAGGCGGCTAGTTCTCCAGGTTCACTTCCTGCTTCATATACTAGTACAGACGGATCTTCTGGGTTACCATGTAACATATAGCCGTTATCTACGAAAACTCCTGTATCTATATTAAAAGATGTAAACAAAATAACAACAGGGCCTGTTCCTCCTTCAAAGGATTCATTTGGATTATTTATATCGCTCTCTCCATAACGGTATTCAATAACATTAGTTCCTTCATATAACCAAACCTGCATGTTCATAAAATCATTTTCAGTAGTATCGCCATAAAAACCAAAATTTTTCCATTCAATTTTTAAAATCTGACTTCCAGCTACACCTTCAACTTTGTATGAAATAGGTGAAGTTGAATTTCCTTTTACGTCTTCCCTACTTTCAATATCTTGAGTAATTGGAGCAAAAATTGGCAATATCCCAGTATCATTATTTGAAGAAGATAAAATTCCACCTGGACCAAATTCAATTACATATATTGTATCAAACAAAAAAGAGCTTATCTGAAAATCAAATCCAAAAGGGATTATAAATTCAGGATCATCCCAATATTCTCCATTATTTAAGGAGATACTTCCTGTTAAGTCTTGATAGGTTAAGTTTTCAGTTTCAAAATTATATACACTCTGCGCGTTGGTTTCTATAATAAATAAAAAAACAACTAAAGTTATATGTCTAAAGTTTATCATAATTTACTTAATTTTAACAAAGTTATAAAAAAAAAGGGATAAACTTAAACAGCTTATCCCTTTATTATTTAAAAATAAATCCTCATTTATTCTTCTTCTTTTTTAGCTTCTGTTTGCACAGGAGCGGCAACTGGTTTAGAACCTCCACGACGTGAACGACGTGTTGATTTTTTCTTCACTGCTTTTCCGGCGTTATAAATCTCATTGTAATCTACCAACTCGATCATTGCCATATCTGCATTATCCCCCAAACGATTACCCATTTTAATAATACGAGTATATCCTCCTGGACGGTCACCAACTTTTACAGAAACTTCTTTAAAAAGTTCGGTTACTGCTTCTTTCTGGCGAATTCTACCAAATACGATACGACGATTGTGTGTAGTATCATTTTTTGCTTTTGTTATTAAAGGCTCTACAAATTGCTTTAAAGCTTTTGCTTTTGCTACAGTTGTATTGATTCTTTTATGCTCAATTAGGGAACAAGCCATATTTGCAAGCATTGCTTTTCTATGCGCAGTTTGTCTTCCTAAGTGATTTACTTTTTTTCCGTGTCTCATGACATTTTATTTTAATCATCATCTTGCTTCAACTCATTTTAGAGGAGCAAAATATGACGTATTAATCTTTATCTAATTTGTATTTTGAAAGGTCCATTCCGAAGTTTAATCCTTTTACATCTACTAATTCTTCTAGTTCAGTTAAAGATTTCTTTCCGAAATTTCTAAATTTCATTAAATCGTTTTTATTAAACGAAACTAAGTCTCCTAATGTATCTACTTCAGCAGCTTTTAAACAATTTAATGCTCTTACTGAAAGATCCATATCGATCAATTTAGTTTTTAGCAACTGTCTCATATGAAGTGATTCTTCATCGTACGTTTCAGTTTGTGCTATTTCATCAGCTTCTAACGTAATACGTTCGTCACTAAATAACATAAAGTGATGGATTAAAGTTTTTGCTGCTTCAGTTAAAGCATCTTTTGGATTTATTGATCCGTCTGAAACGATTTCGAAGGTTAATTTTTCGTAATCTGTTTTTTGTTCTACACGGAAATTTTCAACGCTATACTTCACATTTTTAATTGGCGTGTAAATAGAATCTATAAAGATAGTTCCGAAAGGAACTCCTGCTTTTTTATTTTCTTCAGCTGGAACATAACCTCTACCTTTTTCGATAGTGATTTCCATATTAAGATTAACTTTAGGATCCATATTACAAATCACTAAATCTGGGTTCAATACTTGAAAACCAGAGATAAATTTTTGAAAATCTCCTGCTGTTAATTGTTCAGCTCCTGAAACAGAAATAGTAACAGTTTCGTTATCTACTTCGTCGATTTGTCTTTTAAAACATACTTGTTTTAAGTTCAAAATCATTTCTGTAACATCCTCAACTACTCCTGCAATCGTAGAAAACTCATGATCTACTCCTTCAATTCTAATTGAAGTGATTGCAAAACCTTCTAAAGATGAAAGTAATACTCTTCTTAATGCGTTCCCTACTGTAAGTCCATAACCAGGCTCTAGTGGACGGAATTCGAATTTACCTTCGAAATCTGTCGAGTCGATCATAATTACTTTATCGGGTTTTTGAAAACTAAATACTGCCATAATGCAATTGTGTGTTTTTATTATTTAGAATATAATTCAACGATAAACTGTTCGTTTATGTTTTCTGGAATTTGTAAACGCTCTGGTCTAGAAACAAAAGTTCCTCTTTTTATAGCGTTATCCCAAGTAATCCACTCGTAAACGTGACTTGCGTTTGCTAACGAGTTATCAATAGTTTCTAAAGATTTAGATTTTTCTCTTACACCTACAGTATCACCAGGTTTTAATTGGTAAGAAGGGATGTTTACTTTTTCACCATTCACTAAAATATGACGGTGAGAAACTAATTGTCTTGCAGCGCTACGGCTAGGTGCAATACCCATACGAAACACAACATTGTCTAAACGAGACTCACATAATTGTAATAAAACTACACCTGTAATTTCTCTAGAAGCTGTTGCTTTTTTAAACATATTTCTGAATTGACGCTCTAAAATACCATAGGTATATTTAGCTTTTTGCTTTTCAGCTAATTGAATTGCGTATTCAGATTTTTTTCCTCTACGACGGTTGTTACCGTGTTGCCCAGGAGGGTAATTTCTTTTTTCGAAGTTTTTATCATCTCCGAAAATAGCTTCACCAAACTTACGAGCGATTTTTGTTTTTGGACCAGTATATCTTGCCATTTTAAATTTGTTTCGAAGGGAATTTCTAAATTAAGGTCTTATGCTTATCCTTTAGTAATCTTAATCCTTCAGTTTATACTTATTAATTAAATTATTATTGTTTTTGAGTAAATTCAGATAACTATTATAAAGTCCTGAAATAATCCCGATTACTATCGAGACAGTTTATACTCTTCTTCTTTTAGGAGGTCTACATCCGTTATGTGGCATTGGTGTAACATCGATAATTTCTGTTACTTCAATTCCTGCATTATGTATAGATCTAATAGCAGATTCTCTACCATTACCTGGACCTTTTACATATACTTTTACTTTACGTAAACCTTCTGCATGTGCAACTGCTGCACAATCTTCTGCGGCTAATTGAGCTGCGTAAGGAGTATTCTTTTTAGAACCTCTAAAGCCCATTTTTCCTGCTGAAGACCAAGAGATTACATCTCCTTTTTTGTTTGTCAACGAAATAATAATGTTGTTAAACGAAGCGGTAACGTGAGCTTGACCCACTGCTTCAACATTAACTTTACGTTTTTTAGCTGTAGCTTTTTTTGTCTTTGCCATATCTAGTTATTATTTAGTTGCTTTTTTCTTGTTAGCAACAGTTTTACGTTTTCCTTTTCTTGTTCTTGAGTTATTCTTAGTACGTTGACCTCTTAACGGAAGTCCTGTTCTGTGACGAATACCTCTGTAACATCCAATATCCATTAAACGTTTAATGTTTAATTGAATTTCACTACGTAACTCACCTTCAATGGTTAGCGCTCCTACAGCTTCACGAATGTTATGAATTTCATCATCAGTCCATTCGTTTACTTTAGTGTCTTCATTTACACCTGCTTTTTCTAGTATTTTTTGTGATCGGCTATTACCGATTCCAAAAATATACGTTAACGCGATTACACCCCTTTTTTGTTTTGGGATATCTACACCTGCGATTCTTGCCATAACTTATCCTTGTCTTTGTTTGAACCTAGGGTTCTTTTTGTTAATAACATATAATCTGCCTTTTCTGCGAACTATTTTGCATTCGGCACTTCTTTTTTTAATAGATGCTCTTACTTTCATTTGTATAATATTTAATAAATCGATCAAATGCTGTTCGCTATAAAGTATTTACTTAAAACGATAAGCTTTTTATTATGCTCGATTCATTACTAATTAATATCTATATGTGATACGAGCCTTTGATAAATCATAAGGACTCATTTCTAATTTAACTTTATCTCCTGGTAATAATTTTATATAGTGCATACGCATTTTACCAGATATGTGTGCGGTTACAACATGTGCATTTTCTAATTCAACTCTAAACATTGCATTAGATAATGCTTCTGTTATAGTTCCGTCTTGTTCTATTGCTGGTTGTTTTGCCATTATGCTACTGCTTTACGATTTTTACCTGTTTTCATTAAACCATCATAATGACGATTTAATAAATATGAATTGATCTGCTGCATGGTATCTATCGCAACACCCACTAATATAATTAATGAAGTACCTCCATAAAATAATGCCCAACCTTGTTGGATTCCAATTACTTTAACTGCTATTGCAGGAAATATTGCAATTGCTGCAAGGAAAATAGATCCTGGAAGTGTTATTTGTGACATAATTCTGTCTAACAATTCTGCAGTATCTGTTCCTGGTTTTATCCCTGGAATAAATCCTCCACTACGCTTTAAATCGTCAGCCATTTTGTTTGTTGGTACTGTGATTGCTGTATAAAAATATGTAAAGATAATAATCAATACTGCAAATAAAACATTATACCAAAGTCCAAACATATCGCTGAAATTTACTTGCATCCATTGACCAACATCTGAATCTTTCATAAAAGAAGCCCCTCCAATTAATGCTGGTACAAACATAATTGCTTGTGCAAATATAATTGGCATTACTCCAGAAGCGTTCAGCTTTAAAGGAATAAACTGTCTTGCACCAAAAATATTTTTTTCATATCCACCACTCGCCGTTCTTCTTGCATATTGTACAGGAATTTGACGAACTGCCATTACTAGCATAACTGAAGCAAGTATAATAATAAACCAGATTGCTAATTCGATAAGAATCATTATCATTCCACCTTGGTTTTCAAATCTAGATGCTAATTCTTGAGCAAAAGATTGAGGTAAATTAGCGATAATACCAACCAAAATTAAGATTGAAATACCGTTTCCGATACCTTTATCTGTAATTTTTTCACCTAACCACATTGCAAATACACAACCGGTTACTAGTATAATAGTAGATGAAATAAAGAACATTGGTGTTTGTCCTAAAATAAATGCTTCAACAGGAACACCCATTGCTGGTAATCCTATTAAGTAAGTAGGTGCTTGAACCAAACAAATACCAATGGTTAACCATCTTGTAATTTGATTAATTTTCTTCCTACCACTTTCTCCTTCTTTCTGTAACTTCTGTAAGTATGGAATTGCAATCTGCATTAACTGAACCACAATAGATGCAGAAATATAAGGCATAATACCCAAAGCAAATACAGAAGCATTTGCAAATGCACCTCCTGTAAAAGCATTAAGTAATCCTCCTAATCCACCACCATCAAACTTACCTGCAAACTCAGCTAGTTTTGAAGCATCAATTCCTGGTAACACGACTTGTGCTCCAAAACGATATACTAACAAAAGTCCTAAAGTAAGAATAATACGATTACGCAGTTCTTCAATTTTCCAAACGTTTTTTAAGGTTTCAATAAATTTCATCCTTATTTAAAATTACAATGTTACTACTTCACCTCCAGCTTTTTCGATAGCTTCTTTTGCAGAAGCTGAAAATTTATGCGCTGTAACTGTTAATTTTGCTTTTAACTCTCCTCTTCCTAAAACTTTTAAAAGTTCTTTTCTACCAACCAATCCTAATTCTACAAAAGTATCAAACTCTAATGTGTCTTTAATTTTCTTGTCATCAACCAATTGTTGAATTACATCAAGATTTACACCTTGGTATTCTTTACGGTTGATGTTTTTAAAACCAAATTTAGGAACACGACGTTGAAGTGGCATTTGTCCACCTTCAAACCCTAATTTCTTAGAATATCCAGAACGAGACTTAGCACCTTTGTGACCTCGGGTTGCTGTTCCTCCTTTACCTGAACCTTGTCCGCGACCTACTCGCTTGCCTTGATTTTTTACCGAACCTGCTGCCGGTTGTAAGTTACTTAAATTCATAATTTTAATTTACTTATTTAGTTTCAACTGAAACTAAGTGATTAACTTTTCTGATCATACCAAGAATACTTAAGGTATCTTCATGCTCAACAGTTTGACCCATTTTACGAAGACCTAAAGATTCTAGTACTCTTTTTTGGTTTTGTGTACGATTAATTGCACTACGAACCTTTGTTACTTTTATTTTTGCCATTTCTCTTAGTTTTATCCTTTAAATACTTTTTCTAAAGAAATTCCTCTTTGCTTAGCGATTGTTGCAGCACTTCTCATTTGTAATAAAGCATCAAAAGTTGCTTTTACTACATTATGTGGATTTGAAGATCCTTGAGATTTTGATAATACATCGTGTACACCAACTGCTTCTAATACTGCACGAACAGCACCACCAGCAATAACTCCTGTACCGGCTGAAGCTGGTAATAAATTTACTCTAGCTCCTCCGTATTTACCTTTTTGTTCATGTGGTAAAGTAACTTTGTTTAATGGAATACGTACTAAGTTTTTCTTAGCGTCTTCTATCGCTTTAGCAATTGCACTTGCAACATCTTTCGATTTCCCAAGTCCTTGACCTACTACTCCATTTTCGTTACCTACTACAACAATAGCAGAAAATCCAAAAGTTCTACCCCCTTTAGTTACTTTAGTTACACGTTGAACCCCTACTAAACGATCTTTTAATTCTAGACCTCCTGGTTTAACTAACTCTACGTTTTTATAATCTTGATACATATTTCTTAGAATTTTAGTCCGCCTTCGCGAGCTCCTTCAGCTAATGATTTTACTCTTCCATGGTATAAGTAACCACCTCTATCGAAAGTAATAGTTTCGATACCAGCTTTAATAGCTTTTTCAGCGATTGCTTTTCCTACTAATTTAGCAGCTTCAACTTTATTTACTTTTGAAGCGTCTATATCTTTATCTCTTGAAGATGCAGCAGTAATAGTTACTCCATTTACATCGTCAATAATTTGCGCATAAATTTCTTTATTACTTCTGAAAACTGCCAAACGAGGTCGTTGTGTAGTTCCGGAAACAGTTTTTCTGATTCTGAAACGTAAGCGTTCTCTTCTATCTGTTTTTGATAATGCCATAACTTTATTTGTTATGCAGATTTACCTGCTTTTCTTCTTATTATTTCTCCTACAAACTTGATACCTTTTCCTTTGTATGGTTCAGGTCTTCTAAAACCACGGATTTTAGCCGCAACTTGTCCTACTAATTGTTTGTCGTGAGAAGTTAATTTTATTATTGGATTTTTACCTTTATCAGAAATTGTTTCTACTTTAACTTCTGGTGCAACATCTAACACAATATTGTGAGAGAAACCAACTGCTATATCTAATTTCTGGCCTTGATTAGAAGCACGATAACCCACACCTACTAATTCTAGCTCTTTTGTCCATCCTTTATTTACACCTTCAATCATGTTATTGATTAAAGATCTGTACAGACCATGTTTTGCTCTGTTTTCTTTAGAATCTGAATCGCGTTCTACTATAACGTTTCCTTCATTTTCTTTTATTGTAACTCCTGAAAATTCTTGTGACAATTCACCTAATTTTCCTTTTACCGTAATTACGTTGTCTTTTATTTCAACTGTAACTCCTTCTTGGATTGCTACCGGGTTTTTACCTATTCTTGACATTAGTTCTTGTCTTTATTTTAGTATACGTAACACAAAACTTCTCCACCTACATTTTGAGCTTGAGCTTGCTTTCCTGTCATCACTCCGTGAGAAGTTGAAACAATTGCAATTCCCAAACCATTCAAAATACGAGGTAATTCTGAAGAACTTGAATACTTACGTAAACCTGGTTTACTAATTCTTTGAATCTCTTTAATTACGGGATCTTTTGTAAGCTTATCGTATTTTAAGGCGATTTTAATTGAACCTTGATGTCCTTTATCGTCTTCAAATTTATAGCTTAAGATATATCCCTGATCAAATAAGATCTTTGTCATTTCTTTCTTTACTTTAGACGCAGGTATTTCAACTACTCTGTGTCCTGCATTCACTGCATTTCTAACTCTAGTTAGATAATCTGCTATTGGATCTATATTCATCTCTTTTCTTTTAAAATGTTATTACCAACTTGCTTTTCTAACACCTGGAATTAAACCTTGATTTGCCATTTCACGAAATGTTACACGTGAAATACCAAACGTTCTCATATACCCTTTTGGTCTTCCTGTTAATTTACAACGATTGTGTAAACGTACTGGTGAAGCATCTTTTGGCAATCTCTGCAATCCTTCGTAATCGCCAGCTTCTTTTAAAGCTTTGCGTTTAGCTGCATACTTTGCTACCATTTTCTGTCTCTTAACCTCACGGGCTTTCATTGATTCTTTAGCCATATTAGTTCTTTTTAAAAGGTAAACCTAATTCAGTTAGTAATGATTTTGCTTCTTTATCGGTACCAGCAGAAGTTACGAATGTAATATTCATACCATCTACTTTTTTAATTTTATCGATATTAATTTCTGGAAAGATAAGTTGTTCAACTACTCCTAAAGAATAATTTCCTCTACCGTCAAATCCCGTAGCTTTAATTCCGTTAAAATCTCTTACGCGAGGTAATGCAGATGTAATAAGTCTATCTAAAAACTCAAACATACGCTCACCACGTAAAGTTACTTTTGTACCAATTGGCATACCGCTACGAAGTTTAAAATTCGCAACATCTTTCTTTGATAGAATTGTCACCGCTTTTTGCCCCGTAATCATGGTAAGCTCATCTGATGCGTATTCTATTAGTTTCTTATCAGCTACTGCAGCACCAACTCCACGAGACACAACGATGCGCTCAAGTTTTGGTACTTGCATAATGTTTGTATAGCCAAATTCTTCTTTAAGAGCACTAATAACTCGGCTCTTATATTCTTCTTTAAGTCTTGGTGAATATCCCATAACTATATTACTTGATTCGATTTTTTAGTAAAACGTACTTTCTTTCCATCTTCCATTCTATAACCAACACGTGTAGCCGTTCCTGTTTCAGGATCGATTAATGATAGGTTAGAGATATGAATAGCTGCTTCCTTTTTTACAATTCCACCTTGAGGATTGTTAGCACTAGGCTTCTCATGTTTAGAAACCATATTTACTCCTTCTACTATTGCTTTATTCTTTTCAATAATTATTTTCATTACTTTACCTTCAGATCCTTTATGATCTCCAGCAGTAACGATGACATTATCTCCAGATTTTAATTTAAGCTTTACCATCTTTGTTTTCAATTTAAAGCACTTCTGGTGCTAATGATACAATTTTCATGAATTGCTTGTCACGAAGCTCTCTTGCAACAGGTCCAAATACACGAGTTCCAATCATTTCTCCTTGTGGGTTTAAAAGCACACAAGCATTATCATCGAAACGAATGTAAGATCCGTCAGGTCTTCTTACTTCTTTCTTAGTACGCACAACTACCGCAGTAGCAACAGCTCCTTTTTTAATAGTTCCATTAGGGGTAGCATCTTTTACAGCAACTACAATCTTATCTCCTATTGAAGCGTATCTTTTTTTGGTTCCGCCTAACACACGAATTGTTAGTACTTCTTTAGCTCCAGTATTATCTGCAACTTTTAGTCTTGACTCTTGTTGTAACATATCTACTTAGCTCTATCGATTATTTCTACTAATCTCCAACATTTGGTTTTACTCATAGGTCGTGTTTCCATAATCCTTACTTTATCACCTTCGTTGCAGTCATTTGTCTCGTCGTGTGCAACATATTTCTTAGTTTTCAACACGAACTTTCCGTACATTGGGTGTTTTACTTTCTTTACTTCTGCAACAACAATAGACTTATCCATTTTGTTACTAGTAACTACACCTATACGTTCTTTTCTTAAATTTCTTTTTTCCATCTTTCAGCTTGGTACTATTGTACTTCTCTTTTAGTTAGTTCAGTCGCAATTCTCGCTATAGCCCTTCTTTGTGCTTTAAGTTGAATTGGATTTTCCAACGGTGTAATGGCATGTGCCATTTTTAAGTCTGAAAACGCCTTTCTGTTATCAGAAAGCTTTTCTTGTAATTCCGCTGTTGATGCCTCTTTTATTTCAGATTGTTTCATAATAAATTAAGCTTGAAATGTTCTAGATACAATGAATTTTGTTTTTACTGGTAATTTTTGAGCTGCAAGACGTAATGCCTCTTTTGCAGTTTCAACTGTAACTCCAGATACTTCAAACAACATTCTTCCTGGTTTTACCACAGCTGCCCAATATTCTACAGCACCTTTACCTTTACCCATACGTACTTCAAGAGGTTTCTTTGTAATAGGTTTGTCTGGAAATATCATTATCCAGATAGAACCTTCTCTTTTCATAAAACGAGTAGCAGCAATACGTGCAGCTTCTATTTGACGTGATGTCAAGAAATTTGAATCTAAAGATTTTATACCAAAAGTTCCAAACGCTAATTGGTTTCCACGACCGGCATTGCCTTTCATTCTACCTTTTTGCTGTTTACGAAACTTCGTTCTTTTTGGTTGTAACATTTTATTCTATTTAAAAATTACTTTCTACGACGTGATTTGTTCGCACCACCTCGTTTGTTGTTACCGCCTTTTCCACCTTTTTTGGTTAAACCAACCAATGGAGAAAGCTCTCTTTTTCCGTACACTTCACCTTTCATAATCCATACTTTAACACCCAACCTACCATAAGTAGTGTGCGCCT
>JAKITD010000099.1 GCA_021648265.1 Flavobacteriaceae bacterium | reverse complement strand
ATTATATCAATTTTTTACGATCCTGCGATTTAGACCATGAAGTTGAACAATCAGGAGACATTGAAAAAGTTATAGAAAAATACGGTTGGGGCGAAGAGACCTGTCGTTTAGCAATAGCAAGACTGGTAAGTTGTGGCGGACAATTTGGAGAAGAACAATTTAAAGAATTTTTAGAAAACGGACTTAATGATTATTTAATAATGCCGGAAAACAGAACAATGTTCTTGAACAATGTAATCAGAGAATTTAACGAAGCAGAACAAATTATAAGGTATGCAAGCTACTACCCCAAAGACCAATATCTTAGTGATGTAGAAATGTGGGTAGAATTTTTTGAAGTGGTTTTAACCGAAAAAGAAATGGAAACCCTCAATAATGAAGTGTCGCTTATATGGGATAACGCTAACAACTAAAATAAAAAAACAAACGAGTATTAATAAAATCTATAAAAACACACAAGATGAAAAAAAACACAAGTTCAATAATTTTTAGCATTGCAATAATTGTCTCTTCTGCTTTTCTTGGAAAAGCGTATGTTGACAGAAATAAAATGGAAGGAAAAATTCAAATAACAGGCTTAGGTAAGACCGATTTTACTTCGGATCTTATTGTATGGGAAGGGAAATTTGAAGCAGAAAACATTGATTTAAAACAAGCATATTTAACATTAGAAAAAGACAAAGAGTTAATTAAACAATATTTAACAGGGAAAGGAATCTCTTTAAGTAATCTTATTTTTAGTGCTGTAGAAACCAAACGAAAAACTAAAATAAACTATGCAGAAAATGGCAACTACATTGGTGAAGAATTTTCCGGATATCAATTGGCTCAATCTATTCATATAGAATCTAAAGAGGTAATTAAAGTTGAAAATATTTCAAGAGAAATTACAGAACTTTTAAATAAAGGAATACAATTATATTCTGAATCTCCTCGATATTATTATACAAAACTTGCCGACCTTAAAATAGAAATGATCTCAAAGGCAACTCAAGATGCTAGAGTTAGAGCTGAGAAAATAGCCGAGTTTTCGGGCGGGAAACTCGGGGAATTAGAATCTGCAAAAATGGGCATTTTTCAAATTACAGGTCAAAATTCAAAAGAAGATTACTCTTGGGGTGGCACATTTAATACCAGTTCAAAAGAAAAAACAGCATCAATTACCATGAAGTTAGTATATAAGGTAGAGTGAAGGCGTTTGGCAATACTATGGCATCTCTATAACTAGTATAAGTAACCCTTAAACAAGAACAGAAGAATCTAATAACCATCTAAATTTTATAAAAAATGGGAAACTGCCAAAAATAAATCCTTGCCGATTTAAAACATTTTAAAAATGAAAATAATTAAACTAATACTAATAATAGCAATTATTATGACAAAAACTGCAAACGCTCAAAACAGTCTCAATATTATTGGAACGTATAATATAGAGTCTGGAGTTCAATTAAGCATCATAGAAAATAGGAATTATGCTATTATCCATTATGGAGGTATTCAAACAGGAAAATGGCAGATAACAACTAATAATACTGTTCAATTTACACCAAACAATAAAAAAATATTTGAATTATACGGGAGATACAATCAAGACCTAAAAGATGAAACAAAAATATTTTTCAACGGTTTTGAAGATAACCAAACATTTATCCAGTTAAACGCAAAAGAAAAGCGGAAATATACCATGCAGCGGATATTTAATGTTGGTGCTAATTGCTTTTCTTTTCCGTATGTGCACACATTCAATACAAGTGTAAATAATATTTTGTTCATGACTAAAAAGTACGATCAAAAAAAGGGTGGAATAATAACTTTTAAAAACTTGGAAGGCTATAATGATTTCATAGCTATTTCCACAGACCAAGAAGAAACGGAAGTTCAACCATTTTCGGCACTATTTAAAGAAAATACACTTTATTTTAAAGATACATATTATCCATCATTCTCTGATTCGGAACGAATACCATTAGAAGAAGGTTCCGAAGAAATTGAGTTCCTCCGAAACTTTATTAGCAAAGAGGCAAATAGAGATCCCATTTACCTTAACCCATCGTATAATGTATTTGGAGAAGTTGATAGTGATGAAGAGCATCAAGATATACATAAGCATCACCAGTTTAATAAAGAAAAAAATGCTTTTATAAACACAAAAAGTTATGTAGAAGGAGAAGAGCATATCAAAACTGATGATTCATTTCATAATATGTCACTTATCTATGCCTATAAAATTTTAAAGGAGTTTACGTTACAAGAATCTAAGGATTATATAATAGATGAAAAACAACTATTTAAAGTTAATTGCGATTAATAGAGGTGCCCTAAGCAACCTTACCATTAGGCGAGGAGAGGCAGATTAGATAAATTAATATGGCAGAATCAGCAGGAATTTTTTTTGAAATAAGTATAAGTGAAAAAGATATTAAGCGTTTTCTTAATCACAAATTTTCACATTCACCATTTGGTGGTAAAATAGGTTATTATTTTAGTAAACTTTTTAATGAATGTGTTACAAATCCTCGCAATGTATTTATTTTTCACTACAACAAAGAAAATAGTAAATGTTTTGTAGCCTGGCTACAAAATAATTTTGAAGAAAAATTGTTGCAACCATTTGATGAACTATTAACTATCCTTAGTTCGTATAAAATAGGTGAAGCACCTGATTATGCAATTGTAGCAAGCATATACCCTAACGTTTTTAGCGGTTACAAAATACAGCACAACTCTTTCGGAAAAGTTTCTGTAGAACAAATCCCTGCAAGCATAACAAAAAAACTTATGGATAGGTTTTGGTCTTTTTCCAAGAATAACGACTTTCCGGAACCTCAAAAAGCATTGAGAAAACGTGATTATATATACAAAAATTTTAAAAATTATTACAAAAGGTATTTAACTCATTTGGAAGAAGTTGAAAAACCAAATAAGATAATGTTAGCTACGAAGGACAAGCCATTCTATTTATTTAACACTTTTTATGCCTATGATGGCAAAGTATATTATTTGTTTAGTTACACAAAACAAATGATCGAAGTGTCTAATGCAGATCCATTAACTTTAAAGTTAGTAGTAGGCATATTAGTTGATAAAAATTTTGTGTTCACACAAAAAAATCTTGGCAATTTTCCGCCTAATAACCAGAAGAATATCCCGTTTTCCGGCTTGTATGATGTACACAAATACGTAATAACGGATGGTATTGACGGAGGTTCTTTTACCTATGTTAAAAACAAGTCGGAAACAGTATATTGGAAAGATAAAAATGCTGTTTACATACATACAAGAGACAAAAAAAACACCTGTCTTAAAAAAGTAGAAAACGCTGATGTGGATACATTTGAATATTTAAATTTTTGTTTTGGAAGAGATAAGAACAATGTTTTTTTCGAAGACAAGATCGTTGATATTGATCCTGAAAATTATACGCTAAACAAAAATGGTTTTATGTTCGATAACAAAAACATATTTTATTATGACAACAAAATCCCTTTAAACGCTTCAACTTTTAAAGTAATAAGCTACGAATGCTCAACAAATCCATTCATTGGACCATTTGTTTTGGAAGATAAAAATGGAACATATAAATTTAATAGAAATAGAAAATGGAAAGACGATAAAATAAAGCCCATACTTAACAAGTTATAGCACACGTTAAAAACCTAAATTGAGCGATTGAGTAGAGATGAGAAGTGCTAATCGCTTTAATGAATCGCTCAATTTAGGAAAAAGCCAGCTTTGATATTTGTAAAGAAAATAGCAGATGAATTATATACAGAAATATATCAAATTTTGGTGACTATAATCGAACCTACTTCGGGGCATGAAGAAGGGCAGCAAGATTTTAAATTCAAAAAAGAAAACGAGTTTATGCTTTTTTTGCAAATAGGGAACCATAAAATACAATAAGTAATGAAACACGAAGATTTGCCGAAAAGATGGAAAACAAAAATAGAAGCATATTTAGCATCTAAAGGAAAAACCAATCGAAACAAATTACTATGCGATGATTTTTCTATAAATGAAATTGTAGAAATAAAATTTGAAGATGATTCTTATGCAGAGTTTAGGTTTCCTCTAGTAATTAAAGCACCTGAATATAATGAAATAGGGATATTCACAGAACATTGCGGATATCATATATTTAATTTAATGGGAGTAGATATTACTATAAAAACTTTTGATTAATAAGGAATTCTAATTCAAAAAAATGAAAAAAATAATTTTAACTAGTACATTTTTATTTATGGCAATTATGATAAAAGCACAAGAGAAAGATACATTTACTACAGATTGTGAAGAATTAACAGCGATATTATCTGAAACTACTTTTGATCCGCTAATCAAACTCTACGCAGAAAAGGTTCAAGATGATAGGCTAGAAGCTTTTACAAAAGCTTTCAGAGAAATATTAACTGTATATATAAATGAACTTGCTATAATTTACAAAGAAGAATTTACACATTCAGAAATAAAGGATATGCTTTCTTTTTACACAACACCAACAGGTAAAAAATTAGCAGAAAAAGGAGGAATTTTAACTATGAAAGGGGTTAAAGCTGCTCAAATTATAGAAATGGATATACAACTTCTTGTAACTAAATATGAACAGTAATGAAAATAGAGCTAGACGATAACATCGCCAAAAAATTAAATATAAACGAAAAAGAAGCGTTAGAACTTCTTGCCGTTGCAATATATAAAACAAAAAAAATTCATGGAACAATGGCAGGTAGAATTCTAGGAATAGGTGAATACGAATTTCATGGACTCTTAGGAAAATATGGCACTTACGTAAACTATGACATTGCTGCTTTAAAAGAGGATATAAAAACTATTAAAAGCATGGATTTGTAGTACCTAACAAAGTGCACTTAGATTTATAAGACTGTGTTGGTAAATATATACTATATTTCTTAATTATTATGCAAATGGTCATAGTTTAGGATTATTAACTTATTAAAAATAAATAAACAATGCTAACAAAATGAACAAAGCCAAAGAAAAAAGCATAAAGAAAAAAATAAATGAATTTGATGAAAATGAAGACATCAATGGGCTTGACAAACTGTATAATGAAGTTTTAACATCAGGTTCTGTTGCGCTTAAGCAAGAGTTGGCGGAAGCCTACCTGAGTATTAAATCTGTTTACTCTATGGATTATGCTTGCGGTAAAATTGAAGGAGAAGAAACGATTTTTGATATGTTAGAATGGATTGATAGAGCCGAAAAACTTACCCCTGAAGAATCATTTAGTTCTGATAGAGGTTTCTGCTATGAATTGATAGTTGACCAAGTGAAACAACCTAAAGAGAAAGAAAAATATATCAATAAAGCTATTGAACAGTATGAAAATTGGATAAAAGAGAACCCTAAAGAATTCAAAGCTTATACTGAATTGGCAGAAGCCGTATTTGAAAAAAACATAATTTTAAAAAGATATAAACCTATAGATTTTGATCAAATTATTTCACTCTTCTCTAAATCGATTGAAGTAGAACTAAAAACATTAGAAACAGAAAAAGGCTATTATCTTTATGATAATAGTGTAGCCTTTACTTCTTTTTTGAAAACTAGTTATAAAATTGCAACACTCACTTTTAACCAATCATTAAAAATACACAAACACTTTCTTAAAGAATTTAAACGCCTTGCAGCAGACTATTT
>JAKITD010000098.1 GCA_021648265.1 Flavobacteriaceae bacterium | reverse complement strand
CGTCCATTCCTTCTATTACATTTCCGAAGATAGAATGCTTGTTATCTAACCATGGTGTTTCAATATGAGTAATAAAAAACTGACTCCCATTAGAACCTGGACCTGAATTTGCCATCGACAAAACTCCCGGAGAATCGTGACGTAAATCTGGATGAAATTCATCATCAAAATTGTAACCTGGACCTCCAGTTCCTGTACCTTGCGGATCTCCACCTTGTACCATAAAATCTGGAATTACTCTGTGAAATTTTAATCCGTTATAATATGGTGTCCCTTGTGAAATTGCATCGTTTTCAAGGCTTCCCTCTGCTAATGCAACAAAGTTACCAACGGTTCCTGGTGTTAATTTATAAGTAAGATTGATAAGGATTTCTCCTTTTTCGGTTGTAATTTTCGCGTAAATACCGTCTTGCATGACTTGTTTTTTAAAATGAGGTGCAAAGGTACGTATTCAAATTACTATTTCATAAATATTTGGATTAGTATTAACAGAATGATTTTTGTAAAAATTCGCAGAAATTCGTCTCTTTTTTTACAATAATAGCATTAATAAATTTGTGAAAATTAAATTAACTTAATGTGCCACGTCATTAAAGAATTTTATACGGTAGAGTCTTAATTCTTCTTCTTCATAATCGCCATCAAATTCTTCCATGGCAGTTTCAATATCGTCTGTTTCGGCTTCTTCCAGAAAATAATCGTGGATTTCTTCTTGTTGATCTTCGTCTAAAATTTCATCGATCCAATAATTAATATTCAATTTGGTGCCACTGTTTATAATGGCTTCCATTTCTTTTATTAATTCGTTCATTTCCATTTTCTTGGCATCTGCAATATCTGTTAGTGGAAGTTTTTTATCTACATTCATTATAATGTACAACTTTAACGCACTGTTGGTTCCGGTAGATTTTACAATAAAATCGTCTGGACGCATGATATCGTATTCTTTAACATAATCGGAAATTATTTTAACAAATGATGCTCCGTATCTTTCAGCTTTCCCTTCGCCTATTCCGTGTACATTCGCCATTTCTGCCAAAGTAATTGGGTATTTTAATGCCATATCTTCCAAAGAAGGATCTTGAAAAATCACAAACGGAGGAAGTTTCATTTTATCGGCAACTTTTTTACGTTCCAATTTTAAAATAGTAAACAATTTATTATCGGCTACAAAGCCTCCACCTTTTTCATTTACTATAATAGTATCATCATTTGCTTCTTTAAACGAGTGATCTTCCGTCATCATAAAAGACACAGGAGAAGCTAAATATTCGCTTCCTGCTTCCGTTAATTTTATAAGACCATAGGTTTCAATATCTTTTCTTATATATCCTGCCACTAATAATTGTCGAATTAATGCCATCCAATAAGCTGGCACTTTTTCTTTTCCAGAGCCAAAAAAGTCATGATCTTCTGTTCTATGCGATTTAATTAGTGCATTTGCATGACCAATTAACACGTTTACCACTTCCTTAGATTTATAACGTCCGTTGGTTTTATCGACTACATTTAATATTTTAACCGCTTTGTTTTGAGCTTCGTGTTTCTTTTTAGGGAAACGCATATTGTCGTCCAAATCGCCACCTTCTCCTGTTTCGTTATCAAACTCTTCTCCAAAATAATGAAGAATAAATTTTCTACGAGACATAGAAGTTTCAGCATAAGCAACTACTTCTTGAAGTAAAGCATGACCAATTTCCTGTTCGGCAACAGGTTTACCGCTCATAAATTTTTCAAGCTTTTCAATATCTTTATACGAGTAGAATGCCAGACAAATTCCTTCACCTCCATCCCTACCAGCACGTCCGGTTTCTTGGTAGTAACTTTCTATACTTTTTGGAATATCGTTATGTATTACAAAACGAACATCGGGTTTATCGATTCCCATTCCGAAGGCAATAGTAGCGACAACTACGTCTATATCTTCCATTAAGAACATATCTTGATGTCGTACCCTTGTTTTTGAATCTAATCCCGCATGGTACGGAACGGCTTTTATTCCATTTACTTGAAGTGCTTGTGCTAATTCCTCTACACGTTTTCTACTTAAACAGTATATGATTCCACTTTTACCGTCGTGTTGTTTTACAAAACGTATAATATCTTTATCTACATTTTTCGTTTTTGGGCGAACTTCGTAATATAAATTAGGACGATTAAAAGATGCCTTAAACGTATTGGCATCTTGTATTCCTAGGTTTTTCAGAATATCTTCCTGAACCTTAGTCGTTGCAGTTGCAGTAAGCCCTATAATTGGAATATCATCACCAATGCGTTCAATAATATTTTTTAAATTTCGGTATTCGGGTCTAAAATCGTGTCCCCATTCGCTAATACAATGTGCTTCATCAATAGCGACAAACGATATTTTTACCGATTGTAAAAACGCAACATTCTCATCTTTGGTAAGCGATTCTGGTGCTACATATAACAATTTTGTGATTCCGCTTACAATATCACTTTTTACTTGTTTTATTTCCGTTTTATTAAGGGAAGAGTTTAAAACGTGTGCTACACCTACTTCCGAAGAATTTGCTCGTAAAGCATCTACTTGATTCTTCATTAATGCAATTAAAGGTGAAACTACAATTGCGGTTCCTTCTTGAACAAATGCGGGAAGCTGATAACAAAGTGATTTGCCGCCACCAGTAGGCATCACTACAAAAGCATCTTTTCTGTCCAACACGCTTTTAATTACAACTTTTTGCAATCCTTTAAATTTTGTAAATCCAAAGTGTTTTTTTAATGCTGCGTAAATATCTATTTCTGCCAATCTTTTTTGCTAGATTTAGTTTAATATTTTTGAAAAAAAAATAAAAATTGTTTTAACTCGCTAACAATTGTAATTTAGCACCCGTATTCTTCTATTTAAGAATCCTTATATTAAGGTGTAAATTTTGTTATTTTTTTGCAATCTAAATATAATACTTTCTGAATTAGATACAACTAAAAAAAAGCCAAAAATTTTGAACAAGCAAAATCAGATAATTTCAGTAGCAAAAAAAACTATTGAAACCGAAAGCAAAGCCATACAAAACTTAGTGAATTTAATAGATACCGAGTTTGCAGAAGCTGTTGAATGTATCTATAATTCTAACGGAAGAGTAATCATCACTGGTATCGGAAAAAGTGCAATTATTGCAAATAAAATTGTTGCAACTCTAAATTCTACTGGAACTCCTTCCATTTTTATGCACGCAGCCGATGCAATTCACGGTGATTTAGGAACTATTTTAGAAGACGATGTGGTAATCTGTATTTCAAAAAGTGGTAGTACTCCCGAAATTAAAGTACTAGTTCCATTAATAAATGCGAGAGGAAACAAATTAATTGCAATAACATCCAACAAAGATTCTTTTTTAGGGGAACAAGCAGATTTTGTTTTAAACGCCTATGTTGAAAAAGAAGCGTGTCCAAACAATCTTGCTCCTACTACAAGTACGACCGCACAACTAGTAATTGGTGATGCTTTGGCAATTTGTTTGTTAGATTTAAAAGGTTTTTCAAGTAAAGATTTTGCGAAGTTTCATCCCGGTGGTTCCCTCGGAAAAAAATTATACCTCCGTGTGTACGATTTAACGAAGCTGAATAAAAAGCCAGCAGTACATCCAGATACCGATATTAAAAGTGTAATAGTAGAGATTTCTGAAAATATGTTAGGAGTAACTGCCGTAGTTGAAAACAATAAAGTTGTTGGTATTATTACCGACGGTGATTTAAGAAGAATGTTAACTAAAGCAGACAGTTTTCACGGACTTTCTGCAAAAGATATTATGTCTAAAAACCCTAAAACAATTTCTAATAATGCTATGGCTGTTGAAGCAATCGAAATTATGGATTCCAACGGAATAACTCAAATTATTGCAGAAGAAGACGGAATTTATAGCGGAATTGTTCATATACATAATCTCACTAATGAAGGTATTATTTAATGGATAAAACAAAAAACAAACCCGTTGAAAAAGAAATGTCTTTTTTAGATCATTTAGAAGAATTACGATGGCATTTAATACGTTCTACATTGGCAGTTGTAATTTTAGCAACTATTGCATTTCTTGCTAAAGGTTTTATTTTTGATGTTCTTATTTTTGGACCTAAACATGCCGATTTTCCAACCTATAAATTACTTTGTGATCTTGCACAATTTGTAGGTTTTAAAGATAGTTTTTGTTTTGAAGAACTTCCTTTTAAAATTCAAAGTAGAACGATGGGCGGACAGTTTTCTGCACATATTTGGACTTCGATTACCGCAGGGTTTATTGTTGCTTTCCCGTATGTTTTATACGAAATGTGGAAGTTTATAAGCCCTGGATTAAAAATGAAAGAACGTAATTCTGCCAGAGGGTTTATTTTTATCGCTTCTGTTTTATTTTTTACTGGTGTATTGTTTGGTTATTACGTAGTAACTCCTTTATCCATTAATTTTTTAGGAACCTACCAAGTAAGTGGCGAGGTACATAATGATTTCGATTTAAGTAGTTACATTTCCTTAGTAAGAGCTTCAGTGGTGGCTAGTGGTTTAATTTTTGAACTTCCTATTCTTATCTATATTTTAACCAAACTAGGAGTTGTAACACCCGAAATTTTAAGAAAGTATCGAAAATTCTCATTGGTAATTGTTTTAATTCTTTCAGCAATTATAACACCTCCAGATATTGCGAGCCAAGTTATTGTTACGGTTCCTATTTTATTTTTATATGAAATAAGTATATTTATTTCGAAAGCTGTTATCAAAAAACAAGAAAAATTATTAAAAAAACAAACCAAATAATCTGATAGAATATTCTAATTTAGTCAGCGTTTTAGTATTAGAAACTAGCATATGAAATTAAAAGCCGAAAAATTGGTGAAATCTTATAAAGGTCGTGAGGTTGTTAAAGGGATTACTGTGGAAGTGAATCAAGGTGAAATTGTCGGTCTTTTAGGTCCAAATGGGGCAGGAAAAACGACTTCATTCTACATGATTGTTGGATTAATAAAACCAAATGGCGGAAAAATATTTCTTGATGACCAGGAGATTACAAAATTTCCAATGTACAAACGTGCCCAATACGGTATTGGATACCTAGCTCAAGAAGCATCGGTATTTAGAAAGTTAAGTGTTGAAGATAATATATTAAGTGTTTTACAATTGACCAAGCTTTCAAAAAAAGAACAAAAAGATAAAATGGAATCGCTTATTGAAGAGTTTGGTCTAGGGCATATTCGAAAAAGTAGAGGCGATTTATTAAGTGGTGGTGAACGTAGAAGAACCGAAATTGCTCGTGCATTGGCTACCGATCCTAGTTTTATTTTATTAGATGAACCTTTTGCAGGAGTAGATCCTGTTGCGGTGGAAGACATTCAACGTATCGTCGCAAAATTAGTGACTAAAAATATTGGTATTCTTATTACCGATCACAACGTACAAGAAACCCTAGCAATCACCGACCGCACTTATTTAATGTTTGAAGGAAGCATCTTAAAACACGGAAAACCTGAAGAGTTGGCAAGTGACGAAATGGTTCGTAAAGTCTATTTAGGTCAGAATTTTGAACTTAGAAAGAAGAAGTTGAATTTTGAGTAAACTATATTTAATTTAATTCAAACTATAACATAGTTTACCCGTATTGGCAGTGCTTTAGCAATGTTAATATATATATCAGCAGTTTACTTATTAAATTGATGATATATATATTGTTGTAAAGTTAGCCGAAAAAAATGACAAAGTCAAGTAAATAATAAAAACTCAAAGTAGTTTTATTTTACAAAAACCTCAATCAC
>JAKITD010000026.1 GCA_021648265.1 Flavobacteriaceae bacterium | reverse complement strand
AGGCTTTTTAACAGGGCAGAGCGTTAAAAAAATGTCCAGTGGACATTTCTAGCGATGAGCCAGCTGGCGTGTTGGCAAGGCAAAAGAACAAGACAAAATGTACAGCTTATTTTGTAACAAGCCCTAACTAGATGTTCAATTTTTTCTTTCCTAATACTTATTTAATTTGTTACCCAAAAAATCAATAAATAATTTTTACGGGAAAAACCGTAAAATCAAATCCCTATTATGTAGTATTATTCGGAGAATTATTTGTTGAAATCACATTATTCAATAATACATTGATTATCAATTATATATAATCAAATAGAGTTGTGTTTATGCTATGAATATGTTTAAAAACTGATTTGATTTTTGCTAAAAAAGAATATTATGAAAAGAAATTTTAAAAAATTTAACTTAAAAAAGAAAAAAATATCGGCATTTAACTTGCAAGAATTACTTGTTGTTTTGGTAATTATTGGTATTTTAATCTTACTTGCCTTACCCAACTTAATGCCATTAATTTCAAAAACTAAAAGTTTGGAAGCGCAAACGCAATTGAAGCATCTTTACAATTTAGAGAGACAGTACTTTTTTATGCATTCTAAATATAGTGTAGCGTTTCGTGATATAAATTTTGAATCGCCAAAAAATGTACAAGAAAACGGAAATGCTAATTATAGCTATGAGATTATAGAATCTTCTAATACCTCATTCAAAGCCCGTGCCACATCAGTTACCGACTTTGATGGCGACGGAATCTTTAATGTTTGGGAAATTAATCAAGATCAGAATTTGATTGAAGTAATTAAGGATTAATCACTATTCCAAACCTAAGGGTTATTAATAAGCTAAGAAACATAAACTATGTTAGTATTCATTAAAATAGGGTTGCTTATTGCACTACTTTCTATTGTTCTTCAAGATTTTAAAGAAAGACAAGTTCATCTGTGGATTTTTATTCTTGTAGGTATCCTTATTGGCTATTTACATTATCAGCAGACCATGAACCTGATTTTTTTAGGAAGTATAAGTATAAATATCAGTATTGTTTTATTGATTATCTCTATACTTTATTTATATGCCAAACTTAAAATGAAAAAATCTTTGAGTGACACTTTAGGATTGGGCGATATTCTATTCTTTATTATACTCGCTATCGGATTTTCTACAGGAAGCTTTTTAATTCTATTTACCTTTTCATTAATTTTTTCTCTATTATTTTACTTAGCTATAAAATCTAAATTACACTATAAAACAGTTCCTTTGGCTGGACTACAAGCACTATTTATTGGATTGGTATTTCTAGCTAACTGGATATTTAATTTCACAAATCTATATACTATTTAATGATGAATATTACAGATTTTAATATAAAAACCGAATTACAACAAGTGATAAGTGCCGAACAAGCACATCATTATCGTATTATTCCTACGTATAAACATAATGGGGATTTGAGTTTTGTAACCGATACGGATACACTCACTTCTTTACAATCGGAATTGGAAATTATTCTTGGAAAACAAATTAAGTTGACTACCGAGTCATCGGACAATATTCAAAAATATCTACATCTCAACTACCGAAAAAACGAAAATAGAGTTTCTAGCGAATTACATTATACCAATGACTTTTTATTAGACCTTATTCATGAAGCAAAAAATATTGGAAGTAGTGATATTCATTTTGAAGTATTTGAATATAAAAGTAGAGTCCGTTTTAGAATTGACGGAAAATTGATTGAACGCTATCTTATTCCTATTAATGAGTATCCAACAATTGTAAACAGAATTAAGATTTTGGCACAATTGGATATTTCGGAAAAACGCCTACCTCAAGATGGACGAATTAATATCAATACCCAAAATGCCGATTTTGATATTCGTGTATCTGTATTACCCACTTTATTTGGTGAAAAAATTGTTTTAAGAATACTCTCTAAAGATACTACAGTTGTTGAATTGGAATCTCTAGGTTTTACAGAAGTTGAATTGAAACGTTATAAGGAGAGTGTTAAAAACCCCAATGGAATTATTTTAATTTCTGGACCAACGGGATCAGGAAAAACAACCACCTTATACGCTACCTTAAAATTACTCAATACCGATGACACCAATATATTAACTATTGAAGATCCAATTGAATATACTTTAGAAGGAATTAATCAGGTACAACTCAAAGAAAATATTGGTTTGGATTTTTCAAAATCATTAAAAACTTTTTTACGTCAGGATCCCGATATTATTATGGTTGGAGAAATTAGAGATGTAGCAACAGCAAATATGGCAGTACGAGCTTCCCTTACGGGACATTTGGTTTTATCTACCATTCACACCAATTCTGCATGGGCCACTATTTCACGACTCATTGATATGGGAGTTCCTTCATTTTTGATTGCTGCTACTTTAAAAGTAAGTATCGCACAGCGTTTGGTAAGAAAATTATGCAACCACTGTAAACAAAAAGAAAAAATTAATACCGAATTATTACCCGATAATTTCTCCTTACCCAAAGAGGTAAAAGAACATTATAAGGCTGTTGGTTGTGAAAAATGCCACCATACGGGTTATACTGGCAGAAAAGCAATTTATGAAATTATTCCTATTACAAAGGAACTGGTTGATTGTATCAAAAAAAATGAATTAGAAATAGACGACTATTTAGAAAAAAATAAAATTGCTACGTTAAAGATTAACGCCATGAATTTAATTTCTAAAGGAGCCACCTCTATTGACGAAGTGTACTCTTTATTAACGAATTAAAATATTACTATGAAAAAGAAATATTCTCAAAAGCATTATTTATTGATAATGCTACTCATCATTTTTAATACCAGTATTCTATTTGCTCAACAAGATAGAATGTTGCAAATTAAAACAAAATTAGAAAGTATTGTTGTTGACACACCAGGACTTACCGAAAATGTGGAAGTAAATGTGAACAATATTTCTTTGCCCGAATTTTTGCAAACCATTGCTTATGCCAATAATGTCAATTTAAATATAAGTTCTGGCTTAGAAACATATTCCATAACCAATAATTTTTCTAACGCTACTGTTTTAGATGTGTTTCTTTTTGTATGTAAGGAATACAATTTGGATATTGATTTTATTGGAAATATTTTATCAATTCGCAAACATCAAACGATAAAAGAAATTCCGAAACATCGTGATATTTCTATTTTATATAATGCTAAAAATGAATTATTTAGTGTTGATTTAAAAAAAGACACTTTGTATGTTGCCTTTAAACAAATTATGGATAAAACGGGTGAAAACTTAGTTTTCAGTCAGGGAATGGGAAATTTAACCATCTCTTCCTATATCCAAAATATGCCCTTTGATGGTGCTATGGATAAAATTGCTTTTTCCAATGATTTAACGGTAACCAAAACCAGAGATAATTATTATCTGTTTGAAAGAAATGAAGATTTTGGAATTATTTCTACTCCTGAAAAGAAAATTAAAGGCAGTAAAATTCAGCAAAAACCCAAGAGAAAAAGACGCTCAAATTTCTATTTTAAAGTTAAAGATACGATGCTACACACTTTAGATGTTGATTTTGAAAATACGCCTATTTCGAATATTGTTTATGATATTGGTTTGGATTTAAAACTAAATATGTTTACTTCTACACCCTTAGATCAAGCCAGTACAGCTACAGTAAAAGCTAAAAATATTTCTTTTGATTTACTATTAAATAAGATTTTTGAAAATACTTCCTTTACTTTTAAAAAGGAAAATAATATATATTTTTTTGGTGATAAAAAAAATATTTCTTTACGGAATTCGGTTGTCGTTCCCTTGCAACATCGTTCTATTGAAGTGATGAATACCAATGGTGGTGGGCAACAGAGATTACGTAGGTCTTCAGTGATGTCAAATAGAATATCTAATACCAATTATTTGAGTTCAAATAATAATAGTAATAATTCAATATCTACTAACAATTCAAATAGGCAACAGTCAAATATAAATACCAGTCGATCTAATAGTAATTTATCCAATTACAATAATCAAACAGAGGCTTTAATCAATATTATACCCGATGATATTACCAATGACTTGGATATTAAAGTTGATATTGAATTGAACAGCTTTATTGTTAGTGGACCCAGTCAAAACATTGAACGATTTAAAACATTTATTACTTCCATTGATAAACCTGTACCTGTTATTTTAATAGAAGTTATGGTTATTGAAGTAAATAAAAATTATACTATCGAAACAGGTATAACTGCTGGTATCGGGGAAGCTCCAACGCCAACCCAAGGAAAAATTTTCCCTAATCTAGATATCAGTTTAGGAGCTAGCACCATTAATAATATTATTGTTGGATTTAATGGTTTCGGTTCACTTAATCTAGGACAAGTAATTCCAAATTTTTATTTACAATTGAAAGCCATGGAAAAAAATGGAAATATAAAAATACGTTCTTCGCCTAAACTTTCTACCTTAAATGGTCATCGTGCTAGCTTATCTATTGGAGAAACGACCTACTATGCGGTTACCGAACGTAATATTTATGGTTCTTTAAATCCGCAAACTTCCGAAATTACCAATTATGTACCTATTGATGCTGAGTTTGCAGTAAATATAAAACCGTTGGTTTCGGGTGACGGACAAATCACCTTAGATATCAATGTTATACAATCAACTTTTAACGGAATTAAGATCGCTGCTGAAGCTCCTCCTGGAATGAATTCTAGAGAATTTAATTCTATTATTCGTGTAAAAGATAGAGACTTGGTTATTTTGGGTGGTTTAGAAAAACAGGTTAAAAATGATTCTGGATCTGGAGTTCCAATACTTTCAAGAATCCCTGTTTTAAAATGGTTTTTTAGTAGTAAAGAACGTACATCTTCAAAAAATAAATTAACCATATTGATAAAACCTACTGTTTTATATTGATAATTAGAGCATTATTCATAAGGTGACTATAACCATAATGCAGATAGTCATCTTATAAATCAAAATCTGATTCAAAAATTACTTGCTATGTAGCTACCGGCCAATTTGTAACTGGTGGTATATGCACAATCTGTTTTCTGGTACGTCACTTGATCCAGATTAACTGGGTAGTCTAAATCTATTGCATTAAAAAACCATAGCTTTTACTGTGGCTCTCTTTTGTTTCTTAATCATTAGCACCACAAGTTTACAACTTGTGGTAACAACATGCTTTTCTTAGCACTTACGCCACTAGTTGCAGACTAGCGGGAGCGGGGGAAGACTTTGAGTAGCGGTGAATTATGTTAATGTCTCTTTTGGTTGTTATATGGATATTTTTTTTAACCTTGACAACCAGCCGTTTCATAAATAATAATAACACCAACAAGAACTTCTCCTGTTATATTATCAACCGTTCTACATGTAATAACTACAGGTACACCCCCCTCATCTTCACACTCTAATATTGTCTGAATTGAGTATGTATTATTAGAAGATAAGGGTGAATATGAACCATTATTTTCTTTCCATTGATGACTATAATTTTCTGATCCATCATAAGTAGTCACAGTTACCTGTTTTTGTCCTGTTTTGTTTAAATAAACACGAAAAATAGGGCTAGGGGTTTCGATAATCCTATCCATAACTACTGTTCTAATAATTTCAATATTTTCAATATTATCAATAATCTTACAAGTAACAGGGACACTTCTATTTTGATTGTCATAACATGGGAAATTGTTTATATTTGGAAGAGGCTGCTGATGCGATGGTAAAATATAAATGTTACTAGAAGTACTTGTTTCAAAATTAGAGTAACAATTTGCACCCCATTGATATGAATAATTTCCAGAACCACCTGTGGCATTTGCAGTAACCTTGTATTGATTATTTCCAATGTACTTAAAGTCAAGAAAGCCAGATAATGAAATAGGGTAAGTTTGCAATTTTTTTAAATGATAATCACTTTTAGTAATAATGTTCCCATTATTATCTTTAGATAATGAAAAACGATTAAAATTATCATATTGAAAACTACTCGTCTGATTTCTAGTATCAGTAATGTGTGCTACACCAACATGGGGTTTGTGAATATAAGTTTCAACATGTACTAGAGGATTGTTTTCAAATGAATTTTGTATTTTATTCAGTTCAATATTTAATTCATTTTCACTATTAGGATTGTTCACAATTCCAAGATCAATATTAGTAGCAATAAGTTCGTTATAAGTGGCTCCAATTACTTTTGAAACCAGTTTTGTTTTATTATTTCCCCATAATAAAGCTGTAGTAATATTGTTAGTTGTTTTATACTGAAGGGGATTTGCTTTAGAGTCATAGGCTTCAAATGTAATCACTGGAACTGCTTCTATACTTTCACCATAGAAAACTTCAACCAAGCTTGGTTCAATTTTTCCATTAAATTCATTATAATTAATTTTGGTCTCTTTAATTTTAGTGTTATCAATATAATTTATTGTTTTTATTGGCGTGCTAATTCTGTTCTGGGTAAATAAATTCTGGATAAAATTTTCTGTACTATTCTCTTTAGGGTAAGTAAATGTCAATTTTGCTGTACGTTGGTTAGAAGTCAGAAATGACTTCTCTGTAATTAACCCATTTAATGGGTTATAAGTATACTGTTCCTTATTTTCTAATATATTTCCTTGAAGATAATCATACTTATTAATAGCTACTAATTCGTTCCTTTCTATGTTGCGATAAATATTTCCACTTAACCCAATAAGACAATTAATAGAATAATTTCTATTTTCAGATATTCTAATGGAATCGATTTTTTTTCTATCAAAGATATAATTGGTATGTTTTAAAAGCTTATCTTCATTATTAAAAATATAATGATTAAGCAGATTTCCTCTTAAGACTTCATTACTTTCAGATATTGATGGAAAAAAACCATAATCTATTTGAAATTGAATCCAATTAGATACTGCATTTTCCCAGGATCCAGAAGCATGAATCGTTGCTACACCATAGGTGTCTGAAATACTCGAAGGGGAAGAATACTCTTTTATTTCATGCCCATTTCCAAACTCTTCTTTTTTAACTCGTGAATAACCAACTAAATTACCTTTAGTATAGTTTAATCTGTTCAAACTAGAATTAGATATCTTAAATAATATTTTAGACGGTACATTTGATATTGATAAATTACTGTAATCAACAAAATTAGAAATCACAAAATAAGTAACATGGTCACCATCGTATAATTCCGCAGTTGAATGTTTAGGTAAAGTTAGTATTGAACCTGAAGTGCTACCATCTGTCTTTTTGTATTTATAGGAAATGTCCATAAGTATTGTTTGATCTGTATTATAAAGTGTATTTCTTTTTATCCTTAACCCTCCTCCTTGGACTTCTTGCCCTAGGTACTTAAAGCTGTTAAGCTCATAATTAAATACACTTTTACCTCCAGTTGGATATTCAATTTGGTTAAGTATTCCTGCCTTAGGGTCTGTTACAAAATAAAGTTTACAGAATTGGCGACGTTATTTTGTGCAATAACGAGGCAAAAAACGCAGGTATAGCCTTAGCTAAAGTGAGTATTTTTAACACTGTTAGTGTGCAAAAGAACAAGGCAAAATGTAAAGATTATTTTGTAACAGACCCTTAGCATAAGTTTCATTTGCTTCAAGAGAATAGGTTCCTTGTATTTTATAGAAGTTAGCATCACCATTAATTTGAAAAGGTAAAGTGGATTTATTTGGGTCAAGATAAAAATACTGTGTTGGAAAATCACTTGGGTCTTGAATAAAATTGGCACCATTATTATATCCAGAAAAATCAGTACTGGCAGCATACCTTTCAGGAAGTGGGGTGGAATTATAGGTAAAGTTATAGCCAGGTAAATTTTCTCTTTCTTTGTTTTCAAAATACACTCTATCTAATTTTAATCTTTTTCCTAGAAATGAGGTTGAACCAGGTGTTGTATAATAACTATAATCAAACAAGACTCTTTTGATAGTTTCACCCGTTATGGTTTTTATTTCGATTTCAGTAAGTGCTGTTTCTCTTGGAATGTCAAGTCGATCATGGTCATAATGGAACAAAATAGTTCCTTCATCAAAATTTATTTTAATAATCTTTTTAAGCCATAAACTATTACTGTGTTCTATTTTAGAATAAGTATTTATTTTTCCACGTTTCACAATTCTTTCAACATAATTTTCAAATTCAACTAATTCCACATTTTCATAATGAAAGCTTACCTCTTGACTAGTCCTTTGAGAGGAAATTTTAGAAATAGGATAAGAGACATTACTGTGATATCTAGAAATTACTGGAGAATAACTACCCCAATCTGCATTTGGGGTAATTTTTTTTATTAAGAACATGTTCTACATCTTTAAACTCGTATCGAATCCCAGTATTAGAAATCATGTTTATACTTTGTACATCCGCAGAATTTTCAAAATCTGATTCACCTGATCTATAGAGATGTTTATAAATTGTATAACCATAAATACCTGCATAGTCCTGCCCTAAATTACTAATGTTTGAAGATATAATAGTTCCTTTTGGTGAAATTTATACTGGTGTAATTACAGGTCCAACTCGTTTGTGAGTGAAACTAGTATTTAATCCAGAAACTCTAACATTATAAATATCTGGTTCTCTCTCTCGACCTAATGCATTCACCTCATATGTACAAATCGAAGGATCACAATACATCAAAGACCCCATTCTAGTATAAACAGCAGTTATATTACCTGATACATCTAAAACACTACTACCCATGGCCGACGTAAATAGAGTTGCATCACTTGTTGAGCCTCCACTTTCCCCGATATCACTTGACAGTTCAAAATCATCAAACCCTTTAACTGATTTAGATATCATACCCCCTGCTTGTAAACTCCATCCCATCCCTACTCTTGAAGAACTCTCATTAACTAAAATTCCACGGGAATTATAATCTATAGATATTGGAATTGTAACCCCATCAATAGAAAAGCTAAAAATGGGTACTGATATTGCTATTTTACCACTATATTCATTTGCCTCAACAAAATTGATAGTTTCAAATGCATTAACATCAGGAGGCTTTACAGCATAATCTCCAATATGATTTTGGGCATTTAATATTGGTATTGAAAGAATGCATAAAGCAACAGCGAGTGAAGTAAAATGAAATCTCATAAAATTTATTTTAATAAATGATTATATATTTGATTTGTAATTTGTGCTAAATTGGAAGTAATAACTTTTTATTTAATCAATTTTTTGGTAAAATTACAGAAGTGTAAAGAATCTATTTTACGGGAAAAACCGTAAAAAATCATTAATTTCTAAAAATTCACTAAAATACCCTTCTTTAGGTAGACATTCCAATTTTGAGGAACGAAAAAACTGGGTTTTGTTTTGTGGGGATTTTATTTTCCATAATGATAACGACAAGCTGCTATCAATACTTCTTCCTTTTCGTATTTATAAACTAATCGATGTTCTGATGTTATTCGTCTTGACCAATAACCTCGTAAATCACCTTTTAAAGTTTCGGGTTTTCCTATGCCTTCAAAAGGTGTTCGCATACAACTTTTAATAAGTTCATTAATTCGTTTTACTATTTTCTTATCTGCTTTTTGCCAATACAAATAATCTTTCCAAGAAGATGTAGACCAAGTTAATTTCATCTATTCGATTAAGTCTTTTTGAACACCTTTACCTGCTTCAAGTTCTTTAATAGAGTTTAATAAAATATCTCTATTTTTTCCTGTTAGTAAGTATGTAGTTTCCTTTAATGAGTTGTATTCATCTAATGATATTAATACGAGATCTTTACCGCTTTTACGCTTGATAATAATATCGCTTACATCATTGACGACCTTATCGAACCAATGCTTTAGATTTGAACGAAAGTCTGTGTAATTTACTGTTTCCATATTGCAAAGATAATAAAAAGTACTTAATTACGTACTTTTTATTTAATATTTAACTTATTGGATGGGAGTTGTTTACTATTTCATGCAAGTTTTCTAAATCGTCTTGCAAGCACCTTTCTGTTGAACTTATATAACGATGTCCTGTTTTATCTTCCAATAATTATAAATTAATTTTAGTCAAAATCAAAAAAAAAACTTTATACTACTTTGAAAATCTATTGTTTGTACTAAATAAAAACCATTAGTGTACTACAAAAGTTAAAATTGAAGCTTCCTAAACTTAGGTTGCTAGTACCGATAAAATGCATTATTTTCGTAAACCATATTCCAATATAAATGGCAACAAGAAAATACCAAGCACAAAAATTTGAAAGCAATTCGATGAAAAAAGCTGTAGATGCTTTAACTGTTGAAGAAGCTTTACAGATTAATATCAATAAAAAACCCTTTACAGTTTCGATGCGAACTCCGGGTGATGATATTAGTTTGGTTCGTGGTATGTTGCATTCTGAAGGAATTATAAAAAAACCCCATTTTATTCCAGATTTAATTCTAAAAAAAGAAAACGAAGATGGTATTGTAACCGTAGTAAACCTTACCATTCCTACAGAAGAATTAGGTGAAGGATATTCCAACAGCAGAACACTATTATCGGTTTCTTCTTGCGGAATCTGCGGAAAAACAGAATTAGCAGACTTATCTTTTATAGGGAAAACCATTGACGAAGAAAAGAAAATAGATGTCAATTTACTCAACGGATTATTCGATAAAATGAACGCCCAACAACACAGTTTTCATCAATCGGGAGGAACCCATGCGGCAACAGCTTTCACTATTCAAGGCGAATTGCTTTTTGCGATGGAAGACATCGGAAGACACAATGCCGTTGATAAAGTAATTGGAAAATTAATCCTTTCAGAAAAACTAAAAAAAGCATCAATTTTAACGGTGAGTGGACGAGTTTCTTACGAAATTGTCATTAAGTGTTTTAAAGCAGGAATCCCGTTTTTAGCAGCAGTTTCGGCACCTTCATCTTTGGCAGTAGATTATGCTAAAGAACTAGGAATCACATTGTTTGCATTTTGCAGAGACAACAGAGCAACCTGTTATTCAAACCCACAACGAATAAAAACTACAATACCATTACACAATCTCGACACAAAAGCGAGTTCATAAAATATGTCAAATAATTTAAGTGAATTACTAGGAAAAAAAGGATTGGACAACAACCTTTTCGATAAAATGGGAAAACTTTCTCAAGCAGAAGGAACACCCAATAAAGAGGAATTAGCAAAACTCGCCGATGAGTTTTTAATAGGAAAAGCAAATACCTACGGAACAGCTTCGTTCTATGATTTTATGAAACCCGAAAACAAGGGAAAAAAAGTCTATGTCTGCAACGGAACCGCTTGTGTTTGTGCAGGAACTCAAGAAGCTTTAATCGAAAATTTAAAGGAAGAAGTTACTGCCGAAGAAATTGGGCATATGACGTGCCTCGGAAGATGTCACGAAAACAACGCCTTTAATTACAACGGAAAAAACTATTCAGGGAAAGAAGCCGATAATTTAAAAGAAATATTTTCATCTGAAACTTCCTTAAATAAAGATAATCATATTGTTAAAGCTTCAGGAAAGAAGATTTTAACTCAGGATTTCACTTCAGTTTCAGAATATTACCAACCATTTAAAGATGCTTTAAAACGAGATTCCGAAGCTATTTTAGATGAAATAAAAACATCTTATGTTCGTGGTAGAGGTGGAGCAGGTTTCCCAATGGGATTAAAATTTGATTTCTGTAGAACTGCAGAAAGCGATACCAAATTTATTATTTGTAATGCTGATGAAGGAGATCCGGGAGCTTATTCAGATCGATATTTATTAGAACAACAGCCGCATTCGGTCTTGTTCGGAATGTTGATTGCAGGTTATGTAACCCACGCTAATTACGGAATCTTATATATTAGAGCAGAATATCCAGAAGCTGCAGAGATTATTCAAAACGCAATTAATGAGCTTCGGAAAGAAAACTTAATTGGTAAAAACATTGATGGAAGCGGATTTAATTTCGATTTTAAAATCATTCGAGCTCAAGGTTCTTATATCTGTGGAGAGGAAACTGCTTTAATAAACTCTATCGAAGGGCAACGTCCCGAAGTTAGAGTGCGTCCACCATTTCCTGCACAACAAGGATTATTCAATAAACCAACTATTGTCAATAATGTAGAGACTTTAGCTGCGCTTCATTTTATTATTGAAAAAGGAGGACAAGCGTGGAAAGATATTGGAACCGAACGATCATCGGGAACTAAATTAGTATGTTTGGATAGCTTTTTTAACAATCCTGGAATTTATGAAGTTGAAATGGGAACACCACTTTCAAAAGTAGTAAACGAATTGGGTGGCGGATTTAAAACCGAAGTAAAAGCATTACAAATTGGAGGACCTTTGGGAGGATTGGTACCTGTTTCAAAAATTGATGATTTAGAAATAGACTTTGAGTCCTTTGCAAATGAAGGTTTTTTATTAGGTCACGCTTCAATAGTTTGTGTTCCAAAAACATTTCCTATAATGAAATTTATTGAGCATTTATTCGATTTTGCTTCTTATGAAAGTTGCGGAAAATGTTTTCCTTGTCGATTAGGAACCAAACGAGGACACGAACTTTCGGTAAAGGCAATTAATTCAGATTATAAAATAAACAGAACCTTATTCAATGATTTATTAACAACTTTAGAACAAGGCTCACTTTGTGCTCACGGAGGCGGAATACCTTTGCCAGTACGAAATGCGATGCAATATTTTGAAAGTGAATTGGAAGCGTATTTTGATTGATGTAGAGAAGAGAGAAAAGAATAGAGAGAAGAGAAAGTGCAGAGTTATGAGTTATGAATGCAGAGTTATAAATTGTCTATAATAGTGAAATTAGGGGTAATAATTAAAATCTTTGCAGCTGCGGCTTTACGAGAAAAAAGAGAAAAGAATAAAATCTGCGAATATCTGCGAGATCTGCGGGATATAAAAAATTAAAAAATGAAAACAGCATACATAGATAACCAACCGTTCGAAATTGTAGAAGGAGAAACCGTCCTCAATTTCATTAAAAGATATAAGGAAGAAAATCTTGTTCCAACCTTATGCGATGCACCAAATTTAGATCCTTTTGGGTCCTGTAGAGTTTGTAGTGTTGAAATTGCTTTACAAGAAAACGGACATACTAAAACGATGGCTTCTTGTCATACTCCTGTTGCTGAAGGACAATATATTTATCCCTCTTCGGAAGCAATTAAAGAGCTTCGGAAAAACATTATAGAGTTAGTATTAACCGATCATCCATTAGATTGTTTAACCTGTGAAGTCAACGGAAATTGTGAATTACAAACTGTTGCCGCTCAAGTTGGAATTAGAGAAGTTCGGTATCCAAAAGGTGACGATCATTTGTATCGATTAAAGGATTTAAGTCATCCTTATATGACTTCAGATTTATCAAAATGTATTAATTGTTATCGTTGTGTTCGTGCATGTGATGAGGTTCAAGGTCAGTTTGTATTAAGTATGGCAGGTCGTGGTTTCGATACGCATATTATAAAAGGATTGGACGAATCGTTTATGGATTCAGACTGTGTGAGCTGTGGTGCTTGTTCGCAGGCTTGTCCAACTTCGGCAATTTCAGATATATTTCAGTCGAAAGCAATTAAAGCAACCGATGCCACTCGTACTATTTGTACGTATTGTGGCGTAGGTTGTAACCTTGATGTTGCCACTTCAAACGGAGAAATACTAAGTATTACCGCACCTTTTGATGCCGAAGTAAACCAAGGCCATACTTGTTTAAAAGGACGCTATGCCTTCAAGTTTTATAACCATCCTGATCGTTTGGATTCGCCAATGATTAAAAGAAACGGAGCATTTGAAAAAGTTTCTTGGGAGGAAGCCTACGATTATATTGCAACAAAATTAAATTCCTATAAAACAGAATTTGGACCTGATTCTATAGCTGCGATTTCTTCAGCAAGATGTACAAACGAGGAAAATTATTTGATGCAAAAGTTTATAAGAGCAGTCATCGGAACCAATAATATTGACGGTTGTGCGCGTGTTTGCCATTCGCCAACTGCTCTGGGAATGCAAACTACCTTTGGGACGGGAGCTGCAACAAATTCTATAGACGATATAAAGGATACCAATTGTATTTTGGTTATAGGAGCCAATCCAACCGATGCTCATCCAGTAACAGGAGCGAAGTTGAAACAATTTGCAATGAAACAGGATAATGTTTCGATTGTGATAGATCCTCGTCGTACTGAAATGGCGAAATATGCTGATTTTCATTTAGCATTACGCCCAGGAACCAATGTTGCGGTATTGAATATGATGTTTTATTATATTATTACGGAAGGGTTGGTAGATTCAGAATTTATTAAAAATAGAACCGAAGGATTTGAAGAATTTAAGAAAGAAATCTTAAATATAGATATAGATAAATTAGAAAAAGTTTCAGGAGTAGATCGTAACTTAGTATGTGAAGCAGCGATGGCGTATGCTTCGGCACCAAATGCAATGTCTTTTCACGGATTGGGAGTTACGGAACATTCACAAGGAACATTTACGGTAGTTCAGATTGCTGATTTAGCATTAATTACTGGAAATATAGGTAGAAGAGGAGTTGGTGTAAATCCGTTACGAGGACAAAACAACGTGCAAGGTTCAGCAGATATGGGCGTTCAGCCACATCAAGGAGCTGGATATTTAGATATTACCAACGAAGAAGTAAATAAAAAGTACAAAGCTTTTTATGGAGTTGATGTACCTAAAGAAATAGGATATAAAATTCCTGAAATGTTTGATGCAGCCCTCGACGGAAAGCTAAGAGCATTATGGGTAATAGGAGAAGATATTGTACAAACTGATCCGAATACAAAAAAAGTAATCAAAGCATTAGAAGCAACTGATTTGTTGATTGTACAGGAATTATTTATGACCGAAACCGCAAAATATGCAGATGTTATTTTACCAGGAGCTTCTTTCCTTGAAAAAAGCGGAACATTTACCAATGGAGAACGAAGAGTACAAGCGGTTCGGCAAGTTGTTGAAGCTAGACCAGGAGCTAAAGCCGATGGGCAAATTATTGTAGATATAATGAACAAAATGGGCTATGCTCAACCCGATTATACTCCAAACGGAATGTTGGAAGAAATTTCACAAATTGTTCCTTTCTTCGCAGGAATTACTTGGGATAAATTAGGTAAAAACGGAATGCAATGGCCTGTTGCTAAAGACGGAACTGAAACCCAAATCCTTCATAAAGAAAACTTTTCAAGAGGAAAGGGTTATTTTGAATTTCACGCTTGGGAAGAAACTCAAGAACTCGTATCGCACGCAAAAGACTATCCGTTTATTTTGACCACCAATCGGGAATTAGAACATTATAATTGTGGTGCAATGACCAGAAGAACAGCAAATGAACAGATTTTACAGGATGATTATTTATTAATTAATCCACAAGATGCAAAGGACAAACTTATAAATGAAGGTGATTTTGTTTGCATAGAATCTCCTCGTGGAAAAGTAGATGTAAAGGCAAAAATTACAGACGAGGTTAAGCAAGGAATAATAAGCACCACATTTCATTTTCCAGATATTATGATTAATAATATTACCGGTGATGTTCACGATAGCGAAGCAAAATGTCCTGAATATAAAGTAGTTGCTGTAAGAATAAGAAAAAGTAAAAGAAAATATAAAAAAGAATTGGTTTAGTATTTTGATAAATCCACTTAGAAACGAAAAAAACATTAAATGAATGTTGCTATTTATGCATCATGCGTTGGTAGATGGATTTTATATTGCAAAACACTTGGAATATTATCAAAAATTGATGAACGGAGAATTATAATAGTCCACTGTTTTTAACGGTATTTTAGCCTTTAATTACTTCTTTTTTAGGCAAAAATTATTATATTAGCGTATGGTATTAGCGCGTTAAAACCTCGTTAGTTAAGTGTTTGAAGAACTATAAAAAGACATTAATTTATCTAAATATGATATTATGAAATTATTAGAAAAAATATTATTGGCAACAGATTTTGGTAAGGCCTCAGATAGTGTTTTGAATAATGCAATTTATTTGGCAAAAACATTTCAATCAAAAATTACTGTTTTACATATATTACCTGATGATATCGAAAACGAAAAGGCGAAATCTCTTCTTATTGAAAGTGCAGAAAATCATTTAAAAATCGCAAATGATTTTATTAAAGAAAAAGGAGTATTTACTGATGAGTCATTGATAGAATTTGGCAGGTATAGTGATAAAGTTGTTGAGGTTTCTGAAGATTTGAAAGTAAACATAGTTTTAATTGGTGCTGGAAATAAAACCAAGAATGAGAAATTTCAATTAGGTAATACAGCAGAGACCATTATTAGGAATAGTAATAAACCAGTTTGGGTTGTGAAAAAAGGTAATTTTTCAGAAATAAAGACAATATTTTGTCCAGTTGATTTTTCAGATGAATCTAAACGAGCTTTAAAAAATGCTAGTACAATTGCAAGACGATTAAAAGCGAAGATAATTGTTTTTAGTGTTTATGATACTTCCTTTAAACCATCAGTAAAGTTAAATTGGGAAGAAATAAATGAATACAGAAAAACAAATCATTTAGCTGAATTAGAAGAATTTTTAACAGATTTTAATTTTACAGATTTAGAATGCTCTGTAAAAGTAAAAGGCGGTGATCCTGCCAAAAGAATACTTAAAGCAATAAAAAAATACAAACCAGAATTATTAATGATGGGTACTACTGGTAAATCTGGTTTAAGTAGATTTTTTATGGGCAGTGTTACAGAAAAAGTAGTTAGAGAGGTTCCTTGTTCTTTTATAACGTTAAAGTCTGAAGATGTGATAGACCTAAAAATAGAATCAAGAGCTAGAGATATTCATAATTATTATGAAACAGCAACTCAATTAATTAAAGATGGTTATTTTGAGGAAGCAATTAATGAATTCAATAGATGTCTGAAAATTAATGATATGTATATACCTGCTTTAAGTGGACTGGCAAAAGTTTATAAAAAAACAGGGGATGATATTAAAGCTAAAAAGTATAAATATTTAACTAAAGATGTTATGGGACAGTTGTGGGATAGGAAAATAGAAGATGAGTTACGTAAGCGATATGATTTTTAAAATCAACTGTTTGTTTTTGTTAAACCTTAAAAAATGAACTCTTCCAATTTTTAAAAAAAAAATTGGAAGAGTTTTTTATTCATCTACGCCTTTCTCACCTCAGGTTAGATTATCGTTAAACGATAGTGAAGCTCTTATAACAAAAGATATTGATTTTAATATCAAAAACCTTAGAATTGAAGGGAATAGTGTTGTGTTAATGTTTGATGATATTAGTATAGAATATGAATATAAAAAAAATGAAAAAAAATGAAAAAACTACTTAAGTACACCTTTATTATCGCTCTTATTGTTGGAGGATATTTTACTTATACAACCTATCCTAAATTAGATATTGTTAGCGGATTTGCAGCTAAAAGTGTAGCTTCTCATTACTTTATTGCAGGAAGAGAAAAATTACAAACTGAAGCAGAAGACAATATAGAACCAACTATGGGAATGGCAAGTACGATGCTTCTAGAAGGTGAAAATGCAGCCAAATCTGATGCCTTCGGAATGAAAAAACGCTGGGCAGTAAATAGAGAAGGTGTTGGTGTGGTTTTAATTCCTTCAGATAAAAAAAGAGAAAACGTTTCTAATGCCAAACCAAACAGAGATTTAACTCCTATAAACCTTCCTTATCCAATGGGGAATTTACCTGAAAAGGATACCGTTTTTAAAAATGTAGATTATCCATTGTTACAAAGCAAAGTGACCAAAGTTTTTACAGATACTGAAGCAAATGAACAGAAAACACGTTCGGTAATTGTAATATATAAAGACCATATAGTTAACGAACAATATACGTACGGTTTTAACAAAAATTCAATGATGTTGGGTTGGTCTATGGCAAAAAGTATTACAAGTGCTGTCTTAGGTGCTTTGGAAAAAGAAGGTAAAGTTACTTTGAATCAGACAAATTTATTTAAAGAATGGGAAGGTGATGATCGTAAAAATATTACCCTTGCCAATTTAGTAAATACGAATAGTGGTTTGGAATGGGAAGAAGATTATACTAAAATCTGTGATGTAACAGAAATGTTGTTTTTAGATGAAGATATGACTAAATCTCAATTAATTAAACCATTAATAGGAACGCCAAACGAATCTTGGAATTACTCAAGTGGTACCAGTAATTTATTAAGCGGTTTTATTCGGAATCAATTCAATTCGCAACAAGAATATTTAGATTATTGGTATTCATCTGTGATTGATAAAATAGGAATGCATACGATGATTATCGAAACCGATTTTAGCGATAATTATATAGGAAGCTCTTATGCGTGGGCAACTACAAGAGACTGGGCAAAATTTGGTTTACTGTATTTACACAATGGTAATTGGAATGGTGAACAAATTTTAAATCCATCTTGGATAGATTTTACCAGAAAACCGACTAATGGCTCTGATGGAGTTTACGGTGGACATTTTTGGATGAATGCTGGCGGAAAATATCCTGATGTTCCGAGAGATATGTATTCGTTAAATGGATTTCAAGGACAACGAGTGTATATTATTCCTTCAAAAGATTTAGTGGTAGTTAGAACGGGAGTAAAAGGAGAATCTAATTTTAATGTCAATGAATTTTTAAGCGGAATCATTTCAACCATCGATTATTAATAAAACAACTATCTTGCATATCATTAAAAACAAAATTATGAAAAAAATCTACTTACTTTTTATTGCGTTAATTTCAATTCAAGCGTATTCTCAAATTCAAATTACTTCAACTGTTGAATATCAGGGTTATGATGAAGGACAAGCCTATTTTGGTGAAGGTGAATATCAAATATTTTTAGATAATGTTGACGGTGTATTGGATAAACCAGTGATATTAGTAGATGATTTTGATCCTGGCGATACAAGAGATTTAGCTGGAATTTATAGTGTTTTAGATTTTGATGGCGGAAATATTGCAGATATATTACGTAATGAAGGGTTCGATTTTATCATATTAAACGCTCCACAATATATAACAGATGGAAAAGACATTGATGGAGGTGCCGATTATATTCAAAGAAATGCAATGGTATTAAGAGAATTAATTGATGTGATAAACACCCAAAAAGTAGGAAGTGAAGAATTAGTTGTTTTTGGATTAGGTATGGGTGGATTAATTTCACAATACGGATTATCTTATATGGAACAGAACGGGATGGATCACGAAACACGCTTGTTTATTTCGTTTGATTCTCCTCATTTAGGAGCCAATTCTCCAGTTAGTTTTCAGTATTTATTAAATTATTTTGGAAAAGAACAGAATAATGCAGAAGCAGATTTAATTGTTGAAAGTGTTTTAAATAGCCCAGCTTCAAAAGAAATGCTTATTGATCATTATTTGGCTCATTTAGCAAATGGATCTGATTTCGAACAAGATCCAAGTATTTTATTACCAACAGGTGCACCAGGCTTTAGAAATGCTTTTCAAACAGAATTAGATAATTTAGGTTTTCCTCAAAATGTTAGAAATGTTTCTTTAGTAAACGGAAGTAATAATGGAACAACCATTGGAACACCAGGTTTACAAATAATAGATACGACTTTGGATTTAGGTGGCGGAGTTACAGCAGATATTATTTTACATTTTACACCTCCTGTAAATCAAACAAATAATGTAACCGATTTTACTGCTTATTTTGCTGGTTTTCCAGTGGCATCTTTTAGTGCAGATTCAGAATCGTTCAGTTATACTGCAGGATTGGATAGTACTCCTGGAGGAATGGGTAGTTTTAGTGCTGGACTTGAAGGAATAACCGATCCAACAATAATTGCGTTTTTAGCTGCTTTGGAACAAGAAGAGTTTTCTTCAATTCCAACAATGAGCGCTTTGGCAATTGAAACTGAAAACGATTGGTATGTATCTCCAAATATGGGTGATTCTCCATTTGTAGCTAGTTCAATTTCTAATAATAATGAATTTCATTTGACTATTACCGCACAAAAAGCTGCTTTTGCTTTGGCTGAAATTAGACAAGAACCATTAGGTGTTTCTGAAAACGATTTTTCGACTAAATACACCTTAATTAAAAACCCAGTAGGAGAGCAAATTCGTTTGAAATTAAATTCCACACATTCGTATAATAATGTACAATATTCGGTTTTTAATACTTCAGGTCAGCAAATAATTTCAGAAAGACTTCAGAATCCATCTGAAGAAATTTCAATAAATCACCATTTAAACACGGGTATTTATTTTCTGAATATTACTGATTCTGAAACTTCATTTAATGTGAAGATAGTAGTGCAATAGTATTATTTGCATCTTAAAAATAAGGATAAAAAAAAACACATTTTGAACAAAAAAATTGCACTTATTTTTATAATTCTATTTGCGATAAACAATTTAATTGCACAAAATTGGACACAAATAGGAGAAGATATTGACGGAGAAACCATGAATGATCAATCTGGTTGGTCTGTAAGTTTAAGTTCTGATGGCTCTATTATGGCAGTAGGTGCTCGTTATAATGATGGAAATGGTAATAATTCAGGTCATGTTCGTATTTACCAAAACCAAAATGGAATATGGACGCAATTAGGACAAGATATTGATGGAGAAGCTGAGAATGATGAATTTGGCTATTCAATCAGTTTAAGTTCCAATGGATTAGTTTTGGCAATAGGTGCACCTTACAATAACGGAAACGGTCATGTTCGCATTTATCGAATTCAAAGCGGAGTATGGACACAAATTGGACAAGATATAGAAGGAGAATCTTCTGGTGACTGGTTTGGCTGGTCTGTAAGTTTAAGTTCTGATGGATTAGTCGTTGCAATTGGAGCTAGTTATAATGATGGAAATGGAATTGATGCAGGACATGTTCGTATTTATCAAAACCAAAACGAAATTTGGACCCAGTTTGGAACAGATATTGACGGAGAAACTTCAGGAGATTTTTCTGGGTCAGTAAGTTTAAATTCAAATGGTTCTGTAGTAGCAATCGGTGCTAGAAGGAATGACGGAAATGGAACTGAATCAGGTCATGTGCGTGTTTACCATAACCAAAGCGGAGTATGGACACAAATTGGACAAGATATTGATGGAGAAGATGCAGGGGACAGGTCAGGTAGATCTGTAAGTTTAAGTTCCGATGGTTCAGTAGTAGCAATTGGGGCTTTTTGGAATGATGGAAATGGTATAAATTCGGGTCATGTTCGTATTTACAAGAATCAAAACGAAATATGGACGCAAATAGGAACAGATATTGATGGCGAGGCTTCAGGAGATAATTTTGGAAACTCTGTAAGTTTAAGTTCTGATGGTTTGATGGTGGCAATTGGGGCTTTTTGGAACGATGGAAACGGTATTGATTCTGGTCATACTCGTATTTACCAAAACCAAAACGAAATTTGGATACAAATAGGAGAAGATATTAATGGCGAGGCTGCTGGTGATGCGTCTGGTGGTTGGTCAGTTAGTTTGAGTTCCGATGGTTCTGTAGTGGCAATTGGTGCGCCTAAAAATGATGGAAATGGGATAGATTCAGGTCATGTAAGGGTTTTTAAGAATCCAATCTTAGGTGTTTCTGAAAACAATTTTTCAACTAAATATGCTTTAATGAAAAATCCAGTTGGAGAACAAATTCGACTAAAATTAAATTCTGCACATTCGTATAATAATGTAAAATATTCGGTTTTTAATACTTCAGGTCAGCAAATAATTTCAGAAAGACTTCAGAATCTATCTGATGAAATTTCAATAAATCACCATTTAAACACGGGTATTTATTTTCTGAATATTACTGATTCTGAAACAACTTATAATGTGAAAATTATAGTAAATTAAAAAAGTGATTTCGTAATTTTGTAATTCATTAAAAAGCTAAAGTTATGATGTCAGAAAATATTGAAAATGCGTTGAATAAGCAAATTAGAATTGAAGCAGAATCTTCTCAAATATATTTATCAATGGCTTGTTGGGCAGAATCTAAAGGCTTTGAAGGGGTTGCCGAGTTTATGTTTGCACAAGCAGATGAAGAACGCGAACATATGCTTCGTTTATTACGCTATTTAATAGAACGGGGAGGATCAGCTGTTGTTTCAGAATTAAGTAAACCTCCTTCAGATTTTACTTCACCAAAAGCGATGTTTGAAAAAGTGTTAAAACACGAGATATTTGTTTCAGAATCTATCAATGACTTGGTGTCAATTACTTTTGATGAAAAAGATTTTGCAACACATAATTTTTTACAATGGTATGTTGCAGAACAAATAGAAGAAGAAGCAACCGCAAGAAATATCTTAGATAAAATCAATCTAATAGGCGACGATAAAAGTGGATTCTATCTATTTGATAAAGATGTTCGTGCTATGATTGCTCAAAAACCAATGGAATAATTACCGATGATGATAAGGCTCGTTTCGTAAAATGGTAAAGCCTCGGTACAGCTGCTCAATAAAGAATAAACGTACCATTTGGTGTGAGAAAGTCATCGTAGAAAGTGATACTTTTCCGTTAGCTCTTTTGTAAATTTCATCGCTAAAACCATAAGGACCACCAATTACAAATACTAAGGTTTTTAATCCGCTGTTCATTTTTTTCTGAAGGTATTCTGAAAATTGAACTGAACTATAAGTTTTTCCGTTTTCATCCAGTAAAATCAAAGTATCAGGCTTGTCAATTCGTTTTAAAATTTCGTCACCTTCTGCTTTTTTCTGTTGGGCTTCCGATAAGTTTTTGGAGTTTTTAATATCAGGAATAATTTCCAAATTAAACGAAACATAAAAACCAAGACGCTTGGTGTATTCTTCAATTAGTTGTTGAAGATGTTTTGAATCCGTTTTGCCAATGGCTAGTAGTTTTATTTTCATAAATGCCTGCATTTCGACTCCGCTCAATATAAACTTCAGCGGGTATTTTTTTAATTCCTACTAAATCAGAAATTTTATTATTAAGATCCAAAAATACAAATTAAAACGAACCTCCAAATTAGAAAGCAAAATAACTAATCCCTTTTTCAACTTCTTTTAGTATTTTTGTTTAAAACCATCTGTCATGATTTCAAAAGCAAAGTTTAATAAAGAAATAGACTTAATAATAGTCAATGCTATTAGAGAAGATGTTGGTGATGGCGATCACAGTTCCTTAGCTTGTATTCCGTATGATGCCCAAGGTAAAGCAAAGCTATTGGTAAAAGAAGATGGAATTATTGCAGGAATCGACTTTGCAAAACGAGTATTTGATTATGTAGATCCAGGTTTAAAGGTTGAAACATTAATAGAAGACGGGAGCGAAGTGAAGTATGGTGATATTTGCTTTTATGTTTCAGGAAATTCACAATCTATATTAAAATCCGAACGTTTAATATTAAATGCAATGCAACGTATGAGTGCTATTGCTACCAAAACAAAAAAGTTTGTTGATTTATTGGAAGGAACCAAAACAAAAATTTTAGACACTCGTAAAACAACCCCCGGAATTCGAGCTTTAGAAAAATGGGCGGTAAAAATTGGAGGAGGTGAAAATCATCGCTTTGCTTTGTATGATATGATTATGTTAAAAGACAATCATATTGATTTTTGTGGCGGAATAACTAAAGCAATCAATCAAACCAAACAATATTTAAAAGAAAATCACTTTATATTAAAAATTATAGTTGAAGCAAGAAACCTTCAAGAAATTGAAGAAATATTAAAATCGGAAGGAATTTACAGAATATTAATCGATAATTTTAATTACGAAGATACTCGTAAAGCGGTTGCGATGATTGGGGATACTTGTTTAACCGAATCAAGTGGAGGAATAACCTTAGAAACTGCAAGGAAATATGCAGATTGTGGCGTAGATTTTATTTCTAGTGGTGCGATTACTCATTCTGTATATAATATGGACTTAAGTTTGAAAGCTTTATGAGCGATCAATTAGAAAAAGAAATCTTAATAAAAGAACAAGTTGTAGCTACAATATTAAAGATTCCAATAATTAGGTATTTGGTAATTATTCCTAAAAAAATAAGGCTTCCACGATTTGAGGGTTTGACTTTATGGGATTTAATTTACACCTATGTTTTTGGAATTATTGAAGGAACCTTTTCATCAAGGGCAGGATCTATCGCCTTTAGTTTTTTTATGGCGCTGTTTCCGTTTTTATTATTTTTACTGAACTTAATTCCATATTTACCAATAGAACCTTATCACTTTATAGCATTTGTTGAGGAAATATTACCTCCACATACCACTGAGTTTTTTCTACCTGTTATTCGAGATATTTCTGAAAACCCTCGCGGTGGATTGCTTTCATTCGTTTTTTTCTTAACCATATTTTTAATGACCAATGGCGTGAATGCAATTTTTAGTGGTTTTGAATATTCATACCATGTAAAAATTAACCGTACTTTTTTTAAACAATATTTTGTAGCATTAGGAGTGTCTATATCATTAGCAATTTTATTACTTTTCGCTATAACTCTTTTGGTTTATAGCAAGCAATATTTAGGGGAGATAAATATATTGCAGTACTCAATTTTTATTTTTCTTATTTATTTAGTTATCGCGACATTATATTACTTTGGTATTAAAGAAGGTAAAAAATTTCGTTTTTTCTCGATAGGTTCATTAGTAACAACCCTTTCATATATACTTACAACCTATATTTTTGGAGTTTATATCAACAATTTCTCCAATTATAACGAGTTATATGGATCTATTGGAGCTTTACTGATTATGATGCTTTACATCTGGATTAACTCCAATTTACTACTCTTAGGTTTTGAGTTAAACGCTACCTTACAATCTCTTCGGAATCAAAAATAATTACTGTGTATTTTATAGACGTCATACTTCCAATCCCTTTAAAACAAACCTTTACTTATAGTGTAAATAAGGATGAAGCATACTTTTTAAAACAAGGAATGCGTGTTGCTGTTCCTTTTGGGAAGTCGAAAATTTACACCGGAATTGTATTTGCTATTCACCAAGAAGCACCTCAGGGTTATGAAACAAAATCTATCGACCAGATTCTAGATGAAACTCCTGTTATTACAAGTCGCCAATTAAAGCATTGGCAATGGATTGCAAGTTATTATATGTGTACTTTGGGCGAGGTAATTAAAGCCGCTTTACCTAATGCATTTTTATTAGAAAGTGAAACAATTATCGTTCTTTTATCTAAAGAAGTTCAAGATGAATCTAATTTTAGTGATGATGAATATTTGGTTTACGAAGCCTTACAACATCAATCTTCAATTCATATTAATGACATTAGAAACATACTAGATCGTAAAAATGTAGTAGGTGTTATTCAGAAATTAGTTGAAAGAGGAATTATAGGAGTACAGGAAGAAGTTTATGAAAAATACAGCCCAAAAGTAAAACGGTATGTAAGATTATCTGCGGCATATTCTTCTGAAGAAAATTTAAAAAACATACTAGATACATTATCAAGAGCACCCAAACAAAAGCATGTGATAATGACTTTGTTTATGCTTTCAGCTCAAGAAAAATCACCAATTGAATCACTACTACTTCAAAAGAAAAGTGAAACTACTTCAGTGGTAATTAAAACATTGATAGATAAAGGTATTTTAGAAGAATATTTTATTCAGAAAGATAGAATTGAATTTGAAGGAAAGGATTCTGTTGGAATTAAAAAATTAAATGAAGCTCAAGAAAACGCTTTAATCGAAATAAAGAAATCGTTTGAAACAAAAGAAGTCTGTTTATTACACGGAGTTACTTCCAGTGGTAAAACAGAGATTTATGTACAGTTAATTGAAGAAGCAATCTCACAAGGAAAACAAGTGCTTTATATGCTTCCCGAAATTGCATTAACCACGCAATTAATAACAAGATTGCAAGAGTATTTTGGTGAGAAAATAACTGTATTTCATTCCAGGTTTTCAGTAAATGAACGGGTAGAGGTTTGGCGAAATGTGTTAGAAAATAAACCCAAAGCACAATTAATTATTGGAGCAAGATCTTCTCTTTTCTTACCTTTTTCAAATTTAGGATTGGTAATTGTGGATGAAGAACACGAACCTTCATTTAAACAATTTGCTCCATCTCCACGTTATAATGGAAGAGACAGCTCGGTAGTTTTGGCGAAAATTCATGATGCAAAAGTATTAATGGGTTCTGCAACTCCTTCCTTAGAGAGTTATCACAATGCCAAAAATAACCGCTACGGATTGGTTGTTTTAAAAAAACGCTTCGGAAATGTTCAAATGCCAGCAATAGAGTTGGTAGATATAAAAGAGAAATACAAGAAAAAATTAATGACGGGTCATTTTAGTGACCGTTTATTAGAAGAAATTAATCTTTCATTAAAAAATAAAGAACAAGTAATTATTTTTCAGAATAGAAGAGGATTTTCACCGGTGGTTGAATGTACTACTTGCGGAACTTCACCACAATGTCCTAATTGTGATGTGAGCTTGACTTTTCATCAATATAAAAACCAATTGCGTTGTCATTATTGTGGGCATACAATCCCTATGCAAGTTTCCTGTTTGGCTTGCGGAAGTGAAACACTAGATAATAAAGGCTTCGGAACCGAGCAAATTGAAGTAGAATTAAAAGAATTATTTCCAGATTTTCGAATAGCGAGAATGGATCAGGATACCACCAAACGAAAACACGCACATGCAAAAATAATCGAGGCCTTAGAAAATGAAGAAATCGATATTTTAGTAGGAACACAAATGTTGGCAAAAGGATTGGATTTCAGAAATATTAGTTTGGTAGGAGTAATGAATGCGGATAATTTACTTAATTTTCCAGACTTTAGAGCTCACGAACGTAGTTTTCAATTGTTGCAGCAAGTAGCAGGAAGAGCAGGACGTACTAAAAAACAAGGTAAGGTAATTATTCAGACCTATAACCCGCACCATCAAATTTTACAGCAGGTAAGTACTAATAGTTATGAGGAAATGTACGGACAGCAATTAGAAGAAAGACATCAATTTAAATACCCACCACATTTTAGAATGATTAAAATTACTTTTAAAGAACGAAGTTTTCAGAAAATGGAAAAAGCCTCCATTTGGTTTAGCCAAGCTTTAAAAGTAAAGTTAAAAAGAAATGTTTTGGGACCAGAAGCACCAGCAGTTGGAAGAATTAGAAATTTATTTATATCCAATGTTTTGGTAAAAATTCCTATAGGACAATCCATTCCTAAAACAAAGGAATACATCAATCATATTGTAAGAAGTTTTAATTCAATAAAAGAATTCTCAAGTGTAAGAGTGCTAATAGATGTAGATAATTACTAACGATTCATCGAAGCGGTAAGTGCTTCAACCAATTGGGTTTTTCTATTTCTACTTAATGGAAGCTGTTGGTTTTCCAATTCAATTACTTTACTATTATAACGCTCCACCTTATCAAGATTTACGATATATGATTTATGGATTCTAAGAAAACGATCTTCAGGAAGTAAAGCCTCAAAAGCTTTCATGGTTGAAAGTACAACTAATGAATCATTTTCAGTAACTAACTTTACATAATCACCAAGAGCTTCAATATACTTTAATTCATTCAGAAAAACTTTACGCTTTTTTAGATTGCTTTTTACAAAAATGAAGTCTTCATCATCGAATCCATCTTCATTTTTCATTTTAAAAATACTAATTGCTTTATGTACCGCATTTAAAAAACGATCTTTTGAAATAGGTTTACGTAAATAATCTACGGCATCGTAATCAAAAGCTTTAAAAGCATACTTAGTTTTACCAGTAACAAAAATAATTTGTGGTTTAATTGTCAAATCATCTAGTAAATCGAATCCAGAAAGGATAGGCATTTCAATATCTAAAAATACTAAATCAATGTCTGTAGTTGCCAAGCCAATTTTAGCTTCGATTGCATTATTATATTCAGCAACAAGATTAAGAGACGGATGATTATCTATTAGTCTAACTATAGATAGTCTTTGCAAGGTAGAGTCATCTACAATTGCACAATTTAAAATTATTTTGTCCACAATATTGGTTTTTCTTATAGCAATTATACTCATTTTATCGATGAACTGCAAGGTATTTTTAACTTTAATCGAGATAAAAGGGGTTTTATCCCTTTTGTCTAAATTAATTTTTAAGGCAAATAAATGGTTTGAATATTACAAATAAAGTAGTACTTTTGCACGCTCTTGGCGAGGTGCTAAGAGAATAAATTAATTTTAAAATAGATTTTTATGAATCATTATGAAACTGTTTTCATCTTAAATCCCGTTTTATCTGAAGATCAGATAAAGGAAACAGTAAAGAAATACGAAGATATTCTTGTTTCTAAAGGTGCTAAGATGATATCCAAAGAAAATTGGGGGCTAAAAAAATTAGCCTACGCAATTCAACACAAAAAAAGTGGTTTTTATCACTTATTTGAGTACACTATTGATGGTGAAGCAATCAACAATTTAGAAATTGAGTTTAGAAGAGATGAGCGTATTATGCGTTATCTTACTGTAAGCTTAGACAAGCATGCAATTGCTTGGGCTGAAAAAAGAAGAAATCGTAACAAAAAAACCGCATAAGCTATGTCATCTATAGAACAACAAGCAAAAGGAAAGAAAGACGGTGAGATTAGATATCTTACTCCTTTAAATATAGAAACTTCTCAGAAAAAGAAGTATTGTATGTTTCAGAAATCTGGAATCAAGTATGTAGATTACAAGGATGCAGATTTTTTAATGAGATTTATTAACGAGCAAGGTAAAATTTTACCAAGAAGACTTACAGGTACTTCATTAAAATACCAACGTAAAGTTGCAGTTGCTGTAAAAAGAGCACGTCATATAGCTTTAATGCCATATGTAGCAGATTTATTAAAATAAAAACTAGATAGATATGGAACTTATATTAAAACAAGACGTAGAAAATCTAGGATTTACAGACGACTTAGTTACTGTAAAAAACGGATACGGAAGAAACTTTTTACTTCCTCAAGGTTTAGCTGTTTTAGCAACACCTTCTACTAGAAAAGTATTAGCTGAAACTTTAAAACAACGTGCTTTTAAAGAAAAGAAAATAATTGAAGATGCTCAAAGTGAAGCAAATAAATTGAACGGTTTAGAAATTAAAATCGCTTCTAAAACAGGAGAAGGAGACAAATTATTTGGATCTGTTTCTAACGCTAATTTAGCAGAAGCTCTTAAAAAAGAAGATGTTTCAATCGATAAGAAATTTATTTCTATTGCTGGTGGTTTAATTAAACGTACTGGGCAATATGAAGCGAAAATTCGTTTCCACAGAGATGTGATTTCAAATTTTTCTTTTGACGTAGTAGCTGAAAAGAAAAAAAAATAAGTATTGTTAATAACTAACAATACTATGTTAGCATAATAAACCATTCGATTTATTCGAATGGTTTTTTTTATGATTAATCGTTTTAGAGTTTAATTTCCCAATGCTCTGCATTGAAATAATAAATAAATTTCAATTCAATACCTCGACGACTCTGCCTCGAGGTAGTTCATTATTACAAGATTTTAATTTTAAAGTTTCTGAAAAAAGAACCAATACGTTACAATTTAGTGTTGATATGTTATAGTGTAGGAGACCAAATAAGTTCAGATTGGAGATTGATCCAACAACCAAATAATGTGCAACCAATTAGTGTTACTGTTGACCCTTCGACAAACGAACCAAGATATTCATTTAATCCAGAATAAGAAGCTTTTGGTTATGATGTTAGTCTTGCTTCAAGATGGCAAATACAATTTGGATTGCGTTACATATTCTAAAAATATGACCAATTAATTGTTTAATTTTACGTCCCTAATTTAGGGGCGTTTTTTTATGATGAAATATAGCAGGCTTACCAAGGAACAATTTGAAGAACTTCACCAAGAGTTCATTAATTTTTTAGCAACACAGTCTATTACTGCGAAAGAATGGAAGACTTTAAAAGAAATCCATCCAGAAGCCGCAGAAGAAGAAATGGATATTTTTAGCGACCTTATTTGGGAAGGTGCATTAAAAAACGCAACGTATCTTGAAAACATTTCAGCACAACAACTTTTTCTTTTTAAAATTGAAGTAAACGAAATGAAACTAATTGTGGTAAAATCGAAAAATGAAACAATCGATATTACTACTGCGGAAGGTTATCAATGGTTACAGAAAAATTTTGCGAGTGATGAAGTAGAATTTTTTACTTCAAGTAAAGCTTTTTCAGAAGAAAAAAACCAAGATATTTTTTCATTAATAAAACAAGGAGCAGTTATTACAAAAGGAGCTTTGTATGGTTTTTTTGATGGAATTGTTAATTAGGTTTTACAAGGCAATAACATTTAATTTTTCACTTGACTTTGTCATTTTTTTTAGCTAACTTTATAACAGTGTATATCAGTCAATTTAAATAGTAAACTGCTGATATATTTACGTTGCCACCAATATGAACAAAATCGTACTTAAAATATTATTCCTATTAATTTTTAGCATTTCAAATAGTCAAACTAATCCGACTTTGGAAATGGCTAAATCAATGAGTAATACAGAAGTTGGAATTAGTGACTTAACAGATTTTGTAACAAATAACATTTCGGACAAAGAGGAAATAGCAAAATTCTATTATTATTGGATAAATCTAAACATAACTTACGATTTTGAAAAAAGAGATAAATGGAGAACTGAAATTGCAACTGATGAAGAAATAAACGGTTCGGAAAATCCAATATTAGTGTTTGAAGAAAAAAAAGCAGTTTGTATTGGTTTTTCCAGTCTTTACAAAATGTTTATGGATTCGTCAGATATTGATTGCGTAATTATTACTGGACACGTAAAAACCATTGAAAACCTTACATTAGAACTTGAATTAGATGATAACTACAGACACGCTTGGAATACAATAAAAATAAATAATTTTTGGCTTTTAGTGGACACAACTTGGTCGCAACAATTTGAAGAAAGTATTTCAGATTTTTATTTTAATACTTCACCTAAAAGATTAATTCTTTCACATTACCCAGAAGAGAATAAATGGCAACTAATGGAAAATCCCATTACGATTAAGGAATTTAACAAACAGCCTTACGTTCATTCTTTCTATTTTGATACTGGTTTTGGAGAATTACCACAATTAACGAAAGATGAAGAGTACTACTACATTGAATTCCCGAAAATTGAAAGTAATAATTGGTTGACCAAACTTACATACGACTCTGAAAATAAAATTAACGAATCGATTTTTCCAGAATATGTAGAAAAAGATAATTCCAATCTTTTCAAATTCAAGAAAAATGGAATTCCAAAAAACGCAATTTTAAATGTAGTAGTCACATATTTTGATTGGGAAAAGCAAACCAAATCTGAATATAATAATATAATTAAATACCAACTCTGAAAAAAATACTGGTGGCAACAACGTGTAAAATTCATTGCTAAGTTTCGGCTTACTTAGGAAAATCCTATCGGATTTTCAAGTTGGTTTTGTATTTATGAAGTTAATCGCTAATTTCACGCAACGAAATCTTACACAAACCGTTAATAAAGTACTATCAATACGTGATAGCTCTTTCTAAAGTGTTTCTGAACTAATTTTTTCTAACAAATAAATCCTATTATCAGGAAAGCCTTCTTCTCGTTTGTTTTTTTGAAGGATGAATTTATGTTTCAATAAAAGTTTTATAGAACCTTCGTTTTTATATTGAGTATATGCTTCAATTTTATGAAGTTTTAGGGTTTCAATTCCGAATAAAACAACTTCTTTAAAAGCTTCATTCATAATGCCTTTGTGTTGAAATTCTGGCATTAAATCATAACCAATTTCTGCATAGGTTCTGTCTTTAGATAAATTCCATAAACAAATAGTTCCAATTAGTTGAGGGTTCTCTTTTAAAGTAATTCCCCAATAATAAATGGCTTTTTGAGATATACCTTTATTTCGATCTAAAATAAATTGTTTAGCGGCTTTTAATGAGGTCATTGGTTTTCGCTTTATATATTTATTTACATCTTCGTCAGATCGTAAGAAGAGTATTTGTGGAGCATCTTTAATTGCTAATTTTCTAAGTACTTTTCTGTATTTAATTCTGAGAAATCAGTATTACTCATATCGTAAACTCTCAATAGGATCTAATTTTGCAGCCCTGGATGCAGGGTAAGAACCGGCAATAACAGCTACACAAAATGTAATTATTGTTGCCCATATCATAGGTCCCCACGGAAGGGAAAAATCAGATTTAAAAAATACAGAAAATCCCCAACCAGTTAAAACTCCAAGAATGATTCCTAGAATACTTCCCATTTGTCCAATAACAATAGTTTCAATAAAAAACTGAGTGGAAATGGTAGAGTTTTTTGCTCCCATTGCTTTACGGACTCCAATTTCTCGGGTTCTTTCTGTCACCGAAACCAGCATAATATTCATTAGTGCAATAGAGGAGCCTAAAATAGTAATAATACTAATAATCCAAGCAGCAACTTCTAAATACCCAGTGATGCTCGCCACACGATTAATTAGGTCATCGCTACGTTCCATTCCGAAGTCATTTTTTTCAATAGGTGTTAATCCACGAATATTTCTAAAAGTAATAATAGCTTCATCTTGTGCAGCCTCCATCATCTCTTTATTCTTCACCATAATACTAATGGTGTAATTAATATTGGGTTGCGTAAAAATGCTTCGAGCCACCTGTATTGGAATTAATACCCGTAAATCTTGGTTGTTTCCGAAGGTAGATCCCTTAGATTCTAAAACGCCAACTATTTTAAATTTTACACCACGAATACTGATGGTTTTATTAATAGGATTCTCATTTATAAACAAACTTTTCAGAAAATCGGAACCAATAATACAAACTTTATTATTGTTTTGAACATCAAAAATATTGAAGTTTCTTCCGGTTTCAACTTTAGTTCCAGTATTGTCTAAATAAAATTCATTGATTCCATAAACCTTTACTTCGGGGTCTGTTTTTTCGCTTTCAAATTTTATTTCGGCAGCCCTTGTTCCTAAAAATGAAAGGGAAGTTTGAGTAGATGGAAATTCGTAAATATCAATAAATTCTCTAATGTTTTGGTAGCTAATAGTCGGGTTTACTTTTTCTCGCCTTCCACCGTGTCGCTGTATTTGGAAGTCATAACGTTGAATATTAAACGTATTGGAACCCATAGATGCAAAGCTTCCAGAAATAGAATTCTCCATAGCCTTTACGGCACTTAAAATCCCTACTAAAGCCCAAATTCCGATACCGATTATCACCACCGTTAAAATGGTTCGAAGCAGTTGAGTTTTAATAGAATTTAAAGCAATTCCTACATTTACACGGAAAAGAGAAAACATAAATTTTATTTTGTATGATACGTTAGACTTATAATAGTGGATAAAGTTACCATTATTTTAAAATAACTTTATCAATTAACTTATTAATTAGGATATTTGCAGATATAATGATTGAAGGGGTTAATGATTGAATGGGATAATGATTTAATGCTGGAATAATAGAATGGGGTAATTTTAAACTGCAAACTAGAAACCACAAACTAGAAACCACAAACAAACAATGGCACAAAAACCATCCATACCAAAAGGAACTAGAGATTTTTCACCGCAAGAAGTGGCGAAGAGAAACTATATAATGACTATTATTAAAGGCTGTTTTACAACCTATGGTTACCAGCCAATCGAAACTCCATCCTTTGAAAAAAGCGAAACCTTAATGGGTAAATATGGGGAAGAAGGCGATCGTTTAATTTTTAAAATATTGAATAGTGGTGATTTTCTAAGTAAAGTAGATGATGCTCTTTATTCAGATAAAAACAGTTTAAAAATCACTTCAAAAATCTCAGAAAAAGCATTACGTTACGACCTTACTGTGCCTTTCGCTAGATATGTAGTACAACACCAAAACGAAATTACTTTTCCTTTTAAGCGTTATCAAATGCAACCAGTTTGGAGAGCCGATCGACCGCAAAAAGGAAGATTTAGAGAGTTTTATCAATGTGATGCCGATGTGGTAGGTTCAACCTCACTTTGGCAAGAAGTAGAATTGGTACAATTATACGACGATGTTTTTGATAAACTTAACTTAAAAGGAGTTACTATAAAATTAAACAACCGTAAAATTTTAAGCGGAATTGCTGAAGTTATTGGAGCCGAAGATAGACTCATAGACTTTACAGTAGCTTTAGATAAATTAGATAAAATAGGAGAGGAAGGAGTTAAAACCGAAATGCTTTCCAAAGGAATTACAGAAACTGCCTTAGAAAAATTACAGCCTTTATTTAGCTTAAAAGGTTCTGCTTCTGAAAAACTATCAGAATTAAAAAAAATGTTAGCCTCCTCTGAAACGGGTTTAAAAGGAATTGAAGAATTAGAATTCATTGTAAACTCTATTGATAATCTATCTCTAAAAGCTTCATCTTTAGAGATAGATGTAACACTTGCTCGCGGACTTAATTATTACACAGGCACTATTTTTGAAGTGAGTCCGCCAGAAGGAGTGAAGATGGGAAGTATTGGCGGCGGCGGACGTTACGATGATTTAACGGGCATTTTTGGTTTAAAAAATATTAGTGGTGTTGGGATTTCGTATGGTCTTGACCGTATTTATTTGGTGATTGAAGAGTTGGGATTATTCCCAGAAACAGTAACCGAAAACATCAAAGTTTTGTTTATTAATTTTGGAGATAAAGAAGCATTGTATGCGATGCAAGCCATTTCAAAATTAAGAGCAAATGGGATTGCTAGTGAGTTGTACCCAGACAATGCAAAAATGAAAAAACAAATGGGTTATGCTGATAAACGTAGCATTCCGTTTGTGGTTTTAGCTGGTGATAAAGAGATTGACTCACAAACCTATACCTTAAAAAATATGATTAGTGGGGAGCAAGAGACAGTTTCAATTGATGAGTTAACGCAAAGCTTTAATTTCTGTTAATTCGAAGCATTTAGAAATTTATATTCGTAATCATTTACATATTATTTTTTAATATATAGAATTCCTCGACGCTCTGCCTCGGGGTAGTTCATTTACATGAATACCATCTAAAAATGCGATGATAAGAATTGTAGCATTTGCAATTAAAATCCATCTTACTGTATAAATATTTGTGATAAAGTAAGCCTTCGTTGTATGTATAAGATAGGATAGAATTAATAAAGAAAGAAATACATTAAATCGTTTATTATTAATCTCGCATTAATAGTAGTTTAGTTTTAAGCGGCATATTTTATACTTGGATGTTTAAAGTATTTAGCTGCCCTAGTACTGTTTGCTTGAAGCATATTCATATGGTTTTCTAAGTTTTCCTTTAATTTTTCTATTGTTTTGGGAGCTGGTTTTTCTGATAACCCATATTTTAAATCACTGTTTAAATATTCATCTGGACTTCTATCAGGAGAATATGAAGGAAGGTAGAATAATTTTATTTTATCCTTATGTTCTTCTTCCCATTTTTTAACAATTTTACTATGATGAACTCGTAAATTATCTAAAATTAAGAATACTTTATTGTCTTGACTAAGAATTAGTTGTTCTAAAAACTTAATAAAAACATCTGCATTCATATTTTCTTTATAAATCATAAATTGAACTAAACCTTGATTGGTAACTGTTGATATCATGTTAATTG
>JAKITD010000025.1 GCA_021648265.1 Flavobacteriaceae bacterium | reverse complement strand
ATTCTTCATCAGAATTACAAGCCAAAACCGCAGCATCATCACCAATCCCTTTTATGGTAGATTCGTGTTTTATCTTAAAGTTTTTGGTAAGATGATCTATCAAACCAAATTCTCCTAATTCTGAAATGTTGGTTTTTGAAGTATTTTTATTTTCGAACATTTTATTGAAATATTAAGGTGCAAAAATAAGCTATTATGTCCGTTCGAGCGCAACCGAGAACTTATTAAAAAATGAACTACCTCGACCCAAGGGTACGAGGTATCAAATAGGAATTCCTTTTTATTTCGACGCAAGCGTCGGGGAATTAAACCCTAAAAATGATTAAAGTAGTTGAAAAATAAACTTTGTAAAAGATTATACTAGCTCCTGCCTTAAAATAAAAATTTGTTTTGGTTTAAGTATTGTTTTTACTTGACTTCCCCATTTTTTTCAGCTAACTTTACAACAATATATATCATCAATTTAAATAGTAAACTAATGATATACTTATGTTGTGCTTCATTATGACCAACCGCATATTTTAGCACTTTTGGTTTTTCCCGACACATAATTCCAACGCTCTAAAAACCAAAAGAGCTAAAATTTCCCAACCCTAAAAATGAAATTCTGAAATAATAGCTCTATATTTGACCGAATTAAGTCAAGTCAATAATTGGTACAATGACATTAGGACAAAAAATTAGAGAATTAAGGGAACGCAATCAAATGCTTCAAAGAGAATTAGCTTCAAAACTTGAAGTTGGAGATGGATATTTGAGTAAAATTGAACGTGACCAAAAAATTATCAAAAGAGAACATTTAAAGACATTGAGTACTATTTTCAAGTGTCCATTAAAAGAACTTGAAGCTCTCTGGATTGCAACAAAAGTCTATGATATTATCAAATATGAAGAAACTGGACTAGAAGCTTTACGAGTTGCTGAAGAGCAGATAAAATATAATAAAACATATGCCAAAGTATAATAGAACCATACAAGAGCTAGAAAAGCAAGCAGCGTTATGGTGGCCAGAAGTATTAAAAGAAAAAAATGCTTTAGCAAATGTTCTACCATTACTGCTAGAAACACAAGATGATTTTCTAAATATTATCAGTTTAAGCAAAAAGGAACCTCTTCAAGTATTTGAACTTATCAAAGTTGCCAAATTTCCAGGAAACTTATTCTTAAAGCATTTAGTGGTGTTATCTGATTATGGTGGAGAACCAATTCAACGATTAGGAAGAGCTTTTACTGACATTTTTCCAAAAGATAAAAAAGGAAATTACTACTTTGATTTCATATGGAAATCAAAGACTTACAAGTATGAATTTGAAACTTTCCCAATTAAAGGTCTGAATAACAAAAAGTTCGGAATTGATGGAGATTCACTTTCGACAGAAAGGGAACTAGACTCAATGACAAAAGATTTAATAGCAATACTTCTTTTTGCATCAACCTCTGATTTTGCAGAACAAGGTGGACTTGACAGTTGTGAAATTGGAACATTGCTTGGTAATGAAGTAGAATTAAAAAACTTCGTAAAACAAAGATATATTCTTGTAAGTAGAATAACAGGTGGAGCAACAGCTAACAGTCTAGGTCAACTTGCACAATCCGAAATAGTTGATTTCCTAAACAATGATTTAGGAAAAAGTTATGTGATTAAAAGAAATGGAACAATTCATCTTTCAGGATATGATAAAAAAGGAGGAATGCCATTTGATATTGTTGTATCAAAAGGTAAAAAGTTAGTTGGAATTGAAGTTAGCTTCCAAGTAACAACTAATAGCACAATTGAAAGAAAAGCAGGTCAAGCAGCAGACCGTTTTTATTTAATGCACCAAGATGGCTATAAAATTGGATATGTTTTAGACGGAGCAGGAAACTTCCAGCGTTCTTCCGCACTATCAACTATTTGCTCTCATAGCGATTGTACTGTCGCATATACTCAAGCAGAGTTTAAAGTTTTGTCAAATTGGATTAAAAAAGAACTGGAATGATAAAATTTATAGATTTATTTGCAGGAACTGGAGGAATTAGACTTGGTTTCGAACAAGCTTGTAAGAAACACGAGATTGAAACAGAATGCGTTTATTCGTCTGAAATAGATAAAAATGCTTGCAAGTCTTACGAGTTGAATTTTGGACACAATCCATATTCCGACATAACAAAAGTTAACACTCTTCCTAGTTTCGATTTTATGCTTGCTGGTTTTCCTTGTCAATCTTTTTCTTATGCAGGAAAACAAAGAGGATTTGGAGACACAAGGGGAACTCTTTTCTTTGACGTTGAAAGACTTTTAAAAAAGTATAAACCTAAAGGTTTCATACTCGAAAATGTTAGAGGACTTACTACACACGATAAAGGAAGAACATTCAAAACTATAATTAACTCCTTAGAAGCTATAGGTTATAATGTTGAGTATCGCTTAATGAACACAAGCAATTTTAATGTTCCTCAAAATAGAGTAAGGATTTATATTGTTGGGATTTTGGAGCAACCTTTTCAAATAAAACTAATTTCCGATACAGGTGCTGTTGATTCTCATAATTTCAAAGCCAGAAATGGTCAGCAAAGCCTATTTGAAACTATCGTGAGCAGCAAAGTTGTTTCGGATATACTAGAACCAAATCCAGATAAAAAATATTATTGCTCAACAGAGTTTACTAAACAACTAAAATCTGTTATTGGTAAAGATTTATCCAAATTAAATGGATATAGACTAATTGACACAAGAAATGGGAACTCATTACATTCTTGGGAACTTGGGATAAAAGGAAAGTGCAATAAAGACGAAATAAACTTTATGAACCTTCTAATTGCGAACAGAAGAAAAAAAATATTTGGAACCCACCAAGATGGTAAAGCATTAACCAAGGAACAAATTGAAACATTTTATAAAAAAGACAATTTCAAAGAGGTTACAGAATCATTGATTGAAAAAGGCTATTTAAGTAATTATGACAATAAATATAATCCCGTTTGTGGAAATATGTCTTTTGAGGTTTTTAAATTCCTAGACCCAAATAGCATTTCCATAACTCTTACAGCTTCTGACACCAATCGTTTAGGAATAGTTCAAAATGGAATAGCGAGAAGATTAACACCAAGAGAATGTGCCAGACTTCAAGGTTTTCCGGAATCTTATAAGCTTTTAGAGAATGACAAAGCTGTTTATAAGCAAATGGGAAATGCAGTAAGTGTTCCTGTCATAGCAGCTTTAACCAACGATTTATTAGAAAGTAATAAAGGAATACTGGATAGAAAAGGCTTCATACACAAACCGTTGATAAAACATCTACAATACAGGTGAACTATATTTTTGTTTTTTGCCTTTCAGTTTTAACATGGCAAGTTTAAAACTTTGTCAAAGATTAATTATTCTTACGTTCCTGTTTACGACGTGCTCTATCAGCTTTATTTTGAGCTTTTCTTGCATCTTTTCTAGCTTGTTTTTCTTCTTTAGTTAAATTTAAGTTAACAACTTGACCTTCATAAAACAGGGTAGATTTATCGATAGTAGAAACATCAACTCCTTGATCATCCGCTAATTGTTGTGCGTATTTATCAATCTCTTCTTCAGAAATCCAACCGCCACCAAGTGATTTATAAAAACCTACATACGAATTTAACAAACGTTGATAGTTTTCAGAATATGCCAACTGTGCATCAAACTCTTGACGCTGATTCTCTATCACTTCCAAATAACTCGTTACTCCTTGATAATAGCGTTCTCTTGATAAATAACTAGCATTACTTGCAGCATCCAACATCATTTTATTAGCTGCTAATTCTTCTTTTAAAGTAGTTAATTCCACCAAAGAATTATCCACTTCCATCAAAGCATTTAAAACGGTGTTTTCATAAATTAACAAGGATTGTTTGGCTCTTTCCCTTTCTATATCAACCCTTCTTACATTTTTTCCCCATTCAAACAAAGGTGAAACCAATCCTGCTCCAACACTCCATCCTAAACCGTTAGAAACTAAACTTGATAAATCTGTACTTCCTAAACCTAATAATCCTGTTAAACTAATAGATGGAAATCGCATCGCTTGGGCTACTCCAATATTTGCATTGGATGCTCTAAAATATTCTTGAGATTCTAATATGTCTGGGCGTCTTTGTAATATTTCTGAAGGGATTCCCGATGGAATTTCTTCTGGCAATTCATAATCTTGAAGTGATTGTAAAGTCGGTATTCCTTGCGGTGTTTTTCCTAACAGAATACTTAAATTATGTTCTGAAAAAGCGATGGCTCTTTTAAACTGCGGAATGGAAACTTGTGTAATTGCTTTCTGAATCTGTGCCTGATTTACATCAATAATATTCGTATAACCTTCATCAAATCTCGCTTGAATAATCTGAAGCGTACTGTCTCGCAATGCCAATGTTTGCTCCGAAATTTCTAATCTAGCTTTAAAATCTATTAGCTGAAAATAATTGTTAGCCACTTCACTAATCAAGGCAATTTCAATGGCACGTTTTCCATATAAAGATGCCAATAATTCTGCTTGTGCTGCTTCGGTTCCTCTTCGGTATTTTCCCCAAAAATCCAATTCCCAATTCACCACAGCAGAGGTTGTGAAGGCATTGGAAGATTGCTCAAAATGTAAGGACCCTAAAATATCACTTCTGCCAGCTCCAGCAGTAATCCCAACTTTGGGACCCATATCTGCTTTTGTAAAACCAACATTTGCTCTAGCTTGTTCAATTCTACTAGCGGCAATTAAAAGGTTTTTATTTTCAAGTAAAGCTGTAACAATTAAGGTGTCTAAAACAGGGTCGTCAAAAATCTCCCACCATTTTAAATTAATAATGCTATCGGTTTTTGATTTCGAAAATCTAAAGGAATCATTATTCTCAACTTCAGGTTGAAGATAATTAGGACCAACCTTACAAGATTGCACCAAAATAACGCAAAGCAACAATAATATATAGATATATACTTTTATCTTCATTTTTATTTTTTTGACGTTTCTATTTCAGCTAACTTTTCTCGATCACGCTTCTTTTCATAACCCGCAATTTTCCCTATAAAGACAAAAAGCATTGGATACATAAACACTCCTAAAAATGTAGCGAGGGACATACCACCAAGAAGAGCCATTCCCATCACTTTTCTAGATTCTGCACCAGAACCTGAAGCTATCACTAACGGAAAAACTCCCAAAATAAATGAGAAAGCCGTCATTAATATAGGTCTAAATCTTGATCTTGCTGCTACCATAGCCGCATCAAAAAGGCTCATTCCTTTTTTAAATTCATCATTAGCAAATTCAACTATCAAAATGGCATTTTTGGCTGCCATACCAATCAGCATCACAAAAGATACTTGTGCAAAAATATTATTTTCAAAAGTTGGACTGATTAATCTTCCGACCCAAAGTGCAAACAAAGCTCCAAATATAGCGAAAGGTGTTCCCATTAAAATCGCAAATGGTAGTGACCAGCTTTCGTACTGAGCGGCTAATATTAAAAAGACAAATATCAAGGAGAAAGTAAGAATTACTCCTAATGAGCCCGAGGCTTTTTCTTCTTGAAAAGACATTGCATTCCAAGTGTAACCCATATCTGAAGGGAGTGTTTCTGCGGCAACTTCCTTTAAAGCATTTCTAGCATCGTCTGAAGTATATCCTTCCGCAGGAGCACCCGTTACTTCCACCGATCGATATAAATTAAATCGGGTGGTAAAATCGGGGCCAGAAATCGGTTTTACCGTTGCCACTGTTGAAAGTGGAACCATATCCCCTTTATTATTCTTTATAAAAAACTTATTAATTCCCTTTTCATCAACTCTATATTCAGGTTCTGCTTGAATGTAGGTTTTGTATAAGCGTCCAAAACGAGTGAAATCATTTACATAAGCACCCCCCATAAAAGAACCAATTGTGGTATATAAATCATTTAAATTAATCCCTAATTTTAACGCTTTTTCTTTATCTATATCTAAAAAACGCTGCGGAACATTCGCCTGAAACGTGGTACTCGCTCTTCCTATTTCTGGTCGAGCATTGGCAGCTTGTAAAAATTTCATAGCATTTTTAGAAAGGTATTCTGGTGTGTTTCCTGCTTTATCTTGAAGCATAATACTAAATCCGGAACCATTTCCTAAACCAGGTATAGCAGGTGGTCCAAAGGCAAACGCTTGAGCTCCTTTTATTCCGAACATTAGTTTTTTATTTATGTCTAAAATAACTTCTTCTGCAGTACGATCTCTTTCAGACCAATCATTCATAGATACAAATAGGAAACCTGTATTAGAAACCATCGCACCAGACAAAATACTAAATCCAGTGGCTGTAGTTACGTATTCTACTTCAGGAATATCTAATAATATTTGTTCAATTTGTTTGGTTATAACATCAGACCTTTGAATGGAAGCTGCATTTGGTAGTTGTACATTTACATAAAAATATCCCATATCTTCTTCAGGAATAAATCCTCCAGGAACCAAGCTTCCGAAAATTCCGGCTCCTACTGTCATAATTAGAATAAACACAACCGATCTTTTTAATTTTCTACCAACAATGTTCGTAAAACTCATATAAGATTCTGTGGTTTTATCCATTCCTTTATTAAATTTTCCGAAGAACCAGCCCAAAGGGCCTTTATAGGGTTTTGGCTCTTTTAGCAATAAAGAACACAATGCAGGGCTTAGTGAGAGTGCATTAATTGAAGAAATTATCACAGAAATAGCAATTGTAATTGCAAATTGTTGATACAGCATTCCTGTAATTCCGGTCATACTTGCTACAGGAATAAAAACGGCAATCATAACTAGTGTTGTTGCAATAATAGGAGCGGTAACTTTATGCATTGCATCTAAGGTTGCTTCTTTTGCATTCATACCCTTTGCTATATTTACTTGTACTGCTTCTACCACTACAATAGCATCATCTACCACAATACCAATTGCTAGTACTAAGCCGAGTAATGACAACACGTTAATAGTAAACCCTAACATTGGGAAAAATATAAAAGCTCCTACTAATGAAACTGGAATTGCTAAGGTTGGAATTAAAGTTGCGCGCCAATCTTGAATAAAAATAAACACGACCAATATTACCAATAACAATGCGATAATAAGTGTAACCACAATATCTTTAATACCTGCATCAATGGCTTTTGTAGTATCCATTGAGATATCGTATTTTATACTTTCAGGAAAGTCTTTTGACAGTTTTTCCATTTCAGATTTTATGGTTGCCGCAAGTTCAGTTGCATTGGATCCTGGAGCTTGGTACAAAGCTATAATTGCAGACGTTTCCCCATTTAATCTTGATTTCATATTGTAACTTTCTACTCCTAAATTAACAGTTGCAACATCTTTAATCTTAATTTGCGAACCGTCATCTTGAGTACGAACTATAATATCTTCAAAAGCTTCTTTTGAGTTAAATCTTTCAGGAAGTCGAACAGTATAGGTAAATTCGGTTCCTGGAGGTGCTGGTTCTGCTCCAAATTTTCCTCCAGGAACAATAATATTTTGTTCGTTAATCGCATTGATAATTTCAGGAACAGTTAATCCTAGTTGTGCTAATCTATCTGGTTTTACCCAAATTCGCATCGAATAATCGGAAGCTCCTAAAACATCTACTCGGCCAACTCCTTTGGTTCTTGCTAATATATCTTTGATATTGATTAATGCGTAATTTCCTAAAAAATCTTGATCGTACCTTCCATCTGAAGTTAATGAAACTAGCATTAAAACACTCGGTAATGATTTTTGAGTAGTTACTCCCATTTTAGTTACCGAAGCAGGTAATTTAGCCGAAGCAGCCGAAACTTTATTTTGTGCCAAAACGGTATTCATATCAGGATCTGTACCTACCTCAAATGAAATATCAATGGACATAGAACCATCATTGGCATTGGTAGATTTCATATAAATCATGTTATCCACACCGTTAATTTGCTGCTCCAATGGCGTTGCAACCGATTCTTCAACACTTATTGCATTTGCACCTGTGTAATTTGCTCTTACTTGAACGATTGGAGGTGTAATGTTTGGATATTGTTCAATAGGCAATCCTATTAAGGATAGTGTTCCTACAATTACAATCACAATCGCAATTACAATCGCAACAATTGGTCGATGGACAAAAAAGTTTCCTTTATCTTCTGCCATAACTATTGTTTGTTAGATTTTGGGTTAAAATCTGTTATAACAGGAACCACTTCCGATTTTGGTTTTGCTTTTTGAAGTCCTTCTAAAATAACTTGATCTCCTTCTTTTACTCCTTCTTTAATTATCCAAAATTCTCCAACTTTTTCTCCAACTTTCACCTGTGAGGTTTCCACTTTATTTTCAGAATTCACTAATAACACTGAATACATTCCTTGCAATTCTGAAACACATTTTTGAGGAACTATAATGGTATTTTCTGCTTCCTGAACTTTTATTTTTACTCTCGCAAACTGTCCTGGCCTTAGCAGCCCGTCGGTATTTGGAAAAGTTGCTTGTATTAATATGGTTCCTGTTGAAGTATTAATATTTCTATCAATAAAATCGATTGTTCCTTTGTGTTTGTAAATAGATCCATCGGAAAGTATTAACTCTATTTCCCGTTTTTGTTTTTTATTTTCTTGATGATTTGCAATAGCCCTTGCTAATTTTAAATACTCATTTTCAGAAAGAAAAAATTGTACTCGAACGGTGTTAATATCAGAAACCGTATTTAATATAACTGGGTTTGGATCTCTACCTACAAATTCTCCTTCTCTTGCTAAAGTTCTACCTATTATACCATCGATAGGTGATAAAATTCTGGTATAACTTAAATTAATTTCAGCAATATTCAAATTTGCTTCAGCAGCTTCAACAGAAGAAATAGAAGCATCACGTTGAGCCTGGGCTATATCCAATTCTCGTTTACTAACCGCATCTATTTCAGCAAGAGGTTTTATTCTTTTTAAATCACTTTCAGTTTGAACCAAAATGGTTTCAGCTTGCGCTACCATACTTTGTTTTGAAGCTACATCTTCTTTAAAAGGGTCTGCATCGATAACATATAATAGTTGCCCTTTTTTTACTTTGCTTCCTTCTTTAAAATAAATTCCTTCCAAATAACCTTCAACCCTTGCTCTAATAGGAATATCTTTTTCACCATATAATTGTCCCACAAATTCTCTATGAATGGGAACTGTTTTTGGCACTACTTTATAAACTTCGACTTTTTGTGGAGGCATTACCTTGACTTCTTTTTTTTTACAAGAAAAATTAAAAAGAATTAATAATGTAACTATTGCTATCTTATACTTCATTTGTAAGAGGTTTCTAAAACTAAGAGTAAAAAGAGTAAAAATAATAAAAGTTCAGACAACAAATAGTATAAAGCTGTTTTTTATTTAGTGCTAGTTTCAAACCTTAATGTAGGGTAATTGTTATTTGGATTGTTCTTAAACTATACAAAATAGTTAACTGTTTTATACTTTAATAGAATAGTAAGCGTTAACGGAAAAAATAAACCTAACATTAAAAACCGAAATGAAAAAACTCTTACTCCCTTTTTTAGTTGCAAGTTTTACGATTATAACTGCTCAAACGCCTTGTGATAGCGGGATGGCAGGCCCTTATCCTTGTGATGGATATGATTTACAGTCCCACTTATCTTTAAACGATTTAAATGCTAGTTCTGGTAATGATTCTTGGGGCTGGACCGACCCTCAAGATGGAAAAGAATATGCAATTATGGGATTGGATAACGGAACTGCTTTTATTGATATTTCAGACCCAGTGAACCCTATTTATCTAGGAAAACTTCCTACTCATACTTCCAACTCTTCTTGGAGAGATGTTAAAGTGTACAATAATTACGCATTTGTAGTGAGTGAAGCTGGAGGTCACGGTATGCAAGTTTTTGACCTTACAAGATTAAGAAGTGTTGCAAGTCCACCAGAAATTTTTACTGAAGATGCACATTATGGTGGTTTTGGGCGTTCTCATAACATTGTTATCAATGAAGATACAGGTTATGCATATAGCACAGGAGATAACACCTATTCTGGTGGTGCCCATTTTGTAAACATTCAAAATCCATTAAATCCAGTTGCTGCTGGTGGATATTCTGGAAGTTTTTACACGCACGATGCACAAGTGATAGTTTATAATGGCCCTGACACTGACCATACTGGTAAAGAATTATTTTTTGGAGCAAATGAAAATGAGGTTGTAATAGTAGATGTTACAAATAAAAACAATCCACAATTAATTGCAAATATCAGTTATTCAAACAATGGTTATACACATCAAGTTTGGCTTTCAGAAGATAGAAATTATTTAGTTGTTGGTGATGAATTTGACGAACAAAACATTGGTTTTAATACCAGAGCAATAATTTTAGACGTAAGTGATTTGGACAATCCTTCTTTTCATTTTGAATATTACGGGACTACTCCAGCTATAGACCATAATGGATATACAAAAAACGGAAAATATTACTTAGCTAATTACAAAGCTGGAATGCGTGTGATGGATATTTCAGACCTCAGTAATAGCAATATGGACGAAGTTGGTTATTTTGATACTTATCCTGCAGACAATAATGCTAGTTTTAATGGAGTTTGGAATGTATATCCTTATTTTGGAAGTGGTAATATTGTTATTAGCGATATGAGTGGTGGTTTCTTTTTGGTGAAATCTTCGGAAGTAGATGTAATTGATCCTGTTGCTGTTTGTCAAAATTATACTGCTGAATTAGATGCAAATGGACAAGTTGTTGTTGCCGCTTCATCAGTAGATGGAGGATCCTCAGATAATAGTGGTTCTATTTCTATTAGTTTAAATAACAATACATTTAACTGTTCAGATGTCGGAACAAACTCAGTAATATTAACAGTTACAGACCCTTCAGGAAATACAGATACTTGTACAGCTATAATTACTGTTGTGGACAATCTTGCTCCTGTAATTGACTGTCCTTCAGATATTACTGTTGCTTTTGATGCTGGTCAAACTTATTTTATACTTCCAGATTATGTAGGTGACGATACTGTAACCGCAACCGATAATTGCTTTGCTCCTCTTTCAATAATACAAAGTCCAATAGATGGCACTCAATTATCTCTAGGAGATCATGTTATTTTATTTGAAACAGAAGACCCATCTGGAAATATATCTTCTTGTTCTTTCACAATTACAGTTGTTGAAGAACTTTCTACTACAGATTTCGAATTTACTAACGGTTTGTCAATTTACCCAAATCCAAGTAATAATGAAATCACAATCGAGTCGAAATTTGAAGCATTAACTACTATTTCAATAGTTGATATTAGTGGGAAACAAATTTATTCAGAAAACGCAATAACTTCTGAAAGTTTTACCCTTGATATTTCTTCTTTATCGAATGGAATTTATTTCATAATATTAAACAACAAAGTTACTAAAAAGATAGTGAAAATATAGTTATACAAAAACCCTTAAATCATGCGGTTTTACTGTATGATTTAAGGATTTTAACTAACATCTATTAGTCTTTTTTTTATTCAGCTATGAAATCTATAATAATTTAACTTTTTTATTGAATTTCAAGCCTAATATTTACTTACTTTTGGAAAAAATTAAAACTATGAAAATGAAATTTTTACCTTTAATAGCATCTTTTGCTACAATTTTTGCTGTTGCACAAACTCCCTGCAGTAGTGGAAATGCAGGTGGATATCCTTGTGATGGCTACGACTTACAATCTCACATCTCACTAAGCGCTATGAACGCAAGTGCAGGAAACGACTCTTGGGGTTGGACCGACCCACAAGACGGAAAAGAATATGCACTCGTTGGTCTTGACAACGGCACTGCTTTTATAGACATCTCAGACCCTGTAAATCCTATTTATTTAGGGAAACTACCAACTTATACTAGCTCAAGTACTTGGAGAGATGTAAAGGTTTATCAAAATCACGCATTTATTGTTAGTGAAGCAGGAGGTCATGGAATGCAAGTGTTCGATTTAACTAGATTAAGAAGTGTTGCAAGTCCGCCAGAAACATTTACAGAAGATGCTCATTATAATGGATTTGGAGGCTCTCATAGTATTGTAATTAATGAAGATACAGGATACGCCTTTAGTACTGGAGATGGTACTTATTCTGGAGGAGCACATTTTGTTAACATTCAAGACCCTCTTAATCCAGTAGCTGCTGGAGGTTATGCTGCTGGAGGTTATACTCACGATGCACAAGTAATTATTTATAATGGTCCAGACTCAGATTATACGGGACGTGAATTGTTTTTTGGATCAAATGCTAATCACGTAGAAATTGCTGATTTTACCAATAAAAGCAACCCAATAAACATAAATACTATTAATTATTCATCGACAGGTTATACACATCAATGCTGGGTTTCCGAAGATCATAGATACCTGTTTATTGGAGATGAAGGAGATGAGTTTAATTTCGGGTTTAATACACGTACTATTGTATATGATATAACAGATTTAGATAATCCACAATTTCACTTAGAATATTTTGGCGAAACAGCCTCTGTAGATCATAATGGATATGTAGTTGGAGACAAATATTATTTAGCAAATTATTCTTCGGGACTACGAGTAATTGATATTAGCGATATAGATAATGAAAACATGAATCCACACGGTTATTTTGACACCTATCCTTCAGATAATAATGCAAGTTATAACGGCTCGTGGAATGTATATCCGTTTTTTGATAGCGGTAACATTATAATCTCTGGAGACAATGGCTTTACATTAGTTAAGTCTAATGAAATACTTGCAAATTCAGAATTTGATACTTCTAATTTTTCAATATCTCCAAATCCTGCTCACGCTACTATTAGTATAAAATCTAATAACGATCCTTTACATCAAGTAACTATTTACAATGTTTTAGGTCAATTAGTTATTAATCAAAATTTCTCTAATTCTATTTCAGAAAACATTGATATTTCAAACCTAAACGCAGGAATTTACCTTGTTAAAATTAACAATCAAACTACAAAACGTTTAATTATTAAATAAAAAAAATATACCATTTCTAAAAAGTGAAATTTAAGGAATGGTATATTTTATGTAAAATCACTATTATGCTTCCAATAAAAAGACTATATTATCTTATATTTACAGCTTTACTACTAATCTCTTGCGGAAGTGATGACTCAACAGGTACTAGTGATGACGATCCTATTGTTCCCGATTTTCTAGGTGAAGTAGTTTGGATTAAAACATTTGGTGGTACAGGTGATGAAGATGCAATATCTGTTGTGCAATCTAATGATGGCGGCTATATGGTGTTGGCATCTACCAAAAGTATGGATGGTGATATAACAGGTAAATCTACAACAGATTTAGATTATTGGCTTTTAAAATTAGATGAAAACGGCGAAAAGCTTTGGGACAAAACCTATGGAGGAAGTGAACAAGACAAAGCTTCAAGCATCTCAAAAACATCAGATGGCGGGTATATAATCTCTGGATTTACAGCAAGTATAGATGGAGATGTAACAGAAAACGCAGGATTTCATGATTACTGGATCGTAAAAATAAACTCAAGTGGTGATATTCAATGGGAAAAATCATTCGGGTTTATTGGTCAAGACCAAGCTTTTAAAGTAATTGAAACTGCTGAAGGAGGCTATATTGCAATAGGGTTTTTAGATGTTGGACAAAGTGGTGGCGAAGGAAATGACGCAACAGAATCTAGCGACTCAACAAGAAATTCGCTTCATAGTTTAGGTGATTATTGGGCGATTAAAATGGATTCAAACGGCAATAAAATTTGGAGAAGATATTTTGGAGGATCTCATGTAGATCAAGGTAAAGATGTTTTACAAACACCTGATGGTGGTTTTTTATTAATAGGAATTTCTGAAAGCTCAGACTTTGATATTACAAATGCTTACGGAGCAAATGATTTTTGGGCTATTAAAATAAATGCGGACGGAGATTTAATATGGGAAAACTCCTTTGGTGGATCAGAATCTGAATTTGCTTACTCTATTACAAATACAACAGACGGTAATTTTATTGTAATCGGAGATACACGTAGTTCCGATTTCAACGTATCAACACCATTAGGAAATGCCGATGTATGGGCTGTAAAATTTAATAGTTCTAACGGAAATATTATTTGGGAAAACACCTTTGGAGGGCTTGAGTTTGATTCTGCTAGAGGAATAATTCAACTTGAAAACGGAAAATATGCCATTGCTGGTAATAGTAGAAGCTCTAATAATCACGTAGAAAACAATAACGGATCAAATGATGCTTGGATGTTTATTATTGATGAAGACGGAAACTTAGAGTTTGAAAAAAACATTGGAGGGTCTCAAATAGATTTTGCCAATAACTTAACCGAAACTACAAACAACGAAATTATATTCGTTGGAAATACCGATAGTAATGATATAGACATTACTATTAATAAAGGCGGAAAAGATATATTAATATACAAAATGAAATAAATACTATGAAAAAAATTGCCCTACTCTTATTTATAGCATCAACTTTAATTAGTTGTGGAAATGATGATGATGATGCAACACCAGACCTAATTTTAGGTTGTACTGATGAAACATCAATTAACTATAGCCCTAATGCTACAGAAGACGATAATAGTTGTGAATACCCAAGCCTTACCTTTAAATTTACTCAAAATTGGGATGGAGACAATGTAACAGCTCAAAGTTTTGGAAACTTTGATTATACAAATGAAAACGGTGAAGTTTTATCTCTTTTAAAACTACGTTATTTAATTTCAAAAATTATACTTCATAAAGAAAATGGAGAAACAATATCATTTGAAGGTTATAATTTAGTGGATCTTTCAGATATAAATACACTTCTTTTTAGTACAGATGAAGAGATTCCTCTTGGCACTTATTCTAGTTTAACTTTTGTTTACGGCTTTAATGAACAAGATAATATTAGCAATGAATATCTAGATTTAAATACCGCATCCTGGAACTGGCCACCACAATTAGGAGGAGGCTACCACTTTATGCAAATGGAAGGAAATTGGATTGATAGTAATGGAGACCCTCAACCTTATGCATACCATAATGGTACTGCAAAAGTAAGTGACGGTGTATATGAACAAAATTTTATTTCTGTGGAATTACCAGGCTTTACAATAACTAATAATGCTGTGGTTGAAATAAAAATGAATATTGCCGAATGGTATAAAAACCCAAACACTTGGAATTTATCTGAAATGAGCACTGGTTTAATGGGAAACTATAATGCTCAAATTATGATGAACCAAAATGGACAAAATGTTTTTAGTCTTGGTGAAATAACTCAATAATGCTATGAAAGTAAAAATATTAACTATTGTCATTTTATCATTAATTATTGTTTCCTGCTCTAGTTCAGACAATGACCCAGAACCTGAGGCTATTTTAGGTTGTACAGACCCTAATTCAAACAATTACACTGCTTCGGCAACACAAGATGATGGTTCTTGTGAATATGGTACTGCTATCAATTTAGAAATTCCTGAAATATTTGGCAACTTACTTTTACCCCCTTTAGTACCAACAAACAATCCTCAAACAATTGAAGGAATTGCCTTAGGAAGACAACTTTTTTACGAGAAAAAACTCTCTGGCGACGGTACACAGGCTTGTGCTGCTTGTCATTTTGCTGAATTTTCATTTGTAGATCCTGCCCGATTTAGTACTGGAATTACTGGTGCTGTTGGAAACAGAAATTCGATGCCAATCTATAATCTTGCTTGGAATTTTGAAGATAAATATTTTTGGGACGGAAGAGCAATTGGTATTGAAGGTCAAGCTTTAGGTCCTGTTGAAAATCCTATTGAAATGAATAATACCTGGTCAAATGCGGTTGCGACTTTACAAGCTACTTCAAATTACCCAGATTTATTTGCTCAAGCTTTTGGCACTACAACCATTACAAAAGAATTAGTTACTAAAGCAATCGCTCAATTTGAAAGAACAATGATTTCTGGAAACTCTCGTTTTGACCAATATGTTTTAGGGGATACGGGAGCTTTAACTGCCTCAGAAATTAACGGTTTTAATGTGTTTATGGACGAATCTAGAGGTGATTGTTTTCATTGTCACGGAAGCGATTCTAACCCATTATGGACCGATAATATTTTTCACAACAATGGTTTAGACAGCTCATTTGAAGATTTAGGATTGGGTATGGTTACAGGAGACCCGTTAGACAATGGAAAGTTTAAATCCCCTTCATTACGAAATTTAGCCTATACGTCACCTTATATGCACGACGGAAGATTTGAAACTTTAGAAGAAGTAATTAATCATTATAGTGAAGGCTTGGTTTATTCAGAAACTATTGATCCTTTAATGAAAAACATCGCACAAGGTGGTGCTCAATTAACAGAGGCTGATAAAGTAGATTTAAAAGCTTTTTTACTTTCATTATCGGAACCTGGTTTTACCACCAACCCAGATTTTCATGACCCTAATTAAAGTTTAAACTTACCCAATTAAAAAAGCCAAATCTGTTAAAGATTTGGCTTTTTAGTTTCTAGTAAAGGGTAGGTTACTTTTTCTTTAAGCTATTTAAAACTTTTTCAGAATATGTTTTTGCTACTTTCATAACACCACTAGGATCAACAGATGAAGAAGTAACTAAAGCAACTAATTGTTTGTCTTGCGGCTCGTCTAAGTTATAAATTAAGGTCTCTAAAATATACGTCTTTAAAACTCTAGTTGTAGTAGAACTAGGCACATAATTACCATAAGATGAATACGCCATTGGGTTGTGATAATAACCATAAAAACCTCCATAATAACCAGGGTAATATCCATTTCCGCCATAACCTCCATAAGAAGCTCCAGCATAATAACCACCAGACTCTTCGGTAACAACAGCCTCGCTATAATCTTTTACTACCGTAACAACTACTCCATTAAAACCTTCTTTTTCAAGTAATGCTTTTATTTTACCTTTATCTTGCTTTTCATCTGGATTATAATTTGAAAATTTCAAATAACTTTCAGTAGCTTTATAACCAGCTTTTCTTAAATCGTTTGCAATTGCTTCTTCAAAAGCAATTCTAGCAATTTTATTGTCAGTTCTAGCAATAACCAGTATGTTATTCTCTTTTATTGTTGCCAGGTTATCTCCTTTCCAAGTATCTAAAACCTTAACACTTGAGCAACTACTCATTAGTAATGCAAACCCGATAAGGATCATTGAATACATTGTCTTTTTCATATTTTTATTTTTTATTTAATATATTTTTCAAAGGTACATATAAAGTCAGTCTCTCCTTCCTATTTTTCAGTTTCCTTGGTTTGTAATTATTCTCCTAATCTAAAGATTAACCCACCTGTAAAGTTAAGTTGAACAAGTGTACCTCCAGTAGTTATTACTCCTCCGCCATTGGTAAAGTAAACTCCTCCCCATTCAATAGGCATTAATAACTGAGCTTGTATTCTAATTCCAATACGATCGGTAAAAAAATATTTCACTCCTCCAGTTAATCCAAAAGTAAATTTAGTTCTAGTTTCGTATAAAGAATCGCTAGGATCAAAAATGGTAAAACCAGCCGATAAACCAGCAAAAGGTCTTAAAGCTTCCTGTTCATTAAAATTTTGTATAAATCCAAACTGTACGTGATGTGCAGTAACATCTGTTATAAAGGTTTCAAAAGGATAAAAAAAGTAGTCCTTTACTCGTAATTCTGCATTTTGATAGGCATACATTACTTCAATTTGACCTCCCATATCATTTATATCAAAATCTATTGTAACACCAAATTGTTCTGAATCTGCTAATTTAATAAAACCTCCATTATAACTGTATTTTGAACCAATTTGGTATCCAGCTTGAGGTGTAATTTCTAATTGAGCAACTGCTGAAGAAGCAATAAACATAAATACAACAGCAATAATAATATTGCCTTTTAATAATTTCATAAGTATAAATTTAATTTTTTTGAAATGCAAAGGTATTATAATTTTCAGTTTTTTGAAACTTTTAACAAACCTCAAGCATGACTATTTATTTAAGAGAATTAAACTACCATAAAATATTTCGATACTATTATAAGTTTTAAACCGATAATTTTCGATAAAAAACATTGAAAATAGTATATATTTGCTCATTATTTAGATTAAATCTAATTAGATGATAAAAGTTAGTGAAACAGCAAAGACAAAAATTACACAATTAATGGAAGAAGGCGGCTTTAACGTTGTCAACGACTTTGTTCGTGTAGGTGTAAAAAGTGGTGGATGTTCCGGCTTATCGTATAAGCTAGATTTTGACAATTCAAAAAAAGAAGAAGACAAACTTTTTGAAGACAACAATGTGAAAATAATCGTTGATAAAAAGAGTTTTTTATACTTAATCGGAACCACTTTAGAATATAGCGGAGGACTTAACGGAAAAGGATTCATATTCAACAACCCTAACGCAAATAAAACTTGCGGTTGTGGCGAAAGTTTTTCATTATAATTTATCTGAAAAAAAATTATGGCGAAATATACAGAAGACGACTTAGAAAAAGAGTTGCAAAATAAAGAATACGAATACGGATTTTATACCGATATTGAATCTGAAACATTCCCCGTTGGTTTAAATGAAGATGTTGTAAGAGCTATTTCAAAGAAAAAGGAAGAACCTCAATGGATGACCGATTGGCGGTTAAAAGCTTTCGCTGCTTGGAAAGAAATGGAAGAACCAGAATGGGCAAATGTTACATACAAAAAACCCGATTTTCAAGCAATTTCTTATTACTCAGCCCCCAACTCTAAACCAAAATACGATAGTATAGACGAGGTTGATCCAGAATTATTGGACACCTTCAAGCGTTTAGGAATCTCCCTAGACGAACAAAAAAAATTAGCTGGAGTTGCTGTAGATATTGTTGTAGATTCAGTTTCTGTAGCTACTACTTTCAAAAAAACATTGGCAGAAAAAGGAATTATATTCTGTTCCATTTCCGAAGCAATTAGAGAACACTCTGAACTTGTAAAAAAATATTTAGGAACCGTTGTTCCACAGCGTGATAATTTTTATGCTGCCTTAAACAGTGCTGTTTTTAGCGATGGGTCTTTCTGTTACATCCCAAAGGGAGTACGTTGTCCAATGGAACTTTCTACTTATTTTAGAATCAACCAAGCTGGCACAGGTCAGTTTGAAAGAACACTAGTTATTGCTGATAAAGGTAGTTATGTAAGTTATTTGGAAGGCTGTACGGCTCCATCAAGAGATGAAAATCAGTTGCACGCTGCAGTGGTAGAATTGATTGCTATGGACGATGCAGAAATTAAATATTCCACCGTTCAAAACTGGTATCCAGGAAATAAAGAAGGAATAGGTGGTGTTTTTAACTTTGTGACTAAAAGAGGTGTTTGTGAGAAAAATGCAAAAATATCGTGGACACAAGTGGAAACTGGATCTGCCGTAACTTGGAAATATCCTAGCTGTATTTTAAAAGGAGATAACTCAATTGGCGAATTTTACTCGATTGCTGTTACTAATAATTTTCAGCAAGCAGATACTGGCACCAAGATGATTCATATAGGTAAGAATACCAAGAGCACAATTATTTCAAAAGGAATTTCAGCTGGAAATTCTCAAAACAGTTATCGTGGGTTGGTAAAAATTAATAAAAATGCCACCAATGCTCGTAATTTTTCTCAGTGTGATTCTCTTTTAATGGGAAATGATTGTGGTGCACACACTTTTCCCTACATTGAAGTTAAAAATAAATCAGCTCATATTGAACACGAAGCAACCACTAGTAAAATAGGCGAAGATCAACTATTTTATTGCAATCAGCGTGGAATAGAAACCGAAAAAGCCATAGCCTTAATCGTGAATGGTTTTAGTAAAGAAGTATTAAATAAGCTTCCAATGGAATTTGCTGTTGAAGCTCAAAAATTATTAGAAATCAGCCTTGAAGGCTCCGTAGGATAACCTTAATAAACTAAAATATGAAAAAAATTGTATTATTAATCGCTCTATCAATCATCACGTTTTCTTGTAAAAATTCAGAAGAAGAACCTTCTAAAAAAATGATAGATTCTGAAGCAAAAGAAGTTTTGTCAGACAACACTATTTACAAAGGTGATTTTATTTACACCGCTGATGCTGCGGTTTTAAAAGGAGATAAATTTATTTACGGAGTTGTTTTAAACGATATGGCAACAGAATTGGCAGAACGAGTTAAACCAGCTAAAGAATCGGATTTCGATATGGTTCCTGTGGCGATAAAAGGAATCGTTTCGCCAAAACCAGAAGGACAAGAAGGTTGGCCAGAGATAATAACTATTACCGAAATTATTATAGTTGGCGATAAGCCTTCAAAAATTGATATAAAACTAGAGGGGTCGAAAGAATAACTATGTTACAAATAAAAAATTTACACGCTGGCGTTGAAGATAAAGATATTTTAAAAGGTATTAACCTTGAGGTAAAGCCAGGTGAAATTCACGCAATCATGGGTCCTAATGGTTCTGGGAAAAGCACACTTTCTTCAGTAATTGCAGGAAATGAAAATTTTGAAGTTACCCAAGGATCTGTTTCTTTTGAAGGCGAAGACATACTCAAACTTGGTCCAGATGAAAGAGCCCATAAAGGAGTGTTTCTTTCGTTTCAATATCCAGTAGAAATTCCTGGAGTTTCGGTGACCAATTTTATTAAAACGGCGATAAATGAAACCCGAAAAGCAAAAGGATTGAAAGATATGCCTGCTTCCGAAATGCTTAAAATGATTAAAGAAAAAGCAGATTTATTAGAGATTGATCGTAAGTTTTTATCTCGTTCTTTAAACGAAGGATTTTCAGGAGGAGAGAAAAAACGTAATGAAATCTTTCAAATGGCAATGCTTGAACCAAAATTGGCGATTCTTGATGAAACTGATTCAGGCTTAGATATTGATGCTTTAAAAATTGTAGCCAATGGAGTTAATAAACTTAAAAGCAAAGACAACGCTGTTATTTTAATTACGCATTACCAAAGGCTTCTAGATTATATAATTCCTGATTTTGTACACGTTATAATCGACGGAAAAATAGTAAAATCTGGCACTAAAGAACTTGCTCACGAGCTAGAAGAAAAGGGCTATGATTGGATTAAGGAGGAGTTAGTTTAAATAGTTTCTGGTTTTAAGTTTCTGGTTCAGTAAACAAAAAACATCATTATGGCGACAATTAGAGAATTTGAAGATTTAGAAATTTGGCAAGAAGCCAGAAGACTTTCAAAAGAAATAATTGAAGTTGTTAAAATAACAGAATTAAAAACTGACTTTAAATTAAAAGATCAAATTAAGGGATCTTCAGGTTCTGTAATGGATAATATAGCTGAAGGTTTTGAAAGAGATGGAAATTTAGAATTTAGACAATTTTTATCTATTGCTAAAGGCTCTGCTGGAGAATCCAGATCTCAATTATATAGAGTTTTTGATTCAGGTTATATTACAGAAGAGAAATTAAATAAATTGATTACTGAATATAAAACATTAAGCAAACGTATTGCAGGTTTTATTTCATATTTAAATAAAAAAGATTATAAAGGGACTAAGTTCAAATAACTCGAACTAGAAACCTTAAACAATAAACTTGAAACATAATTATGAGTTTAAAAGAAAAATTAGTTTCATCATTTCTAGCTTTCGAAGATCACTTGGAAGAGGACTCACACGTTCATGAAATAAGAAATAAGGCAATTGCTACTTTTGAAGAAAAAGGCTTTCCAACCAAAAAAGAGGAAGATTGGAAATACACTTCATTAAAACCAATATTAAATAAAGATTATAGCATTTTTCCTAAAAGTGAAAAAGCTGTCGAATTTAAAGAGGTACGTGAATATTTTTTACATGATATTGACACTTATAAAATTGTTTTTATAGATAGTGTTTACAGTTCATTTCTATCTGAAACTACCCACGACGGATTAGATGTGTGTTTGCTTTCTGCGGCTATTTCAAAGCCAAAATACAAGGCGATTATAGAAACTTATTTTAATAAAATTGCTTCAGAAAACAGTATCACATCGCTAAATACTGCTTTTGCAAAAGAAGGTGCCTACATTAATATTCCTAAAAACAAGGAAGTTGATAAGCCTATCGAAATTATTAATTTTTCTACAGGAAATGAAGCAGCAATAATGATGCAACCTCGTAATTTAATTATCGTTGGAGAAAACGCACACGTCCAAATTATTGAGCGACATCAAAGTCTTTCAAGCAATGCTGTTTTTACCAATTCGGTTACCGAAATATTTGCCGAAAAAAGAGCTTATGTAGATTATTACAAAATCCAAAATGACCGTGAAAATGCTTCGTTAATTGACAGTACTTCTATCAAACAAGAACGAGATAGTAATTGCAATGTACATACCTTTTCATTGGGTGGAAAATTAACTCGTAATAATCTTAATTTTTATCAAAACGGAGAACATTGCGATTCTACCTTAAAAGGAGTAACTATCTTAAATGAAAAGCAACACGTAGATCACAACACTTTGGTGCAGCATATTTCTCCAAATTGTGAAAGCCACCAAGATTACAAAGGACTTTATGCAGATTCCTCTACAGGAATATTTAACGGAAAAATAGTAGTTGAAAAAGAAGCACAAAAAATCAATGCCTTTCAGCAAAACAATAATATTTTAATTGATGATAATGCAACAGTAAACGCAAAACCACAATTAGAAATTTTTGCGGACGATGTAAAATGTTCGCACGGTTGTACTATTGGACAATTTGACAAAAACGCACTATTTTACTTACGTTCTAGGGGAATTGGAAAAAAAGAATCTGAAGCTTTATTAATGTACGCTTTTGCAAATACCGTGTTAGAAACTGTTAAAATTCCTGAATTAAAAAGACGTATTAACAAGCTAATTGCCAATAAAATTGGAGTAAATATTGGTTTTGACATTTAATACCTTAGATACAATTATGGCCTTTGATGTTCAAAAAATACGAGCAGATTTCCCCATTCTTTCCAGAATAGTAAACGGCTATCCTTTGGTGTATTTTGACAATGCTGCTACTTCGCAAAAACCCAAAATTGTCATTGATAGTATTGTAGATTATTACTCCAACTATAACGCAAATATTCATCGTGGAGTGCATTCTCTTTCACAAGAAGCAACAGATGCATACGAGATAGCAAGACAGAAAATTCAGCATCATTTTAATGCGGAAAAATCACACGAAATTATTTTTACTTCAGGTACCACTCACGGAATTAATATGGTAGCTAGCGGTTTTTCTAAACTTTTAAAAGTAGGCGATGAGATTATTGTTTCTGCAATGGAACATCATTCTAATATTGTGCCTTGGCAAATGCTTTGTGAAAAAACAGGCGCAGTTTTAAAGGTAATCCCAATGTCTGAAGAAGGAACATTAGTTATTTCAGAATATGAAGAATTACTTTCAGAAAACACGAAATTAGTTTTTGTAAATCATGTTTCTAATGCTTTAGGAACCATCAATCCTATTAAAGCAATTATTGAAAAAGCTCACAAAAAAGGAGCCGCTGTTTTAATAGATGGTGCTCAAGCAACGTCGCATCTTATGATAGATTTTCAAGAGCTGGATGTAGATTTTTATGTAACCTCAGCTCACAAAATGTGTGGTCCAACAGGAGTTGGTATTTTATACGGAAAAGAAGTATGGCTCAACAAACTTCCTCCTTATCAAGGTGGTGGCGAAATGATAAAAACAGTAACTTTCGAAAAAACAACCTACGCAGATTTACCTCATAAATTTGAAGCAGGAACACCTAATATTTCTGGCGGAATTGCCTTTGGTGTTGCGATAGATTATTTGAATTCGGTAGGGTTAATAAATATTCAAGAATATGAAAACATGTTGTTGAAATATGCAACTAAAAAACTTTTGGAGATTGAAGGACTTAAAATTTACGGTACTTCTTCAGAAAAAACTACAGTAATTTCTTTTAATATTAAAGGTATTCATCCTTATGACATTGGAACGATTGTCGATAAATTAGGAGTAGCCGTTCGTACGGGACATCATTGTACACAGCCTATTATGGACTTTTACAAAATATCAGGAACCGTAAGGGCTTCCTTTGCATTTTATAACACAAAAATAGAAATCGACATATTTATTGAAGCGGTAAAAAAAGCTAAAATGATGCTGTCTTAAATAAAGCGACCCGCTTTCTCGGGTAATAAATATGAAAAAAATAATCACACTTAGTACTTTAATTCTAGTTTTCACTTTAAGCTCGTGCAACGCAACAAAAAACTCAACTAAAAAAACGACAAGCGAAATGGTTTCAGGAAAATATGAAATACGAAGCGTAGAAGGTGCTTCAAATTTATACAATATGTTTTTTGAAATAGATGCTTCCGAAAAACAAATTTCAGGAAAAACAGACTGTAATAGTTTTTCAGGAAACTATGTAGTAACTGGAGATGAAGTAACTTTTTCACCTTTTGTTTCCACTAAAATGTATTGCGAAGAACAAGTAATGAAAGTAGAAAATAGTATTTTTAAAGCTTTCAGTAATACTAAAAAATTCACCTACGATGACAATATGCTAACCCTTATTAACGAAGACGGTACTATAAGTTTGAAAGCATATAAAGTTATAACAGAAGACAAATAATGACTATTGAAACGATACAAGAAGAGATAATTGGTGAGTTTTCGATGTTTGACGATTGGATGCAGAAATATGAGTATATGATCGATCTCGGTAAAACATTGCCTTTAATTTCTGAAGAAAATAAAACCGAAGACCGATTAATTACAGGTTGCCAATCTAAGGTTTGGTTAGATGCTCAATTATCTGACGGTAAAATAGAATATACCGCAGATAGTGATGCGATTATTACCAAAGGGATTATTGCGATACTGCTACGAGTTTTCTCAAACCAAACTCCAAAAGCCATACTTGCTTCAAATACCAATTTTATTGATGAAATTGGATTAAAAGAACACCTTTCACCTACCAGAGCAAATGGCTTGGTGTCTATGATAAAACAATTAAAAATATACGCACTTGCTTTTCAGGTAAAACAAAACAATCAATAATGTCTAAAGAAGGAAAAATTAATACTAAGGAATTAGGTGAGAAAATAGTTAAAGTAATCAAGACCGTTTACGATCCTGAAATTCCGGTAGATGTATATGAGTTAGGGTTAATTTACGATGTATTTGTAAATGAAAATTATGGGGTTAAAATTTTAATGACCCTTACCACTCCCAATTGTCCAGTTGCCGAAAGTTTACCACAAGAGGTAGAAGACAAAGTGAAATCTATAAGTGTAGTTACGGATGCAGAAGTAGAAATCACCTTTGATCCACCTTGGTCTCAAGATTTAATGAGTGAAGAGGCAAAATTAGAACTCGGAATGCTTTAATGAGCGGTGAAATTAAAAATAGAGTTGCTGAAAGCAGTTTAAAAACTATTGATCTAGAAGATTTTTACCCTTCAGGAAGTAGAGTTGAGTTAGATATTTCGCAATTTTTGTTTGAAGGAATTATTCTTAAAGAAAAAGATTTTAGAATACAAGTAGCTAATTTTTCTTGGGAAACTTATCAAGATAATTTTGTAGCATTAACTAATACTTCAGGAGCAATTATTCCCGGTTGGGCGTTTATGTTATTAACTTTAAATTTAGCTCCATTTTCCAAATTGATAACCATAGGTAATTTATCGCAACTCGAAACTCAAGTTTTCACAGAGATTATTTCCAATTTAAATTTTTCAGAATATAAAGATAAGCCTGTGATTATAAAAGGCTGTTCTAATAAACCAATCCCTGAAACTGCTTATATTCAATTAATCCAAAAGCTTCAACCCATTGCAAAAAGTGTAATGTATGGCGAGGCATGTTCTTCCGTTCCTCTTTATAAAAGAAAATAATACGTTTGTCGATGATTATTTCAGATTATCAAATAGTTAAAAAAACTATCATTTGTTAATCGAATAAATAATTTGAACAATTATATTTGCAAAATATTAAACAAACTATAAAATTTCAAATATGAAAAAATTACTACTTGTATCTTTTCTTTTATTTTCAATAATTAGTTTCGCTCAAGAAGCAGACACCACGGGAGTAAAAGAAGGATGGTCTAAATCTGGAAAAATCACGATGCTTATCAATCAATCTGCTTTTTCAAATTGGCAAGCTGGAGGCGAAAATAACTTTGCTGGAAATGTAAATTTAAACTACGACATCAATTACATTAAAGGAGATTGGACTCTTGATAATAAAATTTTAGCAAGCTATGGTTTAACGAATACAAAAGACAATGGAACTAGAAAAACCGATGACCGTTTAGAGTTAAACTCAATTTTAGGTAAAAAATTAAAGGAAAATTGGAGCGCTTCTTTCTTTATGAATTTTAGAACTCAGTTTACAGATGGGTTTGTTTATGAAGATGGTTATTTAAATCAAGCACCTCCTGGAATTGTAAGAGATAATGAAGATTTTCCTACTTCTGGGTTTTTTAAACCTGCTTATTGGAGTTTTGGACCTGGTTTACTTTGGAAAAAGAATGACAACTTATATGTAAATACTTCTCCCTTAACAGCAAGGTTTACATTTATAACTAGTGAAATTTTCACCTATAACGATGATGACCCAGACAATGTTTTCTACGAATCTAGTAATGTAGTAGAAACTTTTGGTGTTAAACCTGGCGATTCGTATTTATTTGAATTTGGTCTTAATATTAGAGCATATTATAAAGTAGCTATTATGAAAAATATTTCAGTTGAAAATATTCTAAATTTATATTCTAACTATATAGACAAACCACAAAACGTAGATATAGATTATACTATGAATTTGGTAATGAAAATAAACGATGTATTCTCTACCAACTTAACATTCCAAACAATCTATGATGACAATGCTTTTCAAGGATTTCAAATTAGAGAAGTATTTGGATTGGGTGTAAATGTAAATTTATAAATTACACTTTCATACAAAATAAAAAGGTTGTTTCAGTAATCTGAAACAGCCTTTTTAAATTGTAAATTATTCTTCTTCAAGAAACTCTTCTGTGTAATCTTCATATAAAAACTGATTATAGGGAAAGCGAGTAATATGTAATTCCTTTACCTTATTATAAACCGTTTTTTTGAAATCTTCTAAATTTTCTTTGGTTAATGCTGAAATAAAGATAGCTTCATTATTTTGCCCTTCCATTAAATGGTTTTCAGTATTCATCCAAGTTTGTTTCCAATCTTCTAAGGTATAGTGTGCTTTAGACCTTTCGGTAATTAAATCGTCCTCTTCTATTACTTCATATTGATAAGCGTCAATTTTATTAAAAACCATCACACAAGGTTTGTCTGAAGCGTTAATTTCGCCTAATATTTTTTCTACGGAAGCGATATGATCTTCAAAAGAAGGATGCGAAATATCGACCACATGTAGCAACAAATCTGCTTCCCGAACTTCATCCAACGTACTTTTAAAAGATTCTACTAATTGAGTTGGTAATTTTCTAATAAAACCAACGGTATCACTTACTAAAAACGGAAGGTTTTTTATAACTACTTTTCTTACAGTTGTATCTAATGTTGCGAAAAGCTTGTTTTCGGCAAACACATTAGATTTGCTAATTACATTCATTAAAGTAGATTTTCCAACATTGGTATAACCTACTAAAGCTACCCGAATCAACGCTCCACGATTACCACGTTGCACAGCCATTTGACGATCTACTTTGGCAAGTTTCTTTTTTAATAATGCAATTCTGTCTCTAACGATACGTCTATCTGTTTCTATTTCAGTTTCTCCAGGACCACGCATTCCAATACCTCCACGTTGCCGTTCAAGGTGAGTCCACATTCCTGTTAATCGAGGTAATAAATATTGGTATTGTGCTAATTCAACCTGAGTTCGTGCATAACTTGTTTGGGCTCTTTGTGCAAAAATATCGAGTATTAAATTGGTACGATCAATGATTTTACATTCCAATATTTTTTCAATATTTTTTTGTTGTGCAGGTGTTAATTCATCATCAAAAACCACCAACCCAACTTCATGTTTTTCAACATACTCTCTTACTTCTTCTATTTTTCCTGTACCTAAAAAAGTTCTAGGATTTGGGCTTTCCATTTTCTGAACAAAACGCGTTAACACTTCACCACCAGCAGTATAAGTCAAAAATTCTAATTCGTCTAAATATTCAGTTGACTTATCTGCATTTTGCTTTTGAGTAATAATACCTATTAAAACTGCTTTTTCGTAATCTATGTTGGATTTTTCAATCATAAAATTAAATATTTGACAAAGGTACAAAAGACATTCCTTGTGATTTTTGTATTTTGCTAGCAAATTAAAAAACATCTATGGCTTTTATTGCATCTTCAGAAATTAGTTACTATACCATCGGCTTTTACAATCTTGAAAATTTATTTGACACGAAGGACGATCCCAATACTTTAGACGATGATTTTACGAAAGATTCTGAAAGAAATTGGAATGAAGATCGCTACCATAAAAAATTAAGAAAATTGGGGCAAGTAATTTCAAATTTAGGTGTTTCTGAAATATCGCATCCTCCTGTAATTATTGGTGTTGCTGAAGTAGAAAACGATACTGTACTCGCAGACCTGATAGCTTCAAAGTATTTGAAAAACAAAAATTATAATTTTATTCATTTTGATTCTCCCGATGAACGAGGGATTGATACCGCATTATTATATAGGGAAGATTATTTTACTGTTTTGCATCAAGAAGCTTTTCCTCTTTATATAAAAGGCAATTATGGGGAGCGTGATTATACAAGAGATGTTTTGTATGTAAAGGGCGAATTAGATGGTAATATAATTCATATATTGGTGAATCATTGGCCTTCAAAAAAGTCTAACACTAAAGAAAATGAGTACAAACGTATTGCAGCGGCTTCAAAAAACAGAGAAATTATAGAAAATGTTTTAATTGAAGAACCCGAAGCAAAAATAATTATAATGGGCGATTTTAATGACAACCCTTCTTCAGAAAGCCTACAAAAACTTAAAAATACCGATTTATACAATCCAATGGAACTGCTTTTAACTAACGAAGTTGGAACATTAAATTATCGTGGTGAATGGAACTTATTTGACCAAATATTAATTTCAAATAATTTTTTAAAACCGTACGATAATCCACTTCAATTTGTTGAGTCAAAGATATATAATCCTCAAGATTTGCAGGAATATACAGGAAAATACAAAGGAAACCCGTTTAGAACCTATGTAGGTGAAAAATATTTAGGAGGATACAGTGACCATTTTCCTGTGTATGAGATCTTTAAAGTAAAATACAATTAAATGAAAAATGATTTTAAATAAATAATTATATTGTGACACAAATTAAATTTTAACTATATTTAACGAATTATAACCAACAACCTCAATTTTTATGAAAAAACAAATTACTTTTTTTCAAAATCAACTCAATTTATTAGCTAAAAGAAACAAAAGGATACTTCCTTTTGCGCTTTTGTTGTTTTTTACAACAGTATCTTTTAGTCAAGTAACTATTGATTGTGCAGCTGGTCCTGTAAACACGACCTATTGCTATGTTGATAACGACCTAACACAAATGGTCTTTACAAACACCGATGGTTTTCCTTTAAATGTATTTATTAATGCAGGACAAGTAGAAGATGGATTTGATGAACTTATCGTACTCGATACCGATGGTGTAACAGATTTAAACGCAGCAACTCCTTATGGTGCTGGCGGTAATTTAGCCGGCATCAACTACCAATCTACTGGAGACACAATTACTATTTGGATTCAATCGGACGGTGTAGTTAGTTGTGCTACAAACGCATTTACTCCTTTGGATTTTGATGTTTGGTGTCAATCTTGTTTAAATCCAACGGTTTCTTTTGCAACCAATGGCGATTGTACCAATGGTAATGATTTTTCAATCAACGTTGACATTTCAAATATGGGATCGGCTACAGAATTATTAATCAACGACGATCAGGGAAGTCCTCCACAATCAGTAACAACTACAGGAGTAGTTTCTTTTGGCCCTTACACATCAACTACAGATGTAGTAATAACTGTTAACGATGCAAACGACGTAAATTGTACCGTTACAAGCGGAATAATTAGTTGTTTAAGTGGTGGCCCAGGATCACTATTTATTAATGCTGGAGAAGATGTGGTATTGAACTGTGGTAGCGGAGCAACTTGTACAGATATAACTGCAAGTTTCTTAGAAACTTTTGAAAGTTTTACTGAAAACTATACTGTTGACCCAATAACTTACGATCCTCCTTTTGCTTTTAATGGTTTGGCTAATTCTGTGAATACTAATATTGATGATGCATGGAATGAACCTAACAACTTACCTTTTGATTTTTGTTTCTTCGAGAACATAGAAACACAATTTCAAGTAGGATCCAATGGAGGTATTCGTTTTGAGGTTGATGCAGGAGATACTTCAAATGGTTGGTCTTTTGATGAGGATTTACCAAATAATACCAACACGACATTATCAGAAGTAAATGTTTTTACTCCAGTTCATGATATTGACCCTTCTGTAAATGGAACCAATGAAATTGCTTGGGAAATTTTAGGAACCTTTCCAAATAGAGTATTGGTAGTTTCTTATTTTAATGTTCCTTATTTCAGTGGAGCTTGTAATGACCTTTTAGCTACTCATATGGCAGTTTTTTATGAGTTTTCAAATGTTATAGAAATTTATATTCAAGACAAGCCAGTATGTACAACCTGGAATGACGGAAACGCAGTACTAGGAATTCAAAATAATGCTGGAACTATTGCTTATGTTCCTCCAGGAAGAAATACATCTGATGGTCCTTGGACAACTAACGATGAAGCTTGGAGTATTTCTCCAGTAGGAGCACCAACTTATGTTTTTGAATGGTTAGATGCTGATGGCAACTTTATTAGTAACGACCCTACTATTAATGTATGTCCTGCTGGAACCGAAATCTACACTGCTCAAATAACCTACACCAACTGTAATGGTGATGTTGTAGTATTAACAGACGAAGTTACTGTTTCACTTGAAGCTGCTTTTACTGTTGATTTAGGTGGAGATCAAGAGTTTTGTGACGAAACATCTTACGATATAACTGCGGCAATAACTGGAGGAAATCCAGATGACGCAACCTATTTATGGAACACTGGAGAAGACACTCAAACAATTACGGTAACTACTTCTGGAGATTACACTGTAGAGGTTACCATAGAGGGTTGTACAGTAACACAAACAGTAAGTGTCTCATTTGGAGAAAGTCCAGTAATAGACTTAGGTGAAGACTTCCAAACTTGTTTCTTTGATATTGTAACTTTAGATGCAAGTCCTTCTAATATAGATCCTACTATAGTAACTTATACTTGGAGTCTTAATGGAACTGAAATTGTTGGGGAAATATCACCAATATTAATAGTAACAGAAACAGGAACTTATAGTGTAATTGTTACTAATGGAAACTGTACGGCGGAAGATTCTATTATAGTAGATCCAAGCGATGACTTAGGGGTAAATCTTGGAGAAGACTTTGTAACTTGTCTTAATAAACCCGAACCTAGCAGAATTTATGCTTATCCAGATTCAGAAAACTCAAATGAAGCTACCTACCAATGGTGGTTAGATAGACTTGAAGGAAATGGATTTGAATTATTAGACTATACAACTGGTTCTATTCCAGTTATTGAACTAGGAGTTTACAGAGTTGAAGTTACTATTGGAATCTGTATTGATACTGATGAAATTACTGTAAGTGAAAGAGGCTTAACAGCGCATATTGGTCCAGATATTATTACTTGCCCAGATCAATCTCAAACATTAACTGCAACCTCTGGTGGTTTTGGTGAGTTAACTTATAAGTGGTTTTTTGATGATGTAGAAATTATAGGAGAAACAAGCGACACTCTAAACCTTCCTTTAGGGAATGAAGAAGAAGTATCGGAAGGCACCTATATGGTTGAAATATCAACAGGTATTTGTTCTCAAACAGCAGAACTTGATGTCACTTATTACAATGAAAACGGTTGTGTAATAACCCAAGGTGTTTCTCCAAACGGAGATGGTTATAATGATAATATGGATTTACGTTTCTTAGCAGATCGATCTGGTATTGCCAACTTCCAAGTGTTTAACAGACTCGGATTGTTAGTTTATAATAAATCTAACTATAGAAGAAATTGGGGTGGTCAAACAAACGATGATAAAAAACTTCCTGTAGGAACTTACTATTATGTAATAGATTTTCAAAATTCAGACCCCGTGTATGGATCACAAACCACTGGATGGGTGTACATTAATCAAAACGAAAACTAACTTTTACAAACCAAATAAATACCAATTTTAAAAATGAAAAAATTATATATCATAACATTTCTTTTTGGACTTATTTTGTTTCAAGAAGTTAACGCACAACAAGACCCGCAGTACACACAATATATGTATAATATGACGGTCGTAAATCCTGCTTATGCTGGATCAAAAGAATCTTTGTCAATTACAGCTTTATATAGAAACCAATGGACAGGAATCTCTGATAATCCAGTAACGTTTACATTATCGGCACATTCACCAATAGGCGAGAAAGTAGGATTAGGAATCTCAGTCGTAAAAGACGAATTAGGCCCTGTTGCCGAAACCAACGTTAATGCAGATTTTTCTTATACATTAGAATTAGGAAATAATTTTAAATTAGCTCTAGGTATTAAAGCAGGAGCCACCTTTTTAGATGTTGGCTTGGTAGATTTAGAATTACAAGATCCTAATGACCCTTTCTTTTCTGAAAACATAAGCAATGTAACTCCTAATATTGGAGCCGGTGCTTTCTTTTATTCAGATAAATTCTATGTTGGATTTTCAGTGCCTAACATTTTAGAGTCTGTTCATTTAGATGAAAACGGATTAAAATACGGTTCTGAGATACAACACTATTTTGCAACTGCAGGATATGTATTTCAAATCACAGATAATTTTAAGTTAAAACCAAACGGAATGGTTAAAACCTATTTTGATGGTCCTATTTCATTTGATGCTAACTTAAATGCTTTGTTTTATGAAAAATTTGAACTTGGAGTATCTTATAGATTAGATGATTCGTTTAGTGGATTGGTTGGGTTTCAAGTCACACCAAACTTACGAATTGGATATGCCTACGATAGTGTAATATCAGATATTAAATCTGTGGGAGGATCTTCTCACGAAATTATTTTAACCTGGGACGTGTTTTTCAACAAACGCGCCTTACGTTCACCTAGATACTTCTAAATCTTAAAAAAGCACATTCAACATGAAAAATATATATATATTCTTTTTAATTATAGCAGTTAGTACAGTTGTAGCAACTGCTCAGAACAAAGACACAAAAAAAGCAGATGGCCTATATGATAGGTTGGCTTATACAGATGCAGTTGATGCCTATAAAAAACTTTTAGATAAAGGAAAAGGTGATCGCTATGTATTTGAACAATTAGCACATTGTTATTATTACATCAATGATTCTAAAAACGCAGAAACTTATTATAAGAGAGTTGTTAAAGGTAAAAAAGTAAAACCTGAAACAGTTTATAATTATGCACAAGTGTTAAAAGCTAACGGAAAATATGGAGAGTACAACACCTGGATGAAAAAATTTGCTGAAATGCAACCTAATGACTCTAGAGCAATAGCTTTTATGAAAGACCCTAATTACCTTCCTAGATATATGGAAAGCGACAAGAAGTTTGACGTTGAAAACATGAAAGAAATTAACACCGAATTTTCAGAGTTCGGAGGTACAATGATTAAAAAATCATTTTATTTTTCTTCTGCAAGAAATACAAAACGTAAAAATTATGGTTGGAATGAAGAACCTTACCTAGATATATACATTGCAGAAAATGTAGGTGGAACTATTAAAAATGCAGCTTTATTACCTGGAAAAGTAAATACCAAATACCACGAAGGAAATGTTGCAATTACTGCAGATGCTTCTAGAATGTATTTTGACAGAAATGATTTCTATAAAGGAAAATACAAGAAAAGTGAAGAAGGCATAAACCAAATTAACCTTTACACTGCTGTATCTTTAAATGGGGAATGGGACAATGCTACTCCAGTTAACTTTAACAATAGTGAATATTCATTTGGACAACCAGCTTTAAGCCCTGACGGAAACACCTTATATTTTGTTAGCGATATGCCTGGCGGAAAAGGAATGTCGGATATCTATAAAGTTGCTGTAAATAAAGACGGTTCATTTGGGAAAGCAGAACGTTTAGGTGATAATATTAACACCGAAGGAAAAGAAGTTTTTCCTTTTGTTGATGCAAACGGAACTCTCTACTTTTCAAGTGATGGTCATTTAGGTTATGGAGAACTAGATGTTTTCTTTGCTGAAGCAGAAGGATCTGGATTTGGAACTGCAAGAAATATTGGAACCGATGTAAATAGTCCAAAAGACGATTTTGCATTTATCTTTAACTCTGAATCTAAGGAAGGGTTTGTTTCTTCTAACAGAGAAAGAGGCGTTGGAAGTGACGATATATACACCGTTAAACAAATAGCACCTTTATGTGATGTTGAGGTTACTGTTCAAGTTGTAAACGAATACACAAATGCTCCTTTAGCTGGTGCACGTGTAGATTTATATGATGCTAGTGAAAATAAATTAGCAACCAGAACAACCGATAGTAACGGAAATGTAACTTTCTTAACTGAATGTGAAAATCAATATCAAATTCTTACATTCCTTGAAGATTACGAAAGTAATGGTGTATCTGTAACTACAAAGGAGTTTGACGATGTAAATACTTCTATTTCTTTAAAACCAATCGAAGATATCATCGCTGAAGATAAAATTAATCTTAATCCTATTCATTTTGATTATAATAAACATAACATTAAACCACAAGCTGCTTTTGAATTGGATAAAGTAGTGGCTCTTATGAAAAAATATCCAACTCTCGAAATTAAAGTAGAAGGACACGCAGATACTAGCGGGAGTGGTACTGATGAATATAATTTAAAACTATCAGATAGCCGTTCTAAATCTACCGTGCAGTATCTAATCTCTAAAGGTATAGATAAAAACAGATTATCTAGTGAAGGATTTGGAAGAAGCAGACCATTTATTAATTGTGGAAAAAAATGTACAGACGAACAAAACTTGAAAAATAGACGTTCAGAATTTATTATTACAAAGCAATAATAAATTAACTAAAACTAAAAAGCCCTTGATTTATTAAATCAAGGGCTTTTTAAATTAGGATCAGTTTATGTTTTATAATTAAATATTAGTAGTATCCGATTAAAATTTTTACGTTTTCTTGAAAACCTATATATAGCTTAGATTCAAGCTTTATTAAAAAGAGACACCTTGCTTTTATTTTTTTTTAATGCTTGTTTATTATATAAAAACATTTAGTAAGTTATTGTTTATATGATAGTTAAAATCAAGTCTTTTGTCTTTCAGCGGAGCGGTCTTTAGTCTTTTATCGGACACTAATGATTAAATATATTCCTTTAAATTCTCTAGCATAATTAAAGACATACCTTCTAAGGTAGTATTGTTTTTCCAGCCCCAATCTTTTTGAGCTTCAGAATCATCAATACTTTGTGGCCAAGAATCTGCAATTTCTTGTCTAAAATCTGGTGCATAAGACATTTCAAAATTTGGAACTTGTTTTTTTACACTTTCAGCTATTTCTTCAGGACTAAAACTAATTCCAGCAAGATTATAGGAACTTCTTACTTTAATACTTTCTTTTGGAGCTTCCATTATAGAAAGAGTAGCTCTTATCGCATCATCAATATACATCATTGGAAGGGTAGTTTTTTCACTTAAAAAACAAATATATTTTCCGTGTTTTAAAGCTTTATGATAAATATCTACTGCATAATCAGTAGTCCCTCCACCAGGTAAAGTTTTATAACTAATCAATCCTGGATACCGAATACTTCTCACATCAACACCGTATTTACTAAAATAATATTCACACCAACGCTCACCAGCTTGCTTGCTAATACCATAAACTGTAGAGGGCTCCATAACCGTTTTTTGTGGTGTATTGGTACTAGGAGTAGTAGGTCCAAAAACTGCAATACTTGAAGGCCAAAACACTTTTTTAATCTTTTTTTCTTTTGCTAAATTAAGCACATTAAAAAGGGAATTCATATTCAAATTCCAAGCACGCATCGGGAATTTTTCAGCAGTTGCAGAAAGCATCGCTGCCAATAAATACACGTCGGTAATCTCATAACGGATCACAACATCTTCAATCGCCTTATAATCCATTGCGTCTAAAACCTCAAAAGGACCGTCTTTACCAAGGGTTCCATCATCAT
>JAKITD010000097.1 GCA_021648265.1 Flavobacteriaceae bacterium | reverse complement strand
AAAACTTAGAAAACCATATGAATATGCTTCAAGCAAACAGTACTAGGGTAGCTAAATACTTTAAACATCCAAGTATAAAATATGCCGCTTAAAACTAAACTACTATTAATGCGAGATTAATAGCTTATTGAGTAAATGCAATAAAGCTCTTGTTAAGGGAGTTCGTTTCTTGTTGGTCTTTCTTCGCATTTTACAATAGCTAACATAACGCCTTTTCCATTTTAAATATTTACTTCGTGGGAGTTTTAGTTGCAATTCTTTATAAAATTTTTTAGCTGACCGTGACTCCACTTAACGCACTCCCACAGCAATTTTTGATCGGTAGGAAAACAACCTCACTTTCATAACAAGTAGCATCGGTAGTAACACTCTCTTTGTTTTTAATAAAACCTGACCAATGAGAAAATAGTATTTTTTCTGTTTTATTAATATCTAACAAGCTAGCTAGTTCACAACGAATTTGACTAACAATTTTATAATTAGTCAATCGATGATGACCCATATATATATATATCAAAAAAACTGATAATCAATATTTGCATTAAGTTGCTCAATTAAACGTTTGTCAGAACAGCAAGCATAATGCTTAAAAAACATTAAAGCTAGTTTGCCTCTTGGACTAAAATAATTCTTAGTGCCTTTGACAGATTCTTTAATCTTAAAAACTGTGACCAGTTCATCCCAAGGAATAGCAATATAGATTTTCCCTAAATCACTTTGTAAAAAGGATTGGAAATAAGCATCAAAATTCTCTGAAGGATTAAAAATGAAATTTGGTGTTGTAAATCGGAAATTCTTTGTGATTTGCTCATAGATAGATAAATTAAAACCCCGATTTTTAAGGATTACACTCCTTTTTGGGGTTTTATTTTATCTAAAATACAACTTATTTTGTTGACATACAAATGGTTAGCTGTTTATGAAAGTGCCTATATAGACAATCTTGCTTTTACATTTAGTTTCTGAAGTAAATCTTTAGCAACGTTAGACGTATATTCTTTTTTTCTAAATTTTGAAATAGATTGAATTCCTACAATAACATTGGTAATAAATAACTCATCTGCCTTTTGAAGATCAAAAGGTGAAATGGATTCTTCAGTTAAAGTATAATCTTTCGATAATTTACAAATATCAATAATTTGTTTTCTAATAATCCCACGTAAACAACCATCACTAATAGGTGGAGTAACAATTGTATTTTCTTTTACTAAAAATATGTTTCCGTTTAAAGCTTCAATAACTTGTCTTTTTTCATTTAACAACAAGCAATTTTGATAATTGTTTTCTCTGGCATAAATACTCCCCAAAACATTTACAACTTTCGAGGTTGTTTTTAAGGTAGAAAGTAAATCAGCAGGAATGTAATAATCTTTAAAAAGTTCTACTTCACACGTAGTTTCATTTGTTGTGTAAAACGAAATTTCTAAAGTTTCAACAGAAATAAGGAAATCAATATCGTTTGTTTCTGGCGTGTACTTTCCACCTGCTTTACGGTTTACAAAAACTTTAATTCTATATGCTTCTGAAATAACACTATAAGCTTCAACGGTTTTTAATATTTCTTGTTCAAAAAATTCCATCGTAAAGTTCATAGGAATTTCCATACGCAGAATCCGCATAGAAGCCATTAATCTAAAATAATGATCTTCTAAAAAGTAAACTTTTAAAGCGACTACTTTTAATGTTTCAAAAACTGCATCGCCATAATTTAAACCTCTATTATGAATAGAAATTATTTGTTCATTATCTTGGAAAATAGTTCCGTTAAAATTGACCATAAAAAAAACCGCCTTGTTTATAAAAGGCGGTGCAAATATACTGTTTTATCGATGTTCTTAAACCGAACCTAACAAATGTTTTAATTCAGAAATCATATTTTCCCAAAGCATTTTACCTTCTTCAACTTCATCTTCTTCCGCAAAATCGGTTACCATTATAGATACATCTTTGGTAATTGCATCTAATTGAATTCGCATTTCAAAATAATAGTCAGTGTCTTCATCGTCTTCCCATTGCAATCGAATAGATTCTCCTTTTTTCTTAGAAATAAGCTTTGCTACTTCCTCACTTCCTTCCCAAATAAAATTAAAAAACTTACCTCTTGAATTTACGTTATCGGCATACCATTCTTGCATACCAGAAGGTGTGGAAATATATTGATATAAAAGTCCAGGTGATGCTTGAATGGGAAATTCCATTTCATACTTTATTTTGTTATCCATAATCTTGTTGTTAGTAAAAGCCCAATATATAGATTAAATACCTATCGGAGAAAGAAAAACACCAAAATATTTACCCCAATTTATAAGATTTACATAATAAGATTATTTCTATAAATTATTGCTGGAATGTTTGTGCTACTACAAATTGTTACTATCTTTGCTGTCGCTAAAAAATGGCGAGGTAGCTCAGCCGGTTAGAGCGCAGCATTCATAATGCTGAGGTCGGGAGTTCGAGTCTCCCTCTCGCTACAATTTCAAAACTCTTCTTATTAAAGGAGAGTTTTTTTTGTTTTAGTGTATTTCTTAATTATCATAGATTATAATTATCTTTGTTTTCAGATAAATTATTATGGCTAAAAAAGGAAAAGAAAAAAACACACGTAACAAAACCCTGCACACCAAACTTATTAATAAGAAGAAAAATAGGTTAAAAAAAGAGCAACTAACCAGAAAGGAAAAACTGAAAGAAATAATTACCAAAGCCAACAAAATGAACCCCAATAATGATTAATGATTTACCTAAAATTTTAATTAATTTCCAATATGCTTAAAGCTGTTTTATTTGATATGGACGGAGTTATTGTTGACACCGAACCCTTACATTGCAAAGCATATTATAAAATGTTTGTCATTGTAAACATCAAAGTTTCAGACAAACTTTACGAATCTTTTACTGGACAAGCTACTCTTCCTATTTGCAAACAGCTTTGTGATATTTTTCAGCTTTCTGAAACACCAGAAACATTAGTACAGTTAAAAAGAAAGTTTTTTAAGGAATTATTTTTTAACGATCCCAACTTAACATTAATTGAAGGAGTTTTAGATTTAATTAAAGAATTTCATCAAAATAATCTTACGTTGGTTTTAGCTTCTTCTGCTTCGATGACAACGATTAACAATGTTTTTACACGTTTTAATCTACATCAATATTTTGTTGCAAAATTAAGTGGAGCCGATTTAAAAGCTTCCAAACCTCATCCTGAAATTTTTATAAATGCTGCCAAAGCATCAGGGTATTTACCTGAAGAATGTATGGTTATTGAAGATTCTACCAATGGAATTATCGCTGCAAACAAAGCTGTAATTTATTGTGTTGGTTTTAAAAGTCCGAATTCTAAAAGCCAAGAGTATTCCTTAGCTAATAAAGTGATTTCTAATTTTGAAGAAATTTCATTTGAGAAAGTAAAGAACTTAATTTAACCTTTTAAAATAATCTACCATTATTTTGATTCATTAAACAGCAGTCCAACACTAAAAAACAAACGTAATTTGTCAATATCATTTACATAGGATAAATCGAAATTAACAGGACCTAAAATTGAATGGTATGAAACCGTAAGTCCAGTAGCAAAAATGGCGCTCGTATCTAATTGATTTGTCCAATCGCCTTTTGGATTAAAAGCGTCCTCTATATAATCGTTGAAGCCTAAAAACCCAACAGATGCAATGTTTACATGAGGCACTACATAAACTTTATTTATTAATTTAAATTGAACTCCTAAATCAAGTTTCATAAATTGACTTACATTTAATTCATCTTCTTTTAAACCTGGGAATACGTGGCTATTGTTTCTAGCATTATCCATATTTCCTCCTAAAAAATAATTTGCAGCATAACCGTAATCTTGAAAAGAAATTTCTCCAGTATCTAAATCGTCCTCAAAAATAAAATTAGCTGAAGCATTTATAATTCCTGTTAATTTTTTATTTAATTTAATTCGTTTTTCAAATTGTAGATTCAATTTTGAAAATCCATTTGTTTCACCTTTTAATACATCTACATCAACATCTGTAGTTTTTAAATATACTTCGTGCAATATCGATCTACTTATATTGGCTCTAAACATAGTTCCCTTTGTAGCAAAAAAGACATTATTTAGTGTGTTATAGGTGTAATGCAAATTAATTTCTATGTTATTAAAATAATATTCATCAAGTCCAAATATATTACCCACTATATTAGGATCTACTTTTGGCTTTAATTTTGTGTATTCATAATTTAAACCCAAACCTATAAAACTGCTTAAAGAGTTAAAATTTCTATTCACTTGGTTATCAAACTGAAAATAATTGTATTTAATATCATCAATACCAGTACCTTCAAAGAATATTTCTTGATTTAATAACACCCCAAATGCTTCAGTTCTAAACCACCAATTTTTATTTTTAGTAAAATTTTTCTGATACTGTAAACGTAATTTTGGTTGTTCTGCAATATCTATATCAAAAACTAATCTTGATGAATTTCCTATAATATTTCGTCCCGTATAATTTAAAATTAATCCTACACCACGGTTGGTATCGAAATGTAATGCTCCTTTAAATTGATTTTTCGAATGTTCTTTTCCAGTTAATTGTAATCCTATTTTTCCATTCTCTTTAACTGGCTTAAAAGTTATCTTAGTGAACATTCTTGTACCTAAAGCTCTATTTACACCATCAATTAATTCTTGTGAAGCATATGCCTTTTGTGGTTCTATTTTAGTTCTAGCTTTTACTAATTCTAAATTTACTTCACTAATTCCCTTATAAATAATAGTATCTAAAATTATTTCATCTTTTCTATAAGGTACTTCATGTGCTTTTTGTTTATACGATTTTAAAGTATTTGCTAATTCTACAAAGGCATCAATATTTAATTTTGTAGCAATTTTCCCTTCCTCATAAATTTCTATACTATTGTTAAAATCTCCCGTTGAATAGGTTAAATGTGGTGCGTGATCTATTAATATATCACATAGTTTTAAATTCTCATCATTCTTTAAATTACTAGCCATCATACTGGTTTGAAAAAGGATATCTGAAAAACTTTCTAATTCATCTTTTGAAAGCATTCCATTACCAACATTACTTCCTATAATAATATCTGCGCCCATTTCAACGGCCAAATCAACAGGAAAATTATTTAATATTCCTCCATCCACTAATAAAGTATTTTCATATTCTACAGGTTCAAAAATACTGGGAATTGACATACTTGCTCGCATTGCAACAGCTAAAGAACCACTACCTAAAGCAACTTCTTTTCCGTTAACAATATCGGTTGCCATTGCTCTAAAAGGAATTGGAAGGCTATCAAAATCTGTGATACCGTAAACTGGAAAAGTAGCTTTGGATAAAAATTCGCGTAGTTTTTGATCTCTTAATAAAGATGAATTTACCTTAGGCTTCCATTTAACGATATCTAGCTCGATTAAATATTTTTTAAATTCGCTTTTTTCTTCAACACTTACATTATTTAATTTTACATCTCCTCCTAATAAATCATCCCAATCTGCTTCATTAGCAATTTTCGCAATTTCATTACCCGAATAGCCCATTGCATATAAACCACCAACGATACTTCCCATACTGGTTCCTATAATTAAATCGGGAACAATGCCTAAAGAGTCTAAAGTTTGTATTACGGCAACATGTGCCAATCCTTTAGCTCCACCACCACTTAAAACTAAGGCAACTTTTGGTTTTTCTTGTTGTGAAAAAGCTACTGAAGGAGCTAAAAAACAGAATATTACTAAAAATACGCTAAAGGGATATTTAAAAATACGTAACATAAGTAAGCTATATAGGTTGCTTGTACAAAGTTACTACTTTATTCAAAAATAAAAATCTTATAAAAATAGATAGATTTGGTTAGTTATTTTTAAAATTCACTGTAATAAACAGAAAATAATATTATATTTACTCAAGTTTCGCACTCCTTATTTAGGGGGTTTCAGCGATAATAAATAGCATAAAAACCAAGGCTAAGCCTTGGTTTTACTGTATCTTTAAGCTGTTAGACACAAAGTACAGAACATGCTACAAC
>JAKITD010000024.1 GCA_021648265.1 Flavobacteriaceae bacterium | reverse complement strand
ATTTCAGAATTAGGAGAATTTGGTTTGATAGATCATCTTACCAAAAACTTTAAGATAAAACACGAATCTACCATAAAAGGGATTGGTGATGATGCTGCGGTTTTGGCTTGTAATTCTGATGAAGAATTAGTAGTGACAACAGACTTGCTAATAGAAGGGGTGCATTTTGATATGAGTTATATGCCACTCAAACATTTAGGCTATAAAGCAGTAGTTGTAAATTTATCTGATGTGTTTGCAATGAATGCTGAAGCAAAACAAATTACGGTATCTATTGGAGTTTCCAATCGTTTTCCGGTGGAGGCTTTAGAAGAATTATACGAAGGAATTCATACCGCAGCAAAATATTATAATATCGATGTTGTTGGTGGTGATACCACTTCTTCAAGAACAGGTTTGGTCATTAGTATTACAGCAATCGGGACTGTTTTAAAAGGAAAACCGGTTTATAGAGATACTGCAAAAGAAACCGATTTATTAGTGGTTACAGGCGATTTGGGAGCGGCATATTTAGGGCTTCAGATTTTAGAAAGAGAAAAGAAAGTATTTGAGGTAAATCCACAATCACAACCCGATTTGGAAGCTTATACCTATTTAATAGAGCGACAATTGAAACCTGAAGCAAGGAAAGATATTTCAGGATTATTAAAAGATTTGGAAGTGACACCAACATCTATGATTGATATTAGTGACGGACTTTCTTCAGAGATATTACATATTTGTAAGCAATCTGAAGTAGGATGCAATTTATACGAAGATAAAATTCCGTTGGATCAACAAGTAATTTCCACTTGTGAAGAATTCAAATTAGATAGTACGACAATTGCTTTAAGCGGAGGTGAAGATTACGAACTTTTATTTACAGTAAAAATGGATGATTTTCCAAAAATAAAAGGGAATCCAAATTTCAGCATCATCGGTCATATAACCAATAAAGATGAAGGAGTTAATTTAATTACTCGCGGGAATGAGAAAATTCCACTTATAGCAAGAGGCTGGTCATCTTTTGATGAAGAAAAATAAAATATTGTTTATACTTTTTGAAAATATTTTTCAATTGATAAATGATTATCTTTCCAAAAGGAGGTCAATTTAACTACTCTGCCATAACCATCGGTAGTAAAATGTTTATGACATTTTTCGCATTCTAGTTCTTTGTATAAAGAATTGGTTTCGTTAATATTATGGTATTCGTGACCAAATATTTTACATGAAATCGATTTCATAATCTAATGAGTTGAGGTTTGTTGTGATTTTTTTTGGAAGAATTCTGAAAGACAGGCGTTTACTTTTTTATTCTTGAAAGTTAAAATTTCAATTCCACCCGATACAGCATTGGTAACTTCTTGACCACAGATTTTACATTTATACTCACTAATGTGGTTAGTGATTTTTTTAGATTTTTTATATCGATGTCCAAATGTTGAACAAAAAATACTCGTGAGGCTGAAGTTTTGATTTGGGGATATTGACTTCATATGATTTAGTTTTTGTTTCGTAGGACTAAACCTACAAATAAAATATTATATATCAGTTAAAAAGTTACAAAAACTCGATGAAATGCATAATTTTAACAATTTCATTGATGTTTTCGTTAATACTCATATGTCCAGATTGCACTTTATAGAGTTTTGTGTTTGTAGTTAAAGCTGTTTTTTCGGAACTAGAAATGGGAATTATAGGGTCTTCAACTCCCGAAATCATATATTTGTAACCTTTAAAGTTTTTCAAGATTGAGGATCGATCTTTTCGATCTCGCATTCCTTTTATAGAAGCTATGATCCCTTTTACAGGAAATTGAAATGCTTCACTTGAAAACTTTTCGATTAAGTGTTGAAACTCTTCTTGTTTCTCATCTTTAAAAAGTGCAGCAATCCCCATTTTAATAAAAACTTCAGAATTGTTTTCAATTACTTTTATAGCTCGATTTCTATTTATTTTTCGTTCTTCAGAATCTGCTTCCGAAGAAGAATTTAATAAAACTAATGTTTCAATCTTTGAAGGATATTTTTCAGCAAAAGCAAGACTGATATATCCTCCCATAGAGTGTCCTATGAAATTTGCTTTTTCAATATTGTTTTCTTCTAAAATAGAATGTACCACTTCAGCCATCAATTCCATAGAATGTATTTCAGCAATATATTTACTTTTGCCGTGCCCTGGTAAATCTATAATAATCAGTTTATTTTTTGTTGCAAGTTTTGGGATGATATCCGTCCAAATAGTAGGGCTTAATAAAAATCCATGCAGTAAAACCAATGCAGGACCATTACCTGTTATTGTATAATAAATGGAGGAATTGTTGAATTTCGTAATCATTTATCTAAATTTAGCAGAACAAATATCTAAGTTTGAAACACAGTAAACAAACCTTTATAACGGCATTTGCTTTATTTTCTCTTTTCTTTGGAGCAGGGAATTTAATCTATAGAATTCCTCGACGCTCTCGTCGGGGTAGTTCATTGAAAGTTTTCAAACAGAAAACAGAACAGAATTCCTCAGTTTTTAATTCCCGAAGAAAATCTAGAATTTATAAGAAATATAATTCCTCTTTCTGAAAACAGTATGGGCTGGGTTTTACCAGCTTTTATTATTACGAATTTAGTTTCGAAATCATTTCAGCCAAAAGAAGAAATAAATTAAACTATTTGTTCATCAATTCTTCAATTTCTTCCGCTTCAATTGGGATATTTCGCATTAAATTAAATGGTTCGCCATTTTCTTGAATCACTACATCATCTTCCAAACGAATTCCGAAACCTTCCTCAGGGATGTATATTCCAGGTTCTACGGTAAAAACCATATTGGCTTTCATAGGTTCCCAAAGCAATCCATAATCGTGGGTGTCTAACCCCATATGATGCGAGGTTCCGTGCATAAAATATTTTTTATAAGCTGGACAATCTGGGTTTTCATTTTTTACATCAGCTTTATCTAATAATCCTAATCCGAGTAATTCTGAAGTCATTAAATTTCCAACTTCTACATGATATTGTTTCCAGTCGGCACCCGGAATCAGCATTTTTGTTGCTTCATTTTTAACTCTGTTTACAGCATCATAAACATCGCGTTGTCGTTTAGAGAATTTTCCGTTTACTGGAATAGTACGTGTCATATCACTACTGTAATTTGCATATTCTGCTCCAACATCTATCAAAATTAAATCACCGTTTTTACAAGCTTGATTATTTTCAATATAGTGTAATACATTTGCGTTGTTTCCGCTTGCAATAATAGGTGTGTAGGCAAATCCTTTAGAACGATTTCTTAAAAATTCGTGCATATATTCGGCTTCAATTTCGTATTCCATCACACCAGGTTTTACGAAGTTGAGTACACGACGCATTCCCTTTTCAGTAATATCACAGGCTTTTTGAATTAAATCCAGTTCAATTTGATCTTTAACAGAACGCAAACGTTGTAAAATAGGATTGCTTTTAGCTACATTATGAGCAGGATATTTTTGAAGAAATCCTTTTACAAAACGAGCTTCTCTAGTTTCAGTTTCTACATTGGCTCTGTAATGTTCGTTGGTGTTTATGTAAACGGTTTCGCATTGTGTCATAATCTCAAACAATACTTTTTCCATTTCCTGTAACCAATAAACGGTTTTGATTCCGCTAGTTTCTAATGCTTTTTCTTTGGTTAGTTTTTCGCCTTCCCAAACAGCAATATGCTCGTTGGTTTCTTTTAAAAATAAAATTTCTTTATGAGCATCATTTGGAGCATCAGGAAACAAAACCAATACACTTTCCTCTTGATCTACACCACTTAAATAAAAAATATCTCTATGTTGTTGAAACGGCATCGTACTATCAGCAGTAATTGGGTAAATATCATTACTGTTAAATATAGCAAGGCTACTTGGTTTCATTTGAGTTATAAATTTTTTACGATTTTTAATGAAGAGATTTCGGTCTATTTGATAGTATTTCATTTGAAAAATATTTAGAGTATCAAAAGTAAAAAATATTATGGGGATTGGGTGTTAAATGAGGATTAAAATTTTGAAGAATAAAGCCATTTCCGTAATTTCAACAATTCAAATAAAATCAAAAATGAAAAAAATAGCACTTCTCTTTTTTGCCCTTATTTCTGTTCAAGCTTTTTCTCAACAACCTGCAAGCAATGCAAATGATGTTGAAAAGGGTTTGAATCAAAAACAACAACTTATTGAAACTTCTTTGGTTAAAAACCTTCCTTTTAAAAACATTGGTCCTTCAGTGATGAGTGGTCGGATTACGGAGATTTCTGTAAATCCAGATAACCCAACCGAATTTTACATTGGTTACGCCAGTGGTGGTGTTTGGTATAGCGATAATAATGGAACATCTTTTACTCCAATATTAGACAACAGTCCAACACAAAATGTAGGAAGTTTGACAGTAGATTGGAAAACAAAAACCATTTGGGTTGGTACTGGCGAAGTAAATGCTTCAAGATCGTCTTATGCTGGAATTGGTCTTTTAAAATCTACAGACCATGGAAAAACTTGGGAGAATATGGGATTAACAGATTCGCACCATATTAGTAGTATTTTAACCAATCCAAAAAACTCCAACGAAATAGTAGTGAGTGCCGTTGGGCATTTGTATTCTCCAAACGAAGAACGTGGTGTTTTTAAATCTGCCGATGGAGGGGAAACTTGGATTAAAACCCTATTTGTTAATAATCAATCTGGGATTATTGAAATGCAAGCAGATCCAAATAATTTTAATTTAATGTATGCTTCTTCTTGGGATAAAGACCGAAAAGCATGGAATTTTAAAGGAAGCGGAGAAGGATCGGCTATCTATAAAAGTATCGATGCTGGGACTACTTGGATAAAAGTTTCAGGAGAAGGAAGTGGTTTCCCAACGGGAGATGGTGTTGGTAGAATTGGAATTGCAATCTATGACGAGAACACAGTATATGCTATTCACGATAATCAATTTAGAAGAGAAGATGATTCTGAAAAGAAGAAAGATGAAGGATTAACTAAAGAAGATTTTAAAATGATGACCCCTTCAGAATTATTAAATTTAGAAGCCGAAAAACTTTCAAAATATTTAAAATCGAATAGTTTTCCTGAAAAGTATTCTGTAGAATCCGTAAAGAAAAGCGTTCGAGAAGGAACGGTAAAACCCATAGATTTAGCAAAATATTTAGAAGATGCAAATTCACTATTATTCGATACACCTGTAATTGGTGCTGAGGTATATAAAAGCATCGATGGCGGAAAAACTTGGAATAAAACCCATGAAGGTTACTTAGATGGTTTGTATTATTCTTACGGATATTACTTCGGAAAAATCCACGTAGATCCAAGCAATAAAGAGGGTGTTTATATTTATGGAGTTCCTATTTTAAAATCGAAAGATGGCGGAAAAACCTTTACATCAATTAGTAAAGAAAACGTTCATGCAGATCATCACGATTTGTGGATTAACCCGAAAATGACAGGACATTTAATAGACGGAAACGACGGCGGATTAAACATAAGTTACGATGATGGCGAAAATTGGATTAAATGTAACACACCTCCTGTTGGGCAGTATTATACTGTAAATGTGGATAACGAAAAACCTTATAATATATATGGAGGTTTACAAGATAATGGAGTTTGGGTAGGTTCTCATACCAATGAGGAAAGTACGGATTGGCATCAATCTGGAAACTATCCATTCAAATTTATTATGGGTGGCGACGGAATGCAAGTGGAGATTGACAACCGAAATAGCAATATCGTTTATACAGGGTTTCAATTTGGAAATTATTTTAGATTAAATCGTGAAATTGAAGAACAAACTTACATCCAACCAAAACATGAATTGGGTGAAAATCCGTATCGTTTTAATTGGCAAACACCTATTTTATTAAGCCCGCACAATCAGGATATTTTATATCTCGGCGGAAATAAATTAATACGTTCTATGAATCAAGGTGATGATTGGGAAGCAATTTCAGAAGATTTAACCAAAGGCGGTAAAAAAGGAAATGTTGCCTACGGAACTTTAACTTCGATAAGTGAATCTCCGTATCAGTTTGGATTGATTTATACGGGTAGTGACGATGGTTTGGTTCAGCTAACTAAAAATGGTGGTGGAAATTGGACAACTATTTCTTCAACATTTCCAAAGGATTTATGGGTAAGTAGAGTAATCGCTTCCCAACATAAAAAAGAACGAGTTTATGTTACTTTAAATGGATATCGTTGGGACGATTTTACACCTTATGTATATATGAGTGATAATTATGGAATGTCTTGGAAAGATATTAGTAGCAATCTACCTGTTGGAGCTGTAAATGTAATTAAAGAAGATCCTAAAAATGAAAACGTATTGTACTTAGGAACCGATAACGGAGTTTATGTTTCCTTAAATAAAGGCGAAACTTGGCACCCTTTTTCTGAAGGATTACCCAATGTGGCATTTCACGATTTAGTAATTCAACCAGAAGCAAACGATTTGGTTTTAGGAACTCACGGACGTTCTGTGTATGTTGCAAATATTTCAATTTTACAAAATAGCAAAGAAGGAGAAGTTCTTATTTCAGAAATTGAACCTATCCATTATTCCTCATATTGGGGAGATTCTCGTAGCCAATGGAGTGAGGTTTATGAACCTTCGGTAGCTATTCAGTTTTATAACCCAAAAGCAGAGAATATTACCATTTCAATTAAAACAGAAGATGGAGTTGAACTTCAAAGTTATAAGCTAGGTACTGATAAAGGAGTTAATATGTTTGATTATGATGTTACCCTTTCAGAAAAAGGAAAAAAAGCATTGGCAAAGAAAGATATTGAAATATCTGAAGCTAAAAACGAAAAATATTATTTACCAAAAGGGAACTATTTAATTCATATCAATGGAAAAAAGACTGCTTTAGAAATAAAATAGTCTTGTATTTAAAACAATTCTAAATACCAAATAAAACAATCTATAAAGTTTGGCTGTTTTTTATTAGAGCCGTAATTTTGTAGGACTTATCAAGAAAAATATATAAACAATGGGAATCTTATCCTCTTCAATTGCCAGAAAAGTTGCTATGGCACTTTCGGCACTTTTTTTAATATTCTTTTTATTAATGCACGTTACCATAAATTTAATTTCGGTTTGTAGCCCTGATACTTTTAATGAGATTTCTCATTTTATGGGAACCAATCCATTAGTTCAGTTTGGAATGCAACCTATATTAATCATTGGGGTAGTATTTCATTTTGTTATGGGCTTTGTTTTGGAATTAAGAAATAGAAAAGCAGTCGGTGTAAATAGTTATGCAAAGAATAATGGTGCAGCTAATTCTAGTTGGGTTAGTAGAAACATGATTTATAGTGGTTTGGCTATTTTAGCTTTTATCGTGCTACATTTTATCGATTTTTGGTTTCCAGAAATTAATGTAAAATATATTCAAGGAGATATGTCTGGATTACACGATGGTGAATTTAGATATTATCACGAATTACATGCGAAGTTTTCAAACCCTATTCGAGTTGGAGCTTATGTTTTAGCCTTTGTGTTTTTAGCATTGCACTTATTACACGGATTTCAATCTGCATTCCAGTCAATGGGAATGAACAATAAATATTCAAAATGTGTGAGAAATTTTGGAAAAACGTATGCAATCGTTGTTCCATTGCTTTTCATATTCATTGCACTTTTTCACCATTTTACTCATTAAATAATACAAAACTATGTCTGTATTAGATTCAAAAGTACCCGAAGGTCCTATTAAAGATAAATGGACGAATTATAAAAATAAGATTGATCTTGTTAATCCTGCCAACAAACGTAATATTGATATAATCGTTGTTGGTACTGGACTTGCTGGTGGTTCTGCTGCAGCGACTTTAGCGGAGCAAGGTTATAATGTAAAAGCATTTTGTTACCAAGATTCCCCTCGTCGTGCGCACTCTATTGCAGCACAAGGAGGAATCAACGCTTCCAAAAATTATATGGGCGATGGAGATTCTGATTACCGTCTTTTTTACGATACTGTAAAAGGGGGTGATTACCGTTCTCGTGAAGCAAATGTGTATCGTTTGGCGGAAGTTTCAGGAAACATCATTGATCAATGTGTGGCACAAGGAGTTCCTTTTGCTCGTGATTATGGTGGGTTACTTGATAATCGTTCATTCGGAGGTGTGTTGGTTTCTCGTACTTTTTATGCAAAAGGACAGACAGGACAGCAATTATTATTAGGAGCTTATTCAGCAATGAACAGACAAATTGCTCGTGGTAAAATTGAAATGTTTAACCGTCACGAAATGTTAGATGTTGTAAAGGTTGACGGAAAAGCAAGAGGGATTATCACTCGCAATTTAATTACTGGAGAAATAGATAGACATTCAGCACACGCAGTAATTATTGCAACTGGAGGTTACGGAAATGTATATTTTCTATCGACCAATGCCATGGGATCGAATGCCACTGCTGCTTGGAAAATTCATAAAAAAGGAGCATTTTTCGCTAATCCTTGTTTTACACAAATTCACCCAACGTGTATTCCAAGATCGGGAGATTATCAATCTAAATTAACCTTGATGTCTGAATCTCTTCGGAATGATGGTCGTATTTGGGTTCCAGCTAGGATTGAAGATGCAAAAGCAATTCAACAAGGAAAATTAAAACCTACTGAAATTGCTGAAGAACATAGAGATTATTATTTAGAACGTCGTTATCCTGCTTTCGGAAACTTGGTGCCTCGTGATGTAGCTTCAAGAGCTGCAAAAGAACGTTGTGATGCTGGTTACGGAGTAAATGCAACTGGTGAAGCAGTGTATTTAGATTTTGCTTTTGCCTTTGAACGTTACGGAAAAGAGCAAGCTAAAATACACGGAATTAAAAATGCTTCGAAAGAAGAAATTATAAAATTAGGACAAGGAATTATCGAAGAAAAGTACGGAAATCTTTTCCAAATGTATGAGAAGATTATTGCCGAGAATCCATATGAAACTCCAATGATGATTTATCCAGCAACGCATTATACAATGGGCGGTGTTTGGGTAGATTATAACTTAATGACTACCGTTCCTGGATTGTATTGTTTAGGGGAAGCGAACTTCTCAGATCACGGTGCAAACAGATTAGGAGCTTCTGCATTGATGCAAGGTTTAGCAGATGGATATTTTGTATTACCTTATACAATTGGTAGCTATTTGGCTGACGAAATTAGAACAGGAAAAATTGCAACGGACACCAAAGAATTTGATGAAGTAGAAAAAGAAGTAAAAGACAAAATAGATTTCTTTATGAATAATAAAGGAACAAAATCGGTAGATCATTTCCATAAACGTTTAGGAAAAGTAATGTGGGATAAAGTAGGAATGGCACGTAACGAAAAGCATTTAAAAGAAGCCATGGCTGAAATTAAAGCAATTCGTGAAGAGTTTTGGAAAGAAGTGAAAGTTCCTGGAGCAGCCAACGAAATGAATATGGAATTAGAAAAAGCCGGAAGAGTAGCAGATTTCTTAGAATTAGGAGAATTATTTGCAAAAGACGCTTTGGATAGAAATGAATCTTGTGGAGGCCATTATCGCGAAGAAAGTGTAGTAAAAGAGGGAGAACAAAAAGGAGAGGCTTTGCGTAACGATAAAGATTTTGCATACGTTTCTGCTTGGGAATATAAAGGAGAACCTGCAGATGCAGTTTTACATAAAGAAGAATTAGAGTTTCATGATATTGAGTTGAAACAACGTTCGTACAAATAATTTGTAAAGAAAAGAGAATAAAGAGAAGAGAGAAGATAATAATTTTTAGTTGTAATGAAAGAAAAACTCATCATAAAAAACTTTGGCCCTATTAAATCAGTAGATTTAGATTTAGGTAAAATTACAGTGCTTATTGGTGAACAAGCCACTGGTAAAAGCACTGTGGCTAAGGTTTTAAGTATATGTAGATATTTTTCATATATCGTAAATTATTCAATTGAGATTGATAAACAAGATGAATTTCATGATAATGAACAATTTTTAGACGGATTAAGAAATTGGGGATTATATGATTATTTAACTAAAAATTCGAGAATAGTTTATAAAAATTCATCATATAAATTTGAGTTTAAAAATAAGCTAGTTACAGAATATGAGGAAGTAAATGAAGTTGAAACGTATAAAAAAGAATATTTTGAAACTGAAACAAGAATAGCTCCTGTATCTAAATCTAACGATTTTGCAAAACTTTTAGATCAATTAGGGAAACTTAAATCGGATGAACTAAAAGACATAGAAGATAGAAATATTAAAATATTTGGATATGAATGGTCTCCTAATGAAAATTTTTACAGATTAAATGTAAAAAAAGTAATGGATAATCCATTGTTTATTCCAACCGAAAGGGTTTCTCAATCCCTATCTTCAGGAAAGAATTTATTAGTTTCTGAGGCTATACAAGATGAACTAAATAAATTAAATAGAATTGTTAGAGGATTTAATAAAGAAATAAGAATAGAACCTTTATCATTAACTTATAAAAATGAAAGAGGTCTTGGGTTTGTAAAGAAAGATAAAGAAGAGAATTATCATTCTTTACATAATGGAGCAAGTGGCTATCAATCTACCATTCCAATTGTGTTAGCTGTTAAAAATTATAATGAAGTTGAAAAAAGGAAAAGAACTTTTATTGTTGAAGAACCTGAACAAAACCTATTTCCAAATGCACAAAAAAAATTAGTAGAATTTTTAGTTAAATCTATAAACAAACACAACAATCAATTTATTTTACCAACGCATAGCCCATATATTTTAACAACATTAAGTAATTTAATTTACGCTCACAAAATTGGCACAGCTAAAAATGGAAAACATGAAAATGATGTAGATAAAATTATATCTAAAAAATCGTGGATTGATGTAAATGATATTTCTGTTTATTATTTAAATGATGGAAAAGCTGATAATATGGTTGATGTTGATGAGTGCATTATTAATTTGGATAACTTAGACAATGTTTCAGAAATTATAAATAAAGAGTTTGATGAGCTTTTAGAAATAGAAACTCAAAATGATTAAAGAAAGATTAAATAAATGTAAAGAATCTAAAACAGATTCAATAATTTTATTAAAAGAAAAGAAAAGTATTTATAGAGGAATTAATCAAAATAATAAAGTTGTTTTAAAGTATAAAATAGATGACTGTGTTTACCCATTAAATTCTAAAGAGATAAGATGTGATTATTTATTAAAAGCTAATAATAATTTATTTTTTATTGAACTAAAAGGGAGTGATGTCAAAAAGGGATTAAATCAGCTAATTGTTTCAATTAGTAATTTAAAGCAATACTTTGAATTTAACTCTATAAATGCAAGAATTGTAACAACAAGAGGTTTGAAACCTAAAAGATTAAACACATATAAAGAATATAGAAATTTAATTAAATTAATAGGAGTGAAAGGAATAGTTTTAAAAAACACACCTTTTGAAGAAAATATAAATTAAAGATTTCAGCATGAATTTAACACTAAAAATCTGGCGACAAAAAGATGCCAATACCAAGGGCAAAATGGTCGATTATAAAGTAACCGATATTTCAGAACATATGTCTTTTTTAGAAATGATGGATGTTTTAAACGAGCAATTAGTAAATTCTGGAGAGGAACCTGTGGCTTTCGATCACGATTGTCGGGAAGGAATTTGCGGGATGTGTTCATTATATATCAACGGAGAAGCTCACGGTCCCGATCGTGGAATTACTACTTGTCAGTTGCATATGCGAATGTTTAACGATGGCGATACTATTTATATTGAACCGTGGAGAGCAGCAGCTTTTCCTGTAATTAAAGATTTGGTTGTTGACAGAATGGCTTTTGAGCGTATTCAACAAGCGGGCGGTTATATTTCTGTAAATACTTCTGGAAATACTCAAGATGCAAATGCGCTTCCTATATCTAAACACGCAGCAGACGAAGCGATGGATGCAGCAGCTTGTATTGGTTGTGGTGCTTGTGTGGCTACTTGTAAAAACTCTTCAGCAATGTTATTTGTAGGAGCGAAAGTGACACAATATGCATTATTGCCTCAAGGAAAAGTTGAAGCAGCTGACCGTGTTACAAATATGGTGCATCAAATGGACTTAGAAGGTTTTGGAAACTGTACCAATACAGGAGCTTGTGAAATTGAATGCCCTAAAGGAATTACTTTAGTTAATATTGCTCGTATGAATCGTGAATTCTTAAAAGCAAGTTTAAAAGGATAATCAAGTTTAGGTATTTACTTTCATATTTAATGAAATATTTTTGATAATTACATCCATAAATTTTGAAATATCATAAGGTTTTACAACGATGTCATTCATACCAGACATATAAATGTTGTTTCTCATTTCTTCAATTTCAACGGCTGTTAATGCAATAATTGGAATTGTTTTATTGAATTTACGAATTTCTTTTGAAGCTTCAATCCCATTTTTAACGGGCATATTTATATCCATTAAAACAAGGTCGTAGTCGTTTTGTTTAATTTTATCAATGGCTTCGTTTCCGTTTTCTGCAATGCTACATATAATTTCCTTTTGTTCTAAAATTTTACGAGTAACTATTTGATTAATTCTATTGTCTTCAACGATTAAAATTTCTTTATTTTTAAGTATAGAATCGTCAAATATAGTAGGAGTTTTATTTATTAAAGCTTTTTCTAACACTTCAAAAGTAAGTGTAAATGTAAACGTTGCACCTTTTCCTAATTCACTTTCAAGATGAATTTCAGAATTTGATAATGCTAATAATTTTTTAACAATTGGCAGCCCTAATCCAGATCCATTACCACTATAACTAAGCGAATCTACTTGTGTAAATTCATCAAAAACACTATCTTGTTTGCTTTTAGCAATACCAATTCCGGTATCTTTAACTGTAAATTTTATGGCTGCTTTAGTGTCATCAATTTTTATGGTTTTAGCTATGATATAAACATTTCCATTTTCGGTAAATTTACACGCATTTCCAATTAAATTCATTAAAATTTGAGAAAGTTGAATGGTGTTTCCTCTAATTAAAGCTGGAATATCATCAGAAATTTCAATATGCAATTGGTTGTCATTTTGAATCCGCATATACTCGAACGAAGAGGTGATGGTTTCAATTAATTCCCTTAGATTAAACGAAGTAGTTTCTTCTTCAAATTTTTCTGAATCAATTTTATTAATTTGCAATACATCATTAATTAATGCTAATAAATAATCTGCTGAAAATTTTAAATATTTTAAATCTTTTTTATGTTTCTTTAAAGACTTGTCTTCTAGCAAAACTGAGCTAAGCCCAATTACACCATACAAAGGTGTACGTAATTCGTGGCTAACGGTTGAAAAGAATTTTATTTTTGCTTTGGAAAGTTTTTCAGATTCTTCCTTAGCTTTTAAGGCTTCTTTATTTTTTATTCGGAGTTTTTTAACTAACTTAATTCTTTTAATTGAAGCAGAATATAGTGCAATTAATAATATTAAAAATATTGCTGAAACAATTATTAAAATAATATTGACTCTACTTTTACTTTTTACAATTTCTGCTTGTAATTTATTGTTTAAATTTGCTGCTTCAATGTCTTTTCTATACTCGTCAAGTTGAAATTTTTGTGTTAAAGTATAACGTTCCTCAGAGGTGAATATATTAGAATTTATATCACTATACTCATCGTAAATTTTAAATGTTTCATAGGCTTCTTTAAATTTACCTTGTTCAAATAAACTCTCACTATATAGGTAATAGGCATTTTCAAGTTCAATATCTAATTTATTATTTTTAGCCGCTTCTATTACGTTTAAAAAAACAACATCTGCTTTTATAAAATCTTTTTTATTGATATAATATTCACCTAAAAAGTTATCTAAATTAATAAAAAAGGAAGCGTCATTAGTGTTCTTATTTAATTCTTTCGCTTTCGTAATATGAATGTAAGCGGTATCAAAATCGGCATTACCAATGGCAGCTAAAACAAGGTTGTAATGTGCTTTTGCAATTCCAACAGAATCATTTATTTTTTCAAATAAATTAATAGATCTATTAAAATAAATATATGCTCTTTTATAGTCTTCTTGTGTTGAGTAAACATTCCCCAAATCCATATAAGTCACAGCTGTTGCTGTATCATTCTTAGATAATTTAGCATAGCTTTCAGATTTTTTAAAGCTATCCATTGCTAAAATAGTATCGTTTAAAAACAAATAATCATAAGCTAAATAACGATACCCTTGGTGAATGCAATAGTTATCACCAATTTTAAAAGCTAATGAAAGTATTTGTAAATTTAAGTCTAGAGATTTAGTAAACTCTCCATTGTCGTAAAATGTATTTGAGGAATCTAATAATTTTTGAAAATTCTTGCGTTCTTCAATTTTTTTTATTCGTAAAGTTTCTTTTTTTTCCGAATCATTTTGAGAAAAAACGGATGAAAAAGATAAAAATAATAGTACATAAAAAAAAATTTGCCTCATAGGTTATTTCAATAAAAGAGACTGTAATGTACGCATTTTCTAATAAGAACAAAAAAAGAGTGTATTTTTTTGTTTCTATTTAAAAGGAAAGTTATTTTTATAGAATGATATCAAAACTTCCAAATGTTGAAACATCCATATTTGCTGTAATGAGTAAAATGGCTGTAGAAAATAATGCGTTAAACCTCTCGCAAGGTTTTCCGAATTTTAAAAGTGACCCTTTGTTAATAGAATTGGTGAATAAAGCTATGAAAGAGGGTTACAACCAATATGCGCCAATGCCTGGTGATTTGGGTTTGCGTGAAGTGATTTCTATAAAAACAAAACTACTTCATAATAAAGTTTATAATCCTGCCACTGAAATTACTGTAACTGCTGGTGCAACTCAAGCAATATTTACTGCAATTGCGGCAATTATTAACAAAGGCGACGAAGCAATTATTTTTACTCCAGCTTACGATTGTTACAGTCCTTCCATCGAATTATTTGGCGGAAAAACAATTCCAATACAGCTAAAAGCTCCTTTTTATAAGGTTGATTGGACAGAAGTGGAAGATAAAATCACCAATAAAACAAAACTAATTATTATCAATTCTCCCCATAACCCAAGTGGAACAATCTTGTCTGAAAGCGATATGCTTCAATTACAAAATTTAGTTTCGAAACATAATTTGTTAGTAATTAGTGATGAGGTGTACGAGCATATAATTTTTGACAGTCAGACACATTTTAGTGCTGCTCGTTTTCCCGAACTAGCATCTAGAAGTTTTATAATTGCTTCCTTTGGGAAAACATTTCATAATACCGGATGGAAAATGGGCTATTGTATAGCGCCAGAGAATTTGATGATTGAGTTTAAAAAAGTGCATCAATTTAATGTGTTTAGCGTAAATACTCCAATGCAAAAAGCCTTGGCAGCATATCTTAAAATACCAGATCATTATTTAAGCCTACCGAAATTTTACCAACAAAAAAGAGATGTTTTCCTTAATTTAATAAGAGAGTCAAGGTTTAAAATAATCCCTTCAAAAGGAACTTATTTTCAGATGTTAGACTTTTCTGAAATATCACAAGAAAGCGATATTGTTTTTGCTGAACGATTAACAAAAGTGAATAAAATAGCAATGATTCCAACTTCGGTATTTAATACCAACAAAGAAGATTTTAAGCAAATACGAGTTTGTTTTGCAAAAACGGAAGATACTTTACAACAAGCTGCTTTAATTTTGAATGCGATTTAATATGAAGGAAAATTTAAAAATAACCATTATTCAATCATCACTTGTTTGGGAAAACCCCGAAGCAAACCGACAACTGTTCTCTAAGAAAATTGCAGCAATTTCAGAAGAAACCAAGCTCATTATTCTTCCTGAAATGTTTACTACTGGATTTACAATGAATGCTTCAGAATTAGCAGAAGAAGAAAAAGGAGAAACCCTGAAATGGTTGCAAAACGAAGCTAAAAATAATAATTGTGCTATTACGGGAAGTGTGATAATTTCAGAAAACAACAACTATTACAATCGCTTATTTTTTGTATTTCCAGAAGAAAATTATAAAACCTACGATAAACGTCATACGTTTACTTTGGTCGGAGAAGATAAAACTTTTAAAGCCGGAAATGAACAAGTAATTATTGAATATTTAGGCTGGAAAATCTATCCATTAATTTGTTACGATTTGCGTTTTCCAGTTTGGGCAAGAAATACTCAAAATTACGATATACTCCTCTATGTTGCCAATTGGCCAGAAAGAAGAATTGCCGCTTGGGATGCACTTTTAAAAGCAAGAGCAATCGAAAATATGACTTATTGTATTGGAGTTAACAGAATAGGAGAGGACGGAAATGGTCATAAATATTCTGGACATTCGGCAGTATATAATGTGCTTGGTGAGCAAATTTCAATCCTAAATTTTGAAGAAGAATTTACTGAAACGATTACCCTTCAGGAAAAACATATTGAAACCAACAGAAAGCACCTTCAGTTTTTAAACGATCGGGATGATTTTAAACTTGAATGATAAAAAGATTCTCTAAAGTTCTTCGAGTGATTTTTAAAATCCCGAAATTTCGGGAGTATCGAGAAGTTTTTTTTAATCTAAAGTAAAAGTTTCTATCAAGCTCCAATTTGGTCTTGCTTCTAATTTTTTTGGATAATAAATTACTTTTTCAGCTTGTAATTTTTGAAGGTAGTTTCCTGTATCCCATATTTTATTTTTGTTTTCATCGTAGATTATTCTTACATAATAATCACCTGGAATAATATACTCAAAATTTGCAATATTGGTTTCAGTTAAATATTCTTCAAAAACAGCCTTAAAATTTGAGTTTACTAACTGAACAATTACAGGATAACTTTCCAAATTATTTAAAGTAATATTTAAGGTAGCATATTCCGAAAGCTCTTTGGTTCTCACCCTTGTTACAATTGTGTCGTTGGTATTTTCAAAAAAATCGATAAAGGCTCCGGGTAAAATTTTAACTGCATAATATTCGGTATCTTTTATAGGGAATTCCAACGCAGCAATATTGTATTTTTTGTTAATAGAAGCTTTAACTGGAATAAAAAGTGAGTCCTGGTTCATCACACTTATTTTTTCAATATCTATTGAATTAATCGGCGTGTTTGCAGAATATTTTAAAGTGTCATTTGGAGTTAAAACCCCAGCGTTAATGGCTTTAATTTTCAAAGTGTCGGCATATAAATCTCGCATTCTTGTAACCAAAGTATCTTTGTAAATAGCAGTAGTTGCCATAAAAACTAAGGAGTCGTTTTCTAAAGCTGGTTTAAACCAATAATGAATGGTATCGGTTTTAATATCGCGATAACTGGATTTCTTAAAATCGAAAGAAACCTTAGATTGTAATTCGATTTCTAAATTTTCAGGAGCACCTTTATAACCAAAAATAATATGGTTTTTACCTTCGTGTTTAGGTTTTGAAATATAATATTCTGGTGTTTCTTTAAATAAACTAATGGTGTAAGAGCTATCTGTTGGAATAGTAATAAGTTGATTTACAAATCCTATTTTATCATATTCTGGCTGAAAAATATAATCGTTTGTTTTTTCCTTTAAAGCTATTAAAAGGTATTTTCCTTCTTTTAAATTAGTGAGTTCAAAAGTTTGTGTACTGTCTTTAGTGGTGGTGATGTAAGTAGGTTTTTCTTTGTAAATTATAGAGTCATTAAAAGTTTCGGTAACCTCATATAACATTACAGTTGTAAGGTCTTTGGGCTTTAATAATAAAGCATCTTTTATAGTTCCTTTTAACTTTAAACTGTCAATATAATCACCAGTCGATAAAATATATTTATAATATTTAAAAGCGTTTCCTTCATTATTGTCAACGATACTTTTTCCGAAGTTAAAGGAATAAGTGGTGTTTTCCTTTAAAGTATCTTTAATTTTAATTTTTATAAATTTCCCAGTACTTAAAGGAGTAATTAAAGGTTGGTATTTTAGTGGGGGTGAAATGATTAGCTCTTTGCTTAAATCTTTTAGTTTTATATATTCATCGAAGTAAATTTTTATTTCATCCCCATCAAAATTTATACTGTAATTCTCGGGGTTACTTCTAACAATTACGGGAGGAATCGAATCTTTTTTACCTCCAGAAGGTCGCCCTCGTTTTGCACAATCTACAAACGAAAGCACAAATAATAAAAGAATTGGGATGATTATATATCGACGCTTCATTTCACAAAAATAGACAAAATAGTTAAGCGATTGCAATGGTTGCAAAACTTAGTTTTACCTTATTGGCTTTTAGTAATTCAAGTGCACAATTTTCGAGTGTAGCACCAGTGGTAATTATATCATCAACTAAGAGAATATGTTTGTTTTCAATTAATTTTTCTCTTTGAATAGTAAATACTTCTTCCGATTGAAATCGTGTAAATCGTTGTTTGAAAACTTGTGATTTGGTTTTCGAAATTTTAATTAAAACATCATCATAATAAGGAATTTCAAGGGCTTTTGCTATTTCTTTACCAAACCCTTCAACTTGATTGTAACCCCTTTTTTTAAGTTTTTGTTTGTGAAGTGGTACTGGAATTACCGCTTTAATATTTTTATATTTTTCAGTTTCAGTTAATTCTTTACCCAACCATTTTCCAAAAAAATAACTGATTTCTTCTTGTCCTCTATATTTTAAATTATGAAGTAATTCTTGGGTAATTCCTCCTTTCTGAAATTTAATTAATGCAGTAGCTTGTTCAATAGGAATTTTTCCGTAGAAAATGTTTTTCATAGTTTCATTTCCTGTTTTATAATGGCTAACTAAGGGGAGGTTGTGTCGGCATTGTGTACATAGTATTTCTTCCGTTTTTAATAAAACCGATTTACAAGCGCTACAAACTTTTGGAAATAAAAGATTTAACATAAAATATATTTTTTTATTAATTTTGACGTTATATAAGTTACAGATAGTAACTTAGCCAAAATTAACACTAAATAATAAAACCATGAGTACAGAGGAGAACAACAACAAATTTAAAATAATAGTAGGGATACTTACCTTACTGCTTATAGTGTTAGCTGTTTATACAGTGACATTATATAATGATAATAAAGATACGGTAACTATTTTACAAGACCAAAAATCTGATATTGAAGGAGAATTGAGGGAACTAATCGCAAATTACGACGAGGTAATTCAAGACAATGAAATTAAAGATAAAGATCTTTTAGAAGCAAGAGAACGTATAGTAGTATTATTAGATTCTGTAAAAGATACCAAGGCAAATGCAGCTTTGTTAAGACGCTATAAAATTGAAATAGGAAAACTTAAAACCGAACGTGTAGCTTTATTTAAAAAAGCAGACAGTTTAATTGCCGTTAATAAGTTGGTGGTTGCTGAAAGAGATAATGCCTTTTTAGAGCTTGATGAAAGCTATAAAGTAATCGACTCTGTTTCTGGAGAAAATACCGCTTTAAATGAAAAACTTAGAAAAGGTTCAATAGTTCATGCATTAGATTTAACAGGATCTGCTGTAATTATTAGAAAAAACGGAAAAATTGTTGATACCAAAAAATCGAAAAGAGCCGATAAAATTAGAGCTTGTTTCGCATTAGCACCAAACGCTATTGCCGAAAAAGGAGACAGAACTTTATACATACAAATTATAAACCCTAAAAATAATTTGTTAGGGGAAAAAGAAGAACTTAAATTTGAAAATGGAATTCTAAGTTATAGTGCAAGTACAAAAGTTTTTTACGAAAACCAAGAGCTTGATGTTTGTACAATGGTGAATGCTAAAGAAGAAGATCTAGTTTCTGGAATCTATACGATTAATATTTTTGATGGGTCTAATTTAGTGGCTACTTCAAAAATGACTTTAAAATAATATTTATTTGAAATAATTGAAACCGTTACGAGCTAATCGTAACGGTTTTTTTATTTTTGCGATATGGCAAACGAAGATTTATTTAAAAAAGTAATATCACACGCAAAAGAGTACGGTTACATTTTTGCATCTAGTGAAATTTATGACGGACTTAGTGCCGTGTACGATTACGCTCAAAACGGAGTAGAATTAAAAAAGAACATTCGTGAATATTGGTGGCGATCAATGGTGTTTACGCATCAAAATATTGTTGGTATTGACGCCGCAATATTAATGCACCCCAAAACTTGGAAGGCTTCAGGACACGTAGATGCGTTTAATGATCCTTTGATTGATAACAAAGATTCAAAAAAGCGATATCGCGCAGATGTTTTAATTGAAGACTACTGCGAAAAACTAAATATTAAAGCTAAAAAAGAAATTACCAAAGCAAAAAAACGTTTTGGCGAAAGCTTTAATGAAGAAGAGTTTGTAACGACCAATCCAAGAGTGGTAAACTACATTTCAAAGCAAAAAGAAATTTTGGAGCGTATGGCAAGATCTTTAGAAGCTGAAGATTTAGCCGATGTTAAATTGCTAATTGAAGAACTAGGAATTGCAGACCCACTAACAGGCTCAAAAAACTGGACAGATGTAAAGCAATTTAACTTGATGTTTGGCACAAAACTAGGAGCTTCTGCAGAAACTGCGATGGATTTGTATTTACGTCCTGAAACGGCTCAAGGAATATTTGTTAACTTCTTAAATGTTCAGAAAACAGGTAGAATGAAAATTCCGTTTGGAATCGCTCAAACAGGAAAAGCATTTAGAAACGAAATTGTTGCAAGACAATTTATTTTTAGAATGCGTGAGTTCGAACAAATGGAAATGCAATATTTTGTAAAACCTGGCGAGGAAATGAAATGGTATGAATACTGGAAAGAAACCAGATTAAAATGGCATATGTCTTTAGGTTTAGGTGCAGAAAATTACCGTTTCCACGATCACGAAAAAATGGCACATTATGCAAATGCAGCTACCGATATTGAGTTTAATTTTCCATTCGGGTTTAAAGAATTAGAAGGAATACATTCTCGTACCGATTTCGATTTAAAAGCCCACGAAAAACATTCGGGTAAAAAGCTTCAGTTTTTCGATCACGAAACCAATAAAAATTACACTCCTTATGTAGTAGAAACTTCAATAGGTTTGGACAGAATGTTTTTAGCAGTATTCAGTAATTCATTAAAAACTGAAGAACTTGAAGACGGAAGTTCCAGAGTAGTTTTAAAACTTCCATCGATTTTAGCTCCTATAAAAGCTGCGGTTTTTCCATTAGTTAAAAAAGATGGATTGCAAGAAATAGCCAAAGAGATTATTGAAGATTTACAATGGGAATACAACGTTATTTACGATGAGAAAGATGCCGTAGGAAGACGTTATCGTCGTCAAGATGCTGTGGGAACTCCTTTTTGTATTACGGTAGATCATCAAACAAAAGAAGACCAAACCGTAACTATTCGTCACAGAGATACGATGCAACAAGAACGAATTGCTATTTCTGAAATTTCAGGAAAAATTAGAAGCTCTATTTCTTATAAAGAATGGTTGAGTTAAGATCTTTCAGATTAAAATAAATTCTCTTTCTTTTAATTAAAGAAGAAAAAGAGGGTGCGAATTAAAGTTTGAAAGCTAAAAAAGTTTAAATAAATTTAGCATAAACGTATTGTTACATCACTTTATCAACGTGTTTGTATATGGTTTGTTGCGTGTTTAGGCAACTATTTAGCAAATAAAAACCGAATAGAAAATCCACGATAATTTTCGTAAATAAGCTAGAACTAGCAATAAATTATATACGGCTTAAGTTTGGTTTTTAATAAAAAAATAACATTTTGATGCAACGTTGTTTCGTTTATTTCGTTTATATTTGTAGTAACCGATGAGAACTTAAATAAAATGGAATACTTTAATGACATAAAAAAACCTTCTAAAAAAGAGCAGATTGCAGCTATGGAATCTTATAATGCTCTTGCTGCGACATTAGAAGAATTGCGTTCCGAAAATCCTGAAATAGAAATAGAGGAAACTTCTGAAAAGATTAAGATTCCTTTGAAGGCTCTTAAACTTTTGGCAAAAATATTAAAGGCTACTAGTCAAGGTAAGTCAATTTCTTTAGTGCCAATTGCAACAGAAATGACTACTCAAGCAGCTGCCGAATTATTAGGTTGTTCCAGACCTCATTTCGTTAAACTAATTGAGGAAGGAAATATTCCTTTTACAATGGTTGGAAGACATCGTAGGGTTAAATTTGAAGACGTAATGAAATTTAAGAAAGAAATGAAATTGAAACAGGAGCAATATCTTATAGATATGATGAAATCTGATGAAGAACTAGGGTTATATGATTCATAGTGTACGTTTTACTTGTGTTCTTGACACTAACATTATATATCCAATAGAAACCAGAGATTTAATGTTTTGGTTTGCTCATTATGATTTATTTACACCTAAATGGAGTAATCATATTTTTGATGAGTGGAAAGATGTAATGGATAGAAAAGATGTAACAAAAGAGGAAATTAAGAAAAGAACCAATGTTGCAAATTTAGCCTTTCCAGATGCACTTGTTATAAATTATGAGTCTTTGATTGAAGGATTAACTTTGCCTGATGAAAAAGATAGACACGTACTTGCTGCTGCAATTAAAATAAACGCAAATGTAATTGTAACAAATAATTTAAAAGATTTTCCAAATGAATATTTGGCAACTTTCGGTTTGGTGGCAAAATCTGCTGATGATTTTATTGCAGATATAATTGATTTAAATCACGATAAGGCAATAGAAGCTTTTAAAAAATTAGTGTTAAACAGGAGAAACCCAGATTTAGATGAATACGAAGTTTTAGACAATTTGAGAAAGAATGGATTAAATGATTCAGCCAATTATCTACATTCACTGATTTAGGCAATTAATGTCAACGGAAGTATGTCAGCAGCTTCGCTCATCGAAATTGACTGATATACAGTGTTGTAATTTAGTCGAAAAAAAAACAGAAAGTCAAGTATTGTTTATAAATAACCTCAACTTTTTTTACTCGACCCATAATTAATTACTTAAAACGTGCTAGCATAAAAATACTATACAATTTGTTTCTTTTTATAATTAAAAAGGAACAATTTAATTTTATGAGTTATAAAAAATAACACAGGCACTACAATTAAAGTTAAAAACGTAGCAACAAAAAGCCCATAAATTACAGTCCAAGCCAATGGACCCCAAAAAATTACATTATCTCCACCTATATAAATATTCGGATTAAAATCACTAAACAAGGTAAAGAAGTTAATGTTAAAACCAATTGCCAATGGTATTAGTCCTAAAATGGTTGTAATTGCGGTTAACAATACAGGACGTAAACGAGCTCTTCCTCCTTCAACTATAGATTCTTTAACTTCATCTACAGATAATAAATCGTGGTCGTCCATTCCTTTTGAAATCATTTTTCGGTCGATTAATAATTGGGTGTAATCCAATAATACCACACCGTTATTTACTACAATTCCTGCGAGCGAAATAATACCCATCATTGTCATCATAATAACAAAAGCACTACCAGTAATTACAATTCCTCCAAAAACGCCAATTAAACTTAAAAAGATGGCAAGCATAATAATGGCAGGTTTTGAAACGGAGTTAAATTGAAAAATTAAAATTAAGAATATCAATCCCAATCCAGAGAAAAAGGCTCCCATTAAGAATTTCATCTGTTTGTTTTGTTCTTCAATCTGACCTGTGTAATCAATTTTAATATCGTCAGGTAAAGTACTGAAGTTATTCATTTCATTTTGAATGTGTGAAACCACCACACCAGCATCTGTAAATCCAGGAGCTAAAGCAGAATAAACCGTTACCACCCTTTTTACATCTTTATGTTTAATAGCACTAAAACCTGAACTGTTTTTTTGTTTGGCAATAACCGAAACAGGAATTTCTTTAATTTTCCCTGTGGATTGTTCCCTAAAAATTATTTTCTGGTCGAACAGTGCATTGGTATTGTACCTGTTTTCTTTGTTGAAACGAACGTAAATATCATAATCATCACCATCTTCTTTATAAACACCAGCCTTTGAACCGAAAATTGAATTACGTAATTGTTGTCCAACTTGTCCAGCACTCACTCCTAATTCACCTGCTTTTTGGCGGTCTATTTCAACTTGCATTGAAGGTTTCGATTTGTTGACATCGATTTTTAATTCATCAATTCCTGCTATGTTTTTTGAATTGATAAACTCCCGCATATTTTCAGCAATTACGATAAGTTCAGCATAATCTTTTCCTTCAATTTCGATGTTTATGGGAGGTCCTGCTGGTGGACCATTTTGGTCTTTTTCAACCGAAATTAAAACCCCAGGATAAATACCTACCAATGCTTCTTGTATTTTCTGTCGAAGCAATTCGCTATCTGCTTCTCTACGATATTTGTATTCTCGCATGGAAGCGGTAATTTTTCCACGATGGGGCATTTCTGCCGTAGAGCCACTATCGGTTTGAGGATTTCCAGCTCCTTCACCAACTTGAGAAACCACACTTTCTACCAAGAAATTATAATCTCCATCTATATATTCTGGGCTGTTAATAATTCCATAAACTCGTTCTTCGATTTTTTTGGTAATCACATTTGTTTTTTCAATATCAGTACCTTGTGGATATTCAATATAAACAACGATTTGGTTGGGTGTATTATCTGGAAAAAATTCAACTTTTGTTCTTTGGGAAGAAACAGACATGCCAAAGCCCATAAAAGCTACTATTAAAAGTGTAACTGTTATAAAAGTTAACAAATAAGGCATAATACCATTTAAAGCACCTCGCAATGTTTTTTCATACAAGCGTTCCCATTTTGGAATGCTGTTTTTCTGAAATCGATTGGCTATTTTCCGAAGTCCAAAACGGTAAGCCCAAAGCATAATTGCAGTGAAAATCATGACACTACCAATGGCTTTATAAGGACCTCCAAATAGGAAAATTAACAATCCAATACCAACCATAATACTAGAAATGACAATGATTTTTTTAATAGGCATATCGGCGTCTTCGGTTTTCATAAATTGTGAAACCATCACCGAATTAAAGAATATGGCAACAAATAAGGAAGACCCTAATACTACTGAAAGTGTAATGGGAAAATAAATCATAAACTGTCCCATCACTCCAGGCCAAAGCCCCAAAGGAATAAAAGCTGCTACGGTTGTCGCTGTCGAAATTATAATTGGATAAGCAATTTCACTGATTCCTTTTTTTGCGGCTTCAACTCGTGTCATTCCTTCTTCGTCCATTAAACGATATACGTTTTCAACCACCACAATCCCGTTATCTACCAACATTCCGAGACCCATAATTAATCCGAATAAGATCATGGTGTTCATAGTATAGCCCAAATAATTTAAAATCATCAAGGACATAAACATGGACATTGGGATAGCGAAACCAACAAATAAGGCATTTTTAAAACCTAAAAAGAACATTAAGACACTAACAACTAATATAATTCCGAAGAGTATATTGTTCACCAAATCATCTACTTGTCCAATAGTTTTTGAAGATTGATCGTTGGCGATGGTTACTTTTAAATTACTTGGAAATACATTTTTCTTTGCATTATCAACAATTAGTTTAATTTTTTCGGCTGCAGCAACCATGTTTTTCCCTGCTCTTTTTTTAACGTCGAGCATTACTACACGATCTCCAAATTCTCGAGCGTAGGTGGTTCGTTCTTTTTCTTTAAATGAAACTTTCCCAATGTCCCTTAAATAAATAGAATTTCCTTTTTCAGACTTTACAACAAAGTTTTCTAATTCTGAAGGGCTCTCAATTTCACCAATAACTCTAATAGTTCTACGTTGTCCACTGGTAATAAAATTACCCGCAGACATCGTTACGTTTCCGTTTTTAATGGCGTTTATTACATCGTTAAAACTAACTCTTGCTGCCATCATTTTATAAATATCAACTGCAATTTCGACCTCTTTTTCTTGGGCTCCTCGAATATCTACTTGTTTTATTTCGAGTAAATTTTCGATTTCATCTTCTAAATATTCCCCGTATTCTTTAAGTTTATTTACAGGATAATCTCCCGAAATATTAATGTTTAAAATTGGAATTTCCTCAGACATACTCAAATCAAAAACATTCGGTTCTACTTTCGCTCCGTTAAACGTAGGCCAATCTTCTCCAGATGTTTCGGTGTCTATTTGATCTTTCACCTTTTGTTTGGCAGCTTCAACTATAATGTCTTCGTCAAACTCGACGATTATCATTGAAAAATCTTCTTGTGAAGTAGAGGTAATTTCAACCACATTACTCACTGTTTTAAGTTTGTCTTCTAACGGATTTGTAATCAGTTTTTCAATGTCTTCAGCCGTATTTCCTGGATAAATGGAACTGATGTAAATTTTGGTTTGTTTTATTTCGGGAAAGCTTTCTCTAGGCATACTAAAATATGCCGAAACTCCCATAAACAATATCAAAGCTATCATCACATAAATGGTAGTTTTGTTATTAATTGCCCAGGAAGACAAGCCAAATTCTTTTTCTATATTTTTTTGTTTTTTACTCATTGTCTTCCAAGTTTAAAATAGCGATGTGTTGACCGTCTTTTATATTACGAGCTCCTTCTTTAACAATGATGTCATAGTTTGATATTCCTTCGGTAATTTCAACCAAATCACCTTGAGTTTTCCCTGTTTTTATAAATACTTTTTTTGCGATTGCTTCGTCGCCTGTTCCTGTTTTAGTAGCCGTAAAAACGTACTGTTCGCCCAAAGCATTTTCTGAAATGATACTCTGTGGAATTAAAATCGCATTATTACTTGAATAATCATTGATTTTAATTTTAGCAGTTAGATTTGGTTTGATGCTTTTTTCTTTATTTGGAATATTGATCGTGATTTTAAAAGTACGATTGCTAGGATTAATATAGTTACTGACTTGGCTTACTTTTGTTGAAAAAGTTTTTTCTAAAATTGGAAAAAATACTTCAACTGTTTTTCCAACGGTGATGTTGTTGAGGTAACTTTCAGGGATTTCGGCTTCAACAAACATTTTGTCTAAGTTTATAAGTCGTATTATTTGCGATTGTCCTGCACCAACAACGGTACCTTGTTCGGTAATGATGTTATCAATAATTCCTGAAAAAGGTGCTCTTATAGCTGTTTTTGATAACTGAGATCGCATTTGATTTACGGCATTTTCTTGCCCTTCATAAGTTGCCTTTGCTTGCAGATATTCTATTTCGCTACCAATTTTCTGATCCCAAAGACGTTGCTGTCTTTCAAAAGTGGTTTTTGAAAAATTATATTGCACTTCCATTTGAGCCAATTGTTGTGACATTCCACCATCATCAATGGTTGCTAATAATTGTCCTTTTAAAACTTTTTGACCTTCCGTAACTTTAATCGAATTCAGAAGTCCAGAAAATTCGGGATATAGGATGATGTTTTTCTTGGTAGCAACATTTCCTTGAAGTTCTAAATAGTGAGTAAATTCATAATGCTTTACTTGAAACGCAGTCACTAAAGGCATCTTTTTTACAGTGTCTAACCTAGTAATAGCTTCGTCTATCAGTTTTAATTTGTTATTTGTTTCTAACTGTTCTGAAACTATTTCATTTCGTTTTTCTCTTATTTTTATAAGGTCGTGAGTTTCAATAATTGATTCAACCGATTTAGAATCGCTACCACAAGAAATGGATATGAATGTTATGATTAAAAGTAAAAATATTTTTTTCATTTTTTTGAAATTTATTTATGGTAGTGATTATTTAGTTGTTTTTTAATTAAGGTGAGTTTAAAACGATTTCTAAATCTGCTTTGGTTGTAATAACTCTCAACATTGATTCGAAATAAGATTGTTGTGCGGTGTATAGTTGAATTTGAGCTAAACGTAAATCGAAACTTGTTGCTAAACCTTCTGTAAATTTTATTTGGTTTTTCTTTTCGATCCGTTCCGATAAGTTTAAATTTTTCTTATTGTCGTTATAGTTTTCAATAGCAAATTGATAATTATTTTTAGCTGTATTTATTTCTAATAATACATGTTGATAGGTTTCTGTTAAGTTTGTTTCGGCTTGTTCCAAAGCTATTTTTGCTTGTTGAGTTCTTGCCTTTCGTAATCCACTACTTATTATAGGAATATTCATACTTACCCCAAGAACAGAGGATTGGTACCATATTTGTTCGTTGCTAAAAAAAGTAAATGTTTCGCTGTTTGCCTGAGCTCCGTAATTGATAAAAGCAGATAAATTTGGCATCGAATATGTTTTTTCAAGCTTCAACTCTAATATACGTTGTCTAGTAAAGTTACTAGCAATTTTAAAGTCGATATTGTCTTCAATATTTATATTTTTTTCTAAAAAAGAAAGGTCTATATTTTCTTTAGTTAAGGTGTCTAAATTATCAAGTAATTCCACATCACTTTCTACATCCACACCTATTGCTAGATTAAACATTTGTTTAGCGATTACTAAAGTTCGTCTTGAGTTTTTTAATTGAGTTTCAATGTTAAGTAGTGTGATTTCTAGCTGTTCAACACTTTCTTCTTCTGTAAATCCATTTTTATAAATAGCTTTAGTTTCTATTAGGTTTTTTTCTAGGTTAGTTTTATTAAGCATGAAAATGGCAACTAATTCATCTGAAAGCAATACACTTCCATAAGCATTAATAACTCCTTTTCTAACTTCAAGTTGAACTTTCTCATCTGAATTTTCTGAATATTCTAAAAATGTTTTTGCGGCTTGAAGACCCACTAAATAACTTCCGTCAAAAATTAATTGGGTTAATGTAGCACCTAAAGAAGCATTTTCTTTTGTGCCAAAAGTAACTGGAACAAAAGTACCTGGCTCCCCTCCAATAATCTCGGCAGGCAGTATAGTGACAGGTAATTTTAAATTGTTTTGATAAGATATATTTGCATTAATTTGGGGTAAACCAGAGGCGGTAGTTTCCCATTTTTTCTTAATAGCCTTTGCAATTTCGCGCCTTGAATTTATAGCGGTATAATTACTATCTAACGCAAAGTTAATAGCTTGTTCGAGTGTGAATTTATATTTTTGATTTTGTTGTGCAACACCGATAGTGGTGATTAAAACAAAACCTAATAAGATGAATAATTTATTCATTAGTTTATGTTTTTTGTAATTTGATTTAGTTTAATTAGTCCTTTTTCTGTAACTATTCCTCTTATATGATACTCTAAATAATCTTCCATCAGATTTATTCTAGGAAAAATATTAAATGGAAACAACGTTTCATCTTTTATGCCTGTAATTCCTAAAAAATATATTCTGGAAGCGAATTCTACATTTAAATTATCTCTATATAATTTTAGTTTTATTCCTTTATTTAAGTTTGTAATAACACAGCTTTGCATAGTTTCAAACTGTTTTGTTTTAAGTGTTTCGTGTATTTCGGGATAATATTTTTGTAGCTGGTATTGAGGCGACGACTTGTCGTTTTTAAGATGAATCATCACAAATTTTTTAATCTCGTAAAGCTCCTCAATTGGATTTTTATTTAGAGAGCAAATACAATCAATACCTTCAGTTATTATTTCGAACACATGTAAAGTCGTAGCTTCGACCAATTGTGTTTTGTTTTTAAAGTGTGCGTAAATTGTTTTTTTTGAAATTGCCATTTCGGAAGCTATATCGTCCATAGTTACACTTTTAAAGCCAAGTGTAAGAAACAATTCGATTGCTTTTTTTAGTATTTTTTCCTTCAATTTAGTCTAAATTAGATTGCGAAAATACTAAAGGAAACTTTAAATACAAAAAAAGTTTCCAAAGTTTTGTATATTATTTAGCATATTTGCGATTGTAATATTATTTCTCGTGGTAATTTGGATTGTGAATGTTACTTTTGCTAAAACTTTTTTTTAATGGTAGGAATTGAAAATTATAGCAAAGCACTTAAGGCTTATGTTTCAGAAGTAGTAACCGTAAAAGAGCCGGTTCAGCTATACGAACCCATAAAATATATAGTTGCTCTCGGCGGAAAACGTTTGCGACCAATCCTTACCATAATGTCTTGTGATTTTTTTGGAGCCGACTATAAAAAAGCCCTTCCGGCTGCATTGGCATTGGAGTTGTTTCATAATTTCTCTTTAATTCATGATGACATTATGGATCAAGCACCTTTGCGAAGAGGAAAAAAAACCGTGCATCATAAATGGGATTTAAACACCGGGATTCTTTCGGGCGATGCGATGTTGATTTTGGCATATCAGTTGTTTGAAGAATACGAACCCAATAAATTTAGCGAGTTGGCAAAACTGTTTAGTAAAACCGCTTTAAAGGTTTGCGAAGGACAACAATACGACGTAGATTTTGAAACCAAAACCGATGTTACTATTCCCGATTATATAAAAATGATCGAATATAAAACAGCAGTTTTGTTGGGAGCAGCAATGAATATGGGAGCTATTGTTGCAGATGCATCGGAAGAATGTAAAAATAACAGTTATGAGTTTGGACGTTTATTAGGAATTGCATTTCAGTTACAAGACGATTATTTAGATTGTTTCGGAAACCCTGAAACCTTCGGAAAGCAAATAGGAGGCGATATAATTGCGAATAAAAAAACCTATTTGTATTTAAAAACTCTTCAAAATTGTTCGCCTTCTGAAGCAAAACAATTAATAAATTTATTTTCCGAAACTCCCGAAAACCCTTCAGAAAAAATAAAGTTTGTAAAAGAAATGTATCAAAAATCAGGAGCTGCTGAAGCTTCTATTAAAGAAATTGTAAACTATACCGAAAAAGCCAATTCAATTTTAGATAAGATTAATATTTCAGAAGAAAACAAAACAGTTTTAAAATCATTTGGAAAGAAGTTAATGAATCGGAACGTGTAAGGTAAGACACGAATTACACTAATTTTTACTAATTGAGTGGTTATTGAAAAAATTATTAAAATGCAACAATTAAAAACCATTGATGAAATTCTAATAAGTTCTGAAGGGTTGCAGTTGTATCATAAATTAATCCTTCAATTAAATAAAGATTTTCAACGAGCAGCTATAGCGGAGGCTTTTTTAGAAACTATAGTTCCTTCCGAATTAAAAACAAAACTTCATGAGATTGTATTTGACCTCTTTCAAAATCACAATTCTGAATATTTGAATCTACTTTATATCATTGATGTTTCCGAAGATAAAATTAAGAAAATTGAATATGAGGATACAATAAAAATCACAAAACAAATAACTTATTTGATTTTGCTTCGCGAATGGCAAAAGGTTTGGTTTAGAGAGAAGTTTAAATAAAATTTTTCGCAAAGGAGCAAAATAATTATACAATTCTTAGCGACTCTGCGTCCCGATAGCTATCGGGATTGCGAGAATTATTAAAAATAAACCCGAACAAAAGGATTATACGCATTGGCATAAATACTTCTTTTTTCATTATATAAAACATCAAACCGAACACCCATTGTTACGGGTCCTGTACTAAAACCAGCTCCTAAATACAATCCTGGATACCAGTAGTTTTCATCTAAATAAATAGGGTTGTCAAAAGATCTATTTACTGATAATTGTTCAAACTCAGCAGAAATTTGTAATTGTGGTATGGGGTTAAATAAACCTAAAACACTAGCACCAACAATAATGTTTTCAAAAACATATTTTTCTTTTCCATAAGAAAAATTAAGAGCCGTACCCACTGCAAACATTTCATCAAATCGGTAAATTGCACTTGGAGAAATTGATCCACTAAAAAAGTTACTGCCAAAACTCAATCCAAAGCTTCCACCAAATTGAACCTGTTGCCAAAATTCGGATTTTTGTTTTTGAGGTTCTGTTTGCGATTGCGACGTAAAACTAAAAAAGGTGATAAATATAATCAGCAATTGGACTGAGGATCTTGTAATAAAAGGTTTTTTCATCTTTATTTATTTGTAATTTCTAACCCTTAAATATATAATAATTAATAATAAAGTAATGGTAAATATTGTATTTTTGCTCCGTTTTAAACTAAAAGACTGTATAGTCCAACTATGGATAAATATTCATTTCTTAATGCGGTACATCCTTCGTTTATCGCGGAACTTTACGATAAGTATTTAACTTCACCTGATTCGGTAGAAGCAAGTTGGAGAGCCTTTTTTCAGGGATTTGATTTTGGAATAGAAAACGGATCCGTCGAAGCTTTGGGTGTAGAAGTTGATGAATCACTTGTTTGTGCCAATGTTTATAAGGAATTTCAAGTAATAAAATTAATTGAAGGCTATCGAACTCGTGGGCATTTGTTTACAAAAACAAACCCTGTTAGAAACCGTCGAACCTACGAACCTAATTTAGCTATTGAAACTTTTGGTCTAAATCAACACGACTTAAAAACAATTTTTAAAGCTGGAGAAACCGTTGGAATTGGTGATGCTACTTTAGAAGAAATTATTAAACATTTACAAAGTATTTATTGCGATTCTATTGGTGTGGAGTATATGTATATACGTAAACCTGAAGAAAAACAATGGATTCAGGATAAACTTCACGTAAATGCCAATCATCCAAATTACACTACAGATCAAAAGAAATTAATTCTTGAAAAATTAAATGATGCCGTTTCTTTCGAGAGTTTTTTACATACAAAATATGTAGGTCAAAAACGATTTTCTTTAGAAGGCGGTGAGAGTTTAATTCCTGCTTTGGATATACTTATTAGAGCAGCATCAGACAGAGGAGTAGAAGAATTTGTAATGGGAATGGCACATCGTGGTCGTTTAAATACCTTGACCAATATTTTCGGAAAAAGTGCAGAAGATATATTTAGTGAGTTCGACGGAAAAGATTACGAACAAGATATTTTTGATGGTGACGTAAAATATCATTTGGGTTGGACTTCCAAAAAGAAATTAGAAAACGGAAAAGAAATTAATCTGAATATTGCTCCTAATCCTTCACATTTAGAAACCGTAGGTGGAATTGTAGAAGGAATTGTAAGAGCAAAACAAGACAATCATTATAAGGATACTATAGAAAAAGTACTTCCAATTATTGTACACGGTGATGCTGCTATTGCTGGTCAGGGTGTAGTTTATGAAGTAGTACAAATGGCTCAATTAGAAGGTTATAAAACTGGAGGAACAATCCATATAGTAGTAAATAATCAGATTGGTTTTACAACCAATTATTTAGACGCACGTTCTTCTACCTATTGTACCGATGTTGGAAAGGTTACGTTATCACCCGTACTTCACGTAAACGCAGATGATGCTGAAGCGGTTGTACACGCTATGATTTTTGCTTTGGATTACCGAATGCAATTTGGAAAAGATGTTTTTATAGATCTTCTTGGTTACAGAAAATACGGTCATAACGAAGGTGACGAGCCTCGTTTTACCCAACCAAAATTATACAAAGCAATAGCAAAGCATCGAAATTCGAGAGATATTTATGCGGAGAAATTACTTAAAGAAGGGGTTATAGATGAAGGACACATTAAAAAATTAGAAGCAGAATATAAAGATAAGTTAGAAGAGAACTTAGAAGATTCTCGAAAAGGAAATAGAGCCGTTATCACTGCAATTATGCAAGACGAATGGCAAGGGTTTCATCTTGCGCAAGAAGAAAAAATGATGCTTCCTGTTGATACAACAGTTGAGTTAGATACTCTTTCTGAAATCGCTAAGGTGGTTTCGACACTGCCTTCCGATAAAAAATTCTTACGTAAAATTGAACGATTGATTGATGCCCGTAGAAAAATGTTTTTTGAAACAAATTCATTAGACTGGGCAATGGCAGAAATGTTAGCCTATGGAACTTTATTAAGAGAAGGATATCACGTTCGGATGAGCGGGCAAGATGTAGAAAGAGGTACTTTTTCGCATAGACACGCTGTTGTAAAAGTAGAGGATAGCGAAGAAGAAATTGTTTTGTTAAATAATTTAAAAGGCGATCAAGGAAACTTTTATATTTATAATTCTTTATTGTCAGAATATGGAGTAGTTGGGTTTGATTATGGATATGCAATGGCGAGTCCAAATACGTTAACCATTTGGGAGGCACAATTTGGTGATTTTAGCAATGGAGCCCAGATAATAATCGATCAATATTTATCGGCTGCAGAAGATAAATGGGAACTTCAAAACGGACTGGTACTATTATTGCCACACGGTTACGAAGGGCAAGGAGCAGAACATTCTTCAGCAAGAATGGAGCGTTATTTACAACTTTGTGCTACCGATAATATGTATGTAGCAGATTGTACCACTCCAGCGAATTTCTATCATTTATTACGTCGTCAAATGAAGGTGAATTTCAGAAAACCTTTAATTGTATTTACCCCCAAAAGTTTGTTACGTCACCCAAAAGTGGTTTCAACTAAAGAAGAGTTTGCTAATGGAAGTTTCCAGATGTTGATAGATGATGCTGAGGCAATTTCAGATAAAATTAAAACTTTGGTTTTTGTTACTGGAAAATTTTATTACGAGCTGCTAGAAAAGAAAGAAGAGTTAGGTCGTGATGATGTTGCTTTGGTAAGAATTGAGCAGTTGTTTCCGCTTCCGAATAAGCAAATAAAAGAAGTAATTCAGAAATATAAAAACGCAACCGATATTGTTTGGGCACAAGAAGAACCTAAAAATATGGGTGCATATTCGCATATTTTAATGCATTGTGATGCAGCTAAACATTTTAGAATTTGTAGCCGAAAAATATATGCAACTCCTGCAACAGGAAGTCCTGCAAGATATAAGTTAAGACAGAATTACGTAATTAATGATGTTTTTAATACATTAAATAAAAAATAAAACAAGCCTTTTTTAATAAAAAATATAGATTATGGCATTAGAAATGAAAGTTCCTTCACCAGGAGAATCCATCACAGAGGTAGAAATAGCAGAATGGTTGGTTGCCGATGGTGATTGGGTAGAGAAAGATCAAGCAATTGCTGAAGTAGATAGCGATAAAGCAACGTTAGAACTTCCCGCTGAAGCAAGTGGAATTATCACTTTAAAAGCAGAAGAAGGTGATGCTGTTGCTGTTGGCGCAGTGGTTTGTTTAATTGATACAGAAGCTGAAAAGCCAGTTGGCAGTGATGAGTCTTCAGTAAACAGTCCTCAGCCTTCAGAAGCAGAAGTTCCTAAAAAAGATGAAGTAAAAAAAACTGATACCTACGCAACTGGAACAGCTTCTCCAGCTGCTAAAAAGATTTTAGCCGAAAAGAACATCGATCCCAAAACTATAAAAGGCAGCGGAAAAGATGGAAGGGTAACTAAAGATGATGCAGTAAAAGCAATACCATCAATGGGAACTCCAGGAGTTGGAACTCGTGGTACCAGCCGTAAAAAACTATCAATGCTTCGTCGTAAAGTGGCAGAGCGTTTGGTAATGGTGAAAAACGAAACGGCGATGTTAACTACGTTTAATGAAGTGGATATGTCGCCAATATTTGAACTTAGAAAACAATATAAAGAAGAGTTTAAAGCAAAACACGGAGTAGGCTTAGGTTTTATGTCTTTCTTTACCTTGGCGATAGTTAGAGCATTGGAATTATTTCCAGATGTGAACTCAATGATTGATGGAGATTTTCAGATTAAGCACGATTTTAAAGATATATCGATTGCAGTATCTGGGCCAAAAGGATTAATGGTTCCAGTAATTAGGAATGCAGAGAATTTAAGTTTTAGAGGTGTAGAATCTGAAGTAAAACGGTTAGCAATTTTAGCAAGAGATGGACAAATAACTGTGGATGAAATGACGGGAGGAACGTTTACTATCACCAACGGAGGTGTGTTTGGATCTATGTTGTCAACACCAATTATTAACCCACCACAAAGCGGAATTTTAGGAATGCATAATATTGTTGAACGCCCAGTTGCTATAAATGGAAAAGTGGAAATTAGACCAATTATGTTTGTAGCACTTTCTTACGATCACAGAATTATTGACGGTCGCGAATCTGTAGGGTTTTTAGTTGCAGTAAAAGAAGCATTAGAGAATCCTCAAGAAATATTAATGGATAATGACGTTAAAAAAGCATTGGAACTATAATTATTTCTCTTAAATAATTAAATAAAAAAAACCAGCATTAAGCTGGTTTTTTTCTGGTTAGTTATAATAATTAATGTTTTTAGAAAATAAATGAAAGTAGATTTAGTAATAATATAGTAGAAACAGAAATTACTATAGTAATAAAAATAATTTTCCGGATTTTATTATTTTTAAACTCTCTTTCTTTTAACATAAAAACTACTTTGTTTTCCATAGTGTAAATATTAGAAAAAGAATTTTATTACGAAATAAGAGGAAACACGTAATTTTTTAAAAATTAAAAATAAGTATTATAGTAATTTATCGGCATTATCTTTTGCCCAGATAAGCAAACTGTTAGTTTTGTGTTCAATTTGAAGTTTATTAATAATATTACTTCGGTGTTTTTCTACCGTGCGATGCGATATAAATAGGAGGGACGCAATTTCCTTATTGGTTTTGTCTTTTGCAATTAGCTTTAAAATTTTCTTTTCAGAAGGGGTAAGATTGTTTAAATATGTTTCTTTATATGGGTTAATACCGAGTAACTCTTTTATTCTTGGACTAAAATAAGGGATACCTTCGGTTACAGATTTAATGCAAATTTCAATTTCTTCAATAGCAAATTCCTTTAAAATATATCCAAAAATATTAAGTTCATTTGCTTTTTGAAAAAGTATTTTTTCTTTATGAAAAGTAATTAAAATAATCTTTGTATCAATGTTGTTTTTTTTGCATTCTTTAGCTACTTCTAACCCAGTCATATATGGCATTTGTATATCTAAAATAGCAATGTCTGGTTTGTTTTTTACAATTAAATTATAAGCCTCTTGACCATTGACACCACTAGCGATGATATTATATTTTTTTTCCACTAAAAAATCATTTAATCCCTTTAATAGTAATGGGTGATCGTCGGCGGTTATTATAGTTTGGTCTTTCATATAATGGGAAAAATAAATTCAATTAATGTACCATCTCCTTTTTTAGATTGAATTTTCATCTGTCCGTGAAGGAATTTGGTGCGTTCTAATAATGTTTTTAAACCTAAAGAATTGGTTTCTTTGTGTTTTTCAGTGAAATCGAACCCAACTCCATTGTCTTTTATTGATATAACAATTTTATCTGTTAATTTTTTTATGGTGACTTTGCTGGCTTCTGCTTTCGCGTGTTTAATAATGTTGCTCAAGCTTTCTTGTACAATACGGTAAATATTTACCTCTTGTTCTTTTTGGAAAAGATTGTCGATATTATCTATTTCGGATGAAATAAATAGTGTAGTGTTCTCATCTATTTGGGTTATTGTATGTTCAATTGCCTTTGTGATTCCTAACTCTTGAAGCTGAAATGGATATAAATCTCTAGAAATTGCACGAACCTCATCTATTGTTTCATTTACTAAGATTCGGTTATCAGATTCTGTAAGTTTATTTTTTAAAATTAAAAGTTTTTGCCCTATACCATCGTGAAGGTCTTTAGAAATTCGAATGTGTTCATTTTCTTGATATTGCAATAAATCTTGACTGTATTTTTCTTGAAGTAATTTATTGTTTCTTAGTTCTTTTTGATTTCGGTATAATAAAATTAAACCAAATAAAAGAGCAATTGCAATTGCTGTAGCAATGGATAGTTTTTTTACAAAATAATTATTTTTTTCTAATAATTGGATGCTTGTATTTTTTTTAACCAATTCTTTTTCTTTCTTTTCGGTTTCATATAAAGTTTGAAAATAGGCTAATGCATTGGCAGAACTTTGGTTGTAAATGGAATCTTTAATTTCGTAATATTCATTTTTATTATCAATACTTTTTTTGAAATCTTCTGTTTTATAATAGATGTTAGACAATAATAAATGTGATTCCATTTTGTCTTCTTCGTGGTTTAATTTGTGGGATATTTCGATTTTTTTATTTGCAAATTCCAATGCTTTTTCAAAGTTTTCTGTTTTTTCATAATATACTGCATTGGCACTACAGTAGTATGACTCGGCAAATAGATCGTCATTAAATTTAGTAATATTATCTTCTAATATTTGTAAGTGTTTCTCTGCTTTTTCAAATTCATAATCATTGGCATAATACTCGGTGAGTTTGCTATGGATTATCACAAAATAGAGGGTTTTTTTTATATTGTGTTTTTTAAAAAGGCTGTCAGCTTTTAATAAATAGTTTAATTGAAGTTTTGGTTTATTAGTCTTTTTATAATCGACAGATTGATTATAATAAGAAGAAGCGAGGCGTTCATTTAAATTTAACTGAGTTAATTTTTTAATTAAGTGATCCCGTTCAATTTTTGCTTTTTCGTAAAACCCGTTCATGCTATACATGGTAATATTGCCTTGATGAGCATATAGCATGTATTCGTAATCTTTGAGGTTTTCGTAGTATGTATAAGCGGCTTTAAAATCTTCACCCGCGGGTACAAATTTTCCTAAATTTGAAAAAGCCTGACCTCTAAACAGATAAGCATCTGCTTTATATATAGAGTCTTTTTGCCCGAAGATATTTAAAGCGGTAGTATAATCTTCAATAGCTTTTTGCATATCAATTCTAAAATACGAACCGCCTCTTTTTAGGTAAAGTCCTGCTAATAAAAAGCTATCTTTAATTTTGTACTTATTAGCTAAGACCTCATTGATTATCGTGATTGCTCTTCTGGGGTCATTTTTGTATGATGTTAGAATATGTTGCAAATTCATTGCTTTTTTTGCAGCTAATTCTATGCTGTCAAGTTCTTTTGCAAGCTTTATGTATTGTATTGAAAAAACAATAAAAGTATCATCATCTTTTTTAAAACTTTTAGAAACAACAGAGTCTAATGCAACTAATTTTGAAATAGGATTGTGAGAGGTGTCGGCTACGGATCTATAATATTCAACATCTTGTGAAATCCCTAACCAAGGAAATGCCAACAGGAAGATAAAAACAAAAAGTAATTTTTTCACGATTGCTAGGTTTGTAGGGAGAATATAAAAGTACTAAAAAAGATGGAAATAACACAAACTTACTTTACATAAAAACAATTTCTTCCATAATCAATTACTGCTCGAGTTTGCTTTAAAAAATCGGCTCCTATAATTCCGTGTATAGGGAGTTCATTAACTTGTTGTAAAGCTTTATTAACGTGAGATAGATCGAAAAGTACAAAACTCATACTTTGTAGTGTCCATTTATTAATAGATAAGCTGTTGTTTTTTGCAATCTCAGTTTTCATATTAATAGCTCCTGCTCCTGCAGCTTTTATTTTACTAACTTCGTTTTTTAATTTAAAATAAGAGATTTGGTCAAAGCCAATACAACTGGTAGAGGCGCCAGTATCTAGTATAAAATCACCAGAAACGGAGTTTATTTTAGCTGAAAATCTATAATGCCCCGACTTTAGTTTTTTAAGAGGAATTCTGTAAAATCCTTTGTCTTCAAGTAGGTTTCTTAATTGCAGCATTTATTTTTTTGGTAAATATATAGAACTAATTTTTGAAATTAACATAGTATTCTAAATGCCAACAATGTTTTTATTCCAACTTCCCAACAAACCCCTTGAACTTCCCAACAATTATCCGCTACTTCCCATTTTTTTT
>JAKITD010000096.1 GCA_021648265.1 Flavobacteriaceae bacterium | reverse complement strand
CCTTCGAATTTAAAAGAGTTTAAATGCGTAAAAACTTTTAAAAATCCTGAAAGCATCACCTCTTCTGCTAAAGCATTGTTTTTTAGATATTGCCTGCAAACACTCAACATTTTGGGTGCAAAAAGTTCAAACAACTGATGTTGAGCTTTGTGATTTCCCTTTCTTGCTTTCGCAATAAGTGATTGGTAATTTTTATGTAGTGAAACTACTTTCAAACCTGTGTTTTTAACGCTTCTAATTATATAGACGCAAATTAATGCAAAAAGGTTGCCTGCTTCATTATCCAATCTTTGTAAATTAATCAGTAATTTACAATTTTGGAGTAATTATAAATTTTAGATCTACTTATTAAGTTATAAAACCCTCTTGACTTTCTCGTTTTTTTTAGCTAACTTTATAACATTGTCCGATAGCTATCGGAATCAGTAAATATTTATAAGAAACACTGCTGATATACTCATGTTGGCAGTAAGCTGAAAAAAATGAAAAAACTTAAAGGAGGCGTTATAATCATAGGTTCATTGTTATGGGATAAAACCAAAATAAGAGAAGAATGGAGAAATAACTATTTGGACATCACCAAGATGATTGAGGTAAAAATTCCGATTAGATATGGAAGATTGTCATCAAAAAGGAGTACAATCTTCACAATGGTTTTTTCATCTGATTGTGGTAATCCAAAAGACCTTGGTGTAGGGAAATTTGTTCCTTTTAGTGAAAATCCTATAACCTTTAAAGAATTGAATATTCAATGCATAGAATTAATAAAAGCAGAACATAAAAAAGACAAGTTGGATTTTACTCGATTTAATTGGGGTTGGGGAACAGCCGCAATTATGCTTAATCCCAAATCATTGTTAGCGGATTATAAAAATTCAGAATCAACAAAACATTTTATAAAAGAATGGAATAAAAAAATTGGTGCTGGATTTAAGATTAGCGATTATAAAGTTGGAAAGGAAGAAGAAATCTTAAACAACAAAGCTTTCTTAAATTTTAATTGGCCAAATTCATTAGATGAATATGACTTTTTTATTACCACATCAAATAAATCTGGATTACAAAAATATCCTGAACCTAATGAAATTGCTGAAAAGTTTAATGAAAATGGTGCGGAATATTTTTATGAAAATGTTTCTAACAACATAACAACATTTCAAGACAAACAAATTAAAAAGCACCTGAAAATGAAAAAAATTAATCTGACTATAAAGAGAACGTTTTTAAAGTTTCTATTTATCAGCTTAGTATTATCTTACATTAGCGTTTTTATATTATTGCATTTCGGTAGTTTTTTTAGACAAGGACAAGGATTTTACTATATGTATAGTAATGATATTCTTCCGATTGCATCAAAGGTTACATATTATGAATATAATGACAATATAAACCACGAATATTCAACTCAAATAAAATATTATTTTGAAATTTTATTTTCGTTTGACAGTTTACTATCAATAATATTATTGACTATAATATTTCTTATAATATTTTACCTAATTAAAAAAGTGAATATTAGATTTGAATAAAAGCCTACTGCCAACAACGTGTATAAATCATTGGGCAATTCATAGTTAATTGGAAGATTCGTTTTCATAAAAAACACTATATTTAAACTGAAAAATAATCAAACTAAAAGCCCAACGCTTCATACACAAACCGCTAGTGACAATATTGCCGAACCGTCCGTAAATAAAAGATTTAACGAAATTGTTGGACTAAAATATCTGAAAAATAGGAAAATAGATGAATTGTAAAAACTGTAATGCCAAAATAAATCAAAACTACTGCCCTAACTGTGGGCAACCAACAAAACTTAAAAGAATTAATGGACAATACATTCTATCTGAGATTGGAAGTGTATTGAATTTTGATAAGGGTATACTTTTTACAATTAAAGAATTACTACTACGACCAGGACAAAGTATTAGGAACTTTGTTTTAGATGATAGAAATAGACTTGTGAAACCTGTTATTTTCATAATAGTAACTTCCTTAATTTATTCACTCATTAACCATTTCTTTCATATTGAAGAAGGTTATATGAAATTTGAAGAAACAAAACAATCAACAACGGGACATATTTTTATATGGGTTCAAGACCACTACGGTTATGCAAATATTATTATGGGAATATTTATTGTCCTTTGGATAAAATTATTTTTCAGGAAATACAATTATAACTTTTTTGAAATCTTAATATTATTGTGTTTTATAATGGGAATTGGAATGTTAATTTTTTCTATTTTTGCTATCTTTAAAGTTCTAACTCATATTGACTTAATGCAAATTGCAAGTATTGTAAGTGTTCTTTATTCAGCTTGGGCAATTGGACAGTTTTTTGACAAAAGCAAATTTTCAAATTATGTTAAAGCGTTCTTTTCTTATCTTTTAGGGTTTTTAACATTCACTTTTACTGTAATATTAATTGGAACTTTAATCGACTTAGTAATTAAATAATAGAACTATGAAAACACCAAACATTTTTTTTGTAATTATAGCATTCATTTTAGGACAGGCATTATTTGAACAATTCGACTTTGAAAATCTGAAATTTGAGAAACCAGTACTTGCCATTGTTTACATAATTGTATTTGTATTCTCTATTTACTTTTTAATAAAAGACTACAAAAATAAATGATTTGGAGGAATTGAAGAAGTCAGTATTGAATAAAGTATTTAAAGGAGAATTGTAGAGGCAGCCCTGCGTGTCCTCTTATAGCGCCACAAATAGGAATAACGATAATAAAATATGAAATACAACCCCAAAATACATAGCCGTAAATCAATCCGATTAAAAGGATATGATTATTCACAGGAAGGATTGTATTTTGTAACCATCTGTTGTAAAAATAGAGAACAAATGTATGGGCATATTGAAAATGGTAAAATGATATTAAATGAACCAGAGTTAATGATTGAAAAATGGTATTACGAATTGGAAAATAAATTTTCGGATATCAAATGCCGTGAAATGGTGGTAATGCCAAACCATTTCCATTGTATTATTGAAAACGTAGTAGGGGCAGACCTACGTGTCTGCCCTAATACAAATACAAAACAACCATTGGGAGAACAACAACCATTGGGAGAACAACAACCATTGGGAGAACAACAACCATTGGGCGAACAACAAATGTTGGGCGAACAACAAATGTTGGGCGAACACATAGGTTCGCCCCTACATTCTGTGGTGCAATGGTTTAAAACAATGTCAACAAACGAATATATTCGTGGTGTAAAAACGAAAAATTGGAAACGATTTGATGGTAAATTATGGCAACGAAATTATTGGGAGCACATCATTCGAAATGAAAAATCATATTTCAATATTTCTAATTACATCAAAAATAATCCATTGAAATGGGAAGAAGATTCATTGAATTCAGAAAACAATCCTTCAATCATAAAATCCAATAAATCTTAATGCAGACTATGATATGAGTAAAAAGAAAATATACATACAACAATGGTTAGATTTTAAACCGTATCAATACCAAACTGCTACCGATAGTTATTATCTTAAACTGAGTAATGAGGTAAAACACGTTATTACCACCAACACACAATCGTTGGTATTGCAGATGTATTTGCAGCCACAAGAAATGGATATGATGGCTTGTTTTTTAACGTCTTATTTTGAAGATATTATTTCTGAAACTCGGCTTTGGAATTCCTTTATCAAAAAACACAAAGAACTGTACAATAAACAATTGCCTTTTTATTTTTTAGATGAGTATTACGAAGATGAAATAAACCTGCAAGATGTTAGCTTTTTGATTTGGTATTTTATGAACACCATACAAGAAGAAAAGTTTATTGCCCCTTTCAACGATTTTATTATTGAAACTGCCGAAAAAGTAATGGCTATTTTTGATAAGGCTTGGGATTATGCTCCAGAAAATAAACATTTAAAACAGTTTTATGAGATAGCAGATAATGAAACCGATTTTTATGAGGCAAGAGCTATTAATGATATTGTGCTGTTTCAATCGTACTTATTTTATGCTGACACCAATCGCATTATCAAAGAAAAAGAACTCGAAATAATTGAAAATCCTGATGCAAAAGAAAACATCCGAATGTTTTTGAATGACAACAGAGATGACACTTTACATAAATCGCATACCCGTTTATTAAGTTTAACAGCTAAAGAATGGGCTTCAGAAATAATTGGAGAACAGCATCCACTTAAAAAGGATTTCTTAAATATCTCGCAACGAATAAGGGGTTACTTTTTTTACAAAGGACAAGATGACGATAATGTTTTTATAGAACACATTGCATCAAGTAAAAAGTTTAACCTCACCAAAAAATCGTTCGATAACGGAGATTCGCTTCAAGAAATAGATACTATTCTGTTTATGGGAATTGTACAATGGCAAAACGAATGGTGGTTTTCTGGCATCTTTTTTCAGCAACCCTTTAATGCAGATTTAATTTTGGATGAAAAAAATTCGATGGAATCCAGAATGCAAGTCAATTTTATAGACTATCAAACAGAAAATGTAACGGATGTTTTAGAACAACAACACCAAGCTTTTTTAGATTTCAATAATGGGTTGCCAATTGCATTTATACCATCCGAAAAGGTAGATGATTTTACGAAAAAGTATATTAAGTTTTTTAATGCTTCCTTAAAATTATCAGCAAAAGAACAAAAGGCAGCAAAACAACGAGCGAGAGATGAAGGTTTTTTTGGCACAGAAGATGACCCTAAAAATTACGAAGAAGTTTCCGAAACAGCTTTAATCTTCTTTAACCCAAAAAGCGGTGTAGAAATAGCTTTAGCCACAAACAGTGCTTTCCCATTACCAAACAATCCTTATTTTGAGAAAGCAGAAAGCAAAGAACATATTTTACGCTTATTAATGGATGAAAGTTTATCGGTAGAATTAGTAATGTATTGTATCGACAACTGTAAATCAAAACTCCCCTTTTTTAACGAGGGTGTAGGTAAATCATATTTAAAAGACATTGATTTTTTATTGCGCTTTTGGAAAAAGAACAGCTATCATACTAAACCAGCAATAACGTTTACAGGAAAAAAATAATTATAAGCAAAACAGACAACAACATAGATCCACAAAATAAGTTAGTAGTATTTCAAAGAAGTGAAGTTCGTAGGGGCACAACAACGAGTGGCATTACTCTTTTAGTAACCGTAGTTGCTGTTTTATAGGAGAGTAAAAACCCTACCGATTACCTTAAAAAGATTAGAAAACGAGATGAGAAGCTAAAACCCTACATAGGGGCAAATTGTCCCCAGGAAGCAATGGAAACTGCATCAATAATTTAAACCAGAACCAAAACGGAAAATCAACATAATAGATTAATTGTATTTCAAACTAAACCACTATGGACTAGAAGTCCATAGGTTTTTAAATCTGACTAAAGTCAGCACTACGGAGTAATACGCAAGTATTACTTAACAAAATATAATATTCAATGTGCTAGCTACAAACTCATTTTACTCTAAAAAATTTTTAGAAAATAACGCGAAATGCACTAAAGTACATAGTTTTAACTAAATTTGAGACCAATAAAACAAATGATACAATTGCAAGATTTGACCGTACCGAATGGATGAGATTATTGAATAAAAAACGGTGTAGAACAACGTATAACGTTCATAACGGCTGAAATTCCTATCAAAATTTCACGCTTATTTGGTATCTTTGATTCTTAATTGGAAAACAATTAAATATTGCCAACTGAATATTGAAGACTACTTCTTCCGATCGATTACATAATTTACCATTAAAACCAATGATTCTTTAAAAGCTGTTTCAGGATATTTCTGTAATATGTGCAAGGCTTCTTGTTGGTATTCTTTCATTTTTGAAACGGCATACTCCAAGCCACCCTTTGTTTTTACAAAGTCGATTAATTCTTTTACTCTTTTCTTATTAGTATTGTAGTTTTTAATAGAATTTATTACCCAACTTTTTTCTTTTTCAGAACAATTATTAAGTGCATAAATTAAGGGAAGTGTCATTTTTTGTTCCTTTATGTCAATTCCTGTTGGCTTTCCTATTTTTTCAGTACCGTAGTCAAACAAATCGTCTTTTATCTGAAAAGCCATTCCTATTAATTCCCCAAATTTACGCATTACTTCCACTTCTTCTTTTGAAGCGTTTACAGATTTTGCTCCCATAGCACAACAGGCTGCGATTAAGGTTGCGGTTTTTTGACGGATAATTTCGTAGTAAACTTCCTCGGTAATATCTAATTTTCTGGCTTTTTCGATCTGAAGTAATTCGCCTTCGCTCATTTCTCTTACTGCAACTGAAATAATTTTAAGTAAATCAAAATCTTCGTTATCTATAGAAAGCAGCAATCCTTTTGAAAGTAAATAATCGCCCACTAAAACGGCAATTTTATTTTTCCAAAGGGCGTTTATGGAGAAAAAACCTCTTCGTTTATTACTTTCATCTACCACATCATCGTGGACTAAAGTAGCGGTATGTATTAATTCAATAACGGAAGCACCACGATAAGTACGATCATTTACTTCGCCATTATTTGTCATTTTTGCGATTAAAAAAACAAACATAGGTCGCATTTGTTTTCCTTTTCTATTAACCACATAATGTGTTATTCGGTTTAATAAAGAAACTTTAGAAGACATAGAAAGCAGGAACTTTTTCTCGAAAAGTTCCATCTCGTACTCTATGGGTAATTTTATTTG
>JAKITD010000023.1 GCA_021648265.1 Flavobacteriaceae bacterium | reverse complement strand
TATTTTTCTTAGGACTATTTATATTTGTTGTTTTTACAGCATTAACAAAAGCACCACTATTAGCAAAAGGAAACCCTTTTATTAAAGAGAGTAAGAAATTTCATTATTAATAAAAAATTAGGTAAATAACGATGACCGCATTTTTAGTAGTTTTAGTAATCATTCTTTTTGGCGTTGCTGTTTGGCAAATGAACAAGGTTTTTCAATTGTCAAAACCCAACCAATCTGAAGACTCAGAGTTAGCAACAAACGACGATAACAACACACAAGGGTATTTAATGCTAGGGTTTGTATTTTTTATATACGGATTACTTGCATATTGTTTTTGGAAATGGGGCAATGTTCTATTACCTGAAGCAGCTTCAGAGCATGGGTTAGAAATCGACCAATTAATGTTAATTACCATGGCATTAATATTTTTTACAGGGATATTCACACAATGGTTGTTGCATTATTTTGCTTTTGTATATCGTGGCGATAAGGATAAAAAAGCTTTGTTTTATGCTGAAAATCATAAATTAGAATTTATTTGGACTATTATTCCAGTAGTAGTTTTAGCGGCATTAATCATATACGGATTATTTACTTGGTCTGATATTATGACTGTTGATGAAGATGACGATCCAATTATTGTCGAATTATACGCTTACCAATTTGCTTGGAGAGCACGTTACGCTGGTGCAGATAATACTTTAGGAGAAGCAAATGTTCGTCTAATTGAAGGAGTAAACCAATTAGGGGTGGATATGTCAGATCCAAATGCTCAAGATGATAAAGTTGTAAATGAATTACATTTACCAATTGGAAAAAAAGTATTATTCAAAATGCGCTCCCAAGATGTGTTACACTCAGCATTTATGCCACATTTTAGATTGCAAATGAATTGTGTTCCAGGAATGATTACACAATTTGCTATGACTCCAAATAAAACCACTGAAGAAATGAGACTAAATGAAGTCATTGTTGCAAAAGTGGAGCATATTAATGAATTAAGAACAAAGAAAAATATTGACTTAATTGCAAATGGAGACGAAGCTTTAGAAATGTATGAATTTGATTACTTACTTCTTTGTAATAAAATTTGTGGGTCTAATCATTTCAATATGCAAATGAAAATTGTTGTAGAATCGGAAGAAGAGTACAATGCTTGGTTAGCACAACAAGCTACCTTAGTAGAAACTTTAAAAAAATAAATAAAACAGCTTAAGAAGATATGTCAGAACACGCTAACAATCACGATGATCACGGACATCACCATAAAGAGACATTTGTAACCAAATACATCTTTAGTCAAGATCATAAAATGATTTCTAAGCAATACCTTATCACAGGTTTGTTTATGGGAATTATCGGTATCGCAATGTCATTGCTTTTTAGAATGCAACTAGCATGGCCAGATCATCAGTTTACCGTTTACGAAATATTTTTAGGAAAATGGGCTGAAGGTGGCGTAATGGATCCAAATATATATTTGGCATTAGTAACTATTCACGGTACCATAATGGTATTCTTTGTGCTTACAGCTGGATTAAGTGGTACATTTAGTAATTTACTAATTCCTTTACAAATTGGTGCACGTGATATGGCTTCAGGATTCCTGAATATGGTTTCTTATTGGTTGTTCTTTCTTTCAAGTGTGATTATGTTATTGTCATTATTTGTAGAAGCAGGACCAGCAAATGCAGGTTGGACTATTTATCCTCCATTAAGTGCATTACCGCAAGCAATTCCTGGTTCTGGAACAGGAATGACACTATGGTTAGTATCCATGGCAATCTTTATTGCTTCCTCTTTATTAGGGTCATTAAATTATATAGTTACCGTTCTTAATTTAAGAACCAAAGGAATGTCCATGACAAGACTTCCACTAACAATTTGGTCTTTCTTTGTAACAGCTATTATTGGTGTGGTTTCATTTCCAGTATTACTTTCAGCAGCATTAATGTTAATTATGGATAGAAGTTTCGGAACTTCATTCTTCTTGTCAGATATTTATATTGCTGGCGAAGTGTTACACAATCAAGGTGGATCACCCGTATTATTCGAACACCTTTTCTGGTTTTTAGGACATCCTGAAGTATATATTGTTATACTTCCGGCGATGGGATTAGTATCAGAAATTATGGCGACCAATGCTCGTAAGCCTATTTTTGGATATCGAGCGATGATAGCTTCTATAATTTCTATTGCATTCCTTTCAACAATTGTTTGGGGTCACCATATGTTTGTAACAGGTATGAATCCTTTCTTAGGATCCGTATTTACATTTACAACTTTGTTAATTGCAATTCCTTCAGCGGTAAAAGCTTTTAACTGGATTACTACTTTATGGAAAGGAAACCTTAAAATGAATACGGGAATGCTATTTTCCATCGGTTTTGTATCTACCTTTATTAGTGGTGGACTTACAGGATTGGTATTAGGAGATAGTGCTTTAGATATTAACGTTCACGATACCATGTTTGTGGTAGCTCACTTCCACTTAGTAATGGGTATTTCAGCATTATATGGATTATTTGCTGGTGTTTATCATTGGTTCCCAAAAATGTTTGAAGGTAGAATGTTAAATAAAAAATTAGGATATATTCACTTTTGGATTACCGCTATTGGAGCATACGGAGTTTTCTTCCCAATGCACTTTATTGGTATGGCAGGATTACCAAGAAGATATTATACGAACTCTAATTTCCCCTACTTTGATGATTTAATGGATATCAATGTAGTAATTACATGGTTTGCATTTTTTGCTGCAGCAGGACAGTTAGTATTCTTATATAACTTTATACACTCTATGTTCTTCGGAAAAGTAGGACCAAAAAATCCTTGGAATGCTACAACATTAGAATGGACTGCAGAAGTAAAACACATCCACGGAAACTGGGATGGTCCAATTCCTGAAGTTCACAGATGGCCGTATGATTACAGTAAAATGAATAAAGATGATTCAGATTACGTAATTGCAGGACAAGATTTTGTACCTCAAGATCATCCAATTCAAGATAACGAAGAGGAGTTGACGCATTAAAATTCTTACCTCCACGTGCCGCCGAAGCTATAGCGGAAGAACAAGGTAGGTATCTCATGAAATATATATAAAGTTCACAAAGTATTTTAAAAGGCTTTTCAAAATTTGAAAAGCCTTTTTTTGTTTTATTAGTTATAGTATTCATACGATTTGTATATTTGATAATTGAACCTCAAAACTTTTTATTGTTTGAAATGAAATTAAACGTGTCAACTTATATATATAAAATAAATTTTTTAATCACCTTATTAATTGCCGTTATCATCGTTTCTTGCTCTTCAGAAGAAAAAGAAATTGATTCGTCGTTTATTACAGATTATTCTTGGAGATTAGAGAGCCTTATTGTTCCAATAGCTATAGATTTAAATTTAGACGGGACAGCATCTTTAGATATGACTGATGAATTTGATTGTATTAAGGATGAAAATTTTTATTTCAATAGTAATGGAGATGTATGGTATTCAGGCTCAAATTTATTATTAATTAAAACATATGGAGGCGGAACAATTACCGAAAGATATGAATGCTCGGAAGAGCCAGTAGATCTTTTTTTAAGATGGGGAACTTTTAGAATGATTGATGAAAATAATATTGAGATAATTATTGAAGAATTTTCAACTTTTCCTGGATTTGTTTTAGAATATCATTTTAATAATAATAAATTAACTCAAACAATTTCTTCAAACTATCCAATCTCTTACAATGAAGATACAAATACTTATAACCGAGAAATAATTGAAATAAAAAAAGTTTTTATTCATAATTAACTACACTTCAAATATTTATTTTATGAATGAAAACCTAGATCCCACAGACGAGAATTTCACTCCAGAGGAATTAGACGTAGAAAAAAAATTGCGTCCACTTTCTTTTGAGGATTTTGCTGGACAAGATCAGGTATTAGATAATCTTCAAATATTTGTTCAAGCTGCAAACCAACGGGAAGAAGCTTTAGATCATACCCTATTTCACGGCCCTCCAGGATTAGGAAAAACAACATTAGCATATATTTTAGCAAACGAGTTGGAAGTTGGAATAAAAGTTACTTCGGGACCTGTGTTAGATAAACCTGGAGATTTAGCAGGCTTACTTACCAATTTGGACGAGCGGGATGTGCTTTTTATAGATGAAATTCATCGACTAAGCCCTATTGTAGAAGAGTATTTATATTCGGCAATGGAGGATTATAAAATTGATATTATGATCGAGTCGGGACCCAATGCACGTTCGGTTCAGATTAATTTGAATCCCTTTACTTTAGTTGGAGCAACCACGCGTTCGGGATTATTAACAGCACCAATGCGAGCTCGTTTTGGGATTGCTTCCAGATTACAATATTATACCACCGAATTATTAACCACCATCGTACAACGTAGTTCGATGATATTAGATGTTCCAATTTCTATGGAAGCTGCTATCGAAATAGCAGGAAGAAGTAGAGGAACACCAAGAATTGCCAATGCGCTTTTACGTAGAGTTCGAGATTTTGCGCAAATAAAAGGCAATGGAAAAATTGACATTAAGATTGCAAAATATGCTTTAGAAGCATTAAATGTAGATGCTCATGGTTTGGATGAAATGGATAATAAAATACTGTCAACCATCATCGATAAATTTAAAGGAGGTCCAGTTGGAATTTCTACAATAGCTACTGCCGTTAGCGAAAGTATTGAAACAATTGAAGAAGTCTATGAGCCATTTTTAATCCAACAAGGATTTATTATGAGGACTCCTCGTGGTCGGGAAGTAACCGAAGCAGCCTATAAACATTTAGGTAAAGTAAAAGATCCTTCTCAGGGAGGGTTATTCTAAGAATAGACCTAACAGGTTTTAAAAACCTGTTAGGTCTTAATTGTATATAAAATTTGCTTTCAAAAACAAAACATACCAATCTAATTAAATCCGAGGCAAAACGACTCGGATTTTTATCTTGTGGTATAAGTAAAGCAGATTTTTTAGAAGAAGAAGCACCACGGGTTGATAATTTTTTAAAAAAGAATATGCAAGGCGAAATGAGCTATTTAGAAAATCATTTTGATAAACGGTTAGACCCAACTTTATTAGTTCCAGATTCAAAAAGTGTGGTTTCGTTATTATTAAATTATTTTCCAGAAAAACTTCAAAAAGGAGACACTTATAAAATTTCAAAATACGCTTACGGACAAGATTATCATTTTGTGATTAAGGACAAGTTAAAACAATTACTTCATTTTATTAGGGAAGAAATTGGCGAAGTTTACGGTAGAGCATTTACAGATTCCGCCCCTGTTTTAGACAAAGCTTGGGCAGCGAAAAGCGGATTGGGTTGGATAGGAAAACACAGTAATTTAATAACCAAACAAAACGGTTCCTTCTATTTTATCGCAGAACTGATTATTGATTTGGAGTTGGATTACGATTATAAAACCACCGACCACTGTGGACAATGCACTGCCTGTATAGATGCTTGCCCAACACAGGCAATAGTAGAACCTTATGTCGTGGATGGAAGTAAATGTATTTCGTATTTCACGATTGAATTAAAAAACGAAATTCCTTCAGAAATGAGTGGAAAATTCAACGATTGGATGTTTGGTTGTGATATATGCCAAGATGTATGTCCGTGGAATCGTTTTAGTAAACCACATAACGAGCCTTTATTTAATCCCAACCCGGAATTACTATCAATGTCTAAAAAAGATTGGGAAGAAATTACGGTGGAAGTATTTCAGGAAATATTCAGAAAAAACCCAATAAAACGTACTAAATACTCAGGTTTAATTAGAAACATTGACTTTTTGAAAAAAGAGTAATAATAGTATTTCAAGACAAAATTGTCTTCCTTCTTCCGTAACTTTGCAAATCACTTTATTAAGTAATAATTACTTCAGAATTATGAAAAAGCAGAGCAAACGCAAACAAGCCTTAGACTATCATGAATTTCCAAAACCAGGAAAAGTTGAAGTAGTCCCAACTACAAAATATGCAACTCAAAGAGACTTGTCATTAGCTTATTCTCCTGGAGTTGCTGTGCCATGTTTAGAGATTGAAAAAAATCCAGATACAGTTTATAAATATACTAATAAAGGAAATTTAGTTGCAGTAATTTCTAACGGAACCGCAGTTTTAGGTTTGGGAGATATTGGAGCAGAAGCCTCAAAACCAGTAATGGAAGGAAAGGGGTTGCTCTTTAAAATATTTGCAGATATCGATGTTTTTGATATCGAAGTTGGCACTCACGATATCGATGAGTTTATTGCTACAGTAAAAAACATAGCACCCACTTTTGGAGGGATTAATTTAGAAGATATTAAAGCTCCCGAAGCTTTTGAAATTGAATGCCGCCTAAAAGATGAACTAGACATTCCTGTAATGCATGACGATCAACATGGTACGGCAATAATTTCTTCCGCAGCACTCTTAAATGCTGTTGAAATTGCTGGAAAGAAAATGGAAGATGTAAAAATAGTTATCAGTGGTGCAGGAGCCGCGGCAACATCTTGTACAAGATTATACAAAGCTATTGGTATGCAATCTAAAAATATTGTAATGCTTGATAGTAAAGGTATTATTAGAAAAGATAGAGATAATCTTACTAAAGAAAAATCTGAATTTGCCACTTCAAGAGATATTAGAACAATTGAAGAAGCATTAATTGATGCAGATGTTTTTGTAGGTCTTTCAGTAGCCAATATTTTATCACCAGAAATGTTATTAACTATGGCAGATAATCCTATTGTATTTGCACTTGCCAATCCTGACCCAGAAATTAAATACGATGTTGCCATTAAAACACGAAAGGATATTATTATGGCAACGGGTAGAAGCGATCATCCTAATCAAGTAAATAATGTATTAGGATTTCCGTTTATTTTTAGAGGAGCTTTAGATGTTAGAGCTACAAAAATTAATGAAGCGATGAAAATGGCTTCAGTATATGCACTGGCAAAATTAGCGAAAGAGCCTGTGCCAGAGCAAGTAAATATAGCGTATGGCGAAACTAAATTACTCTTCGGAAAAGATTATATAATACCAAAACCATTCGACCCTAGACTAATAGCAACCATTCCTGTTGCAGTTGCAAAAGCAGCTGTAGAAAGTGGAGTTGCAAAAGAACCTATTGACGATTGGAAAAAATATGAAGAGGAGTTATATGCGAGAATGGGTAATGACAACAAGATATTAAGAATGTTGTTTAACCGTGCAAAAACAAATCCGAAACGGATTGTTTTTGCTGAGGCAGATCATTTAGACGTGCTAAAAGCTGCTCAAATTGTTCATGAAGAAGGAATTGGAGTTCCGATTTTATTGGGAAGAAAAGACATTATACTAGAATTAATGAAAGAGATTGATTTTGATGAAGATGTAGAAATTTTAGATCCAAAAAGTGACGATCAAAATGAAATATTAACTAAATACGCCAGAATTTATTGGTCGCATAGAAAACGAAAAGGAGTTACGTTGTATGCCGCTGAAAAACTAATGCGTGAACGAAATTATTTTGCTTCTATGATGGTAAACGAAGGCGATGCAGATGCTATGATTTCGGGGTATTCAAGAGCGTATCCAGTGGTAATAAGACCTGTATTAGAAACTATTGGGAAGTTTGAAGGCGTTAATAAAATTGCGACTACCAACTTAATGTTGACCAAAAGAGGACCGCTATTTATTTCAGATACTTCCATAAACATAGACCCAACAGCAAAAGAATTAGCAAACATTGCGCAGATGACTAATTATACCATGAAAATGTTTGGTATTAAACCAGTTATAGCAATGGTTTCCTATGCGAATTTTGGTTCTTCAAAACATCCACAAGCAAGAAAAGTAAAAGAAGCTGTTGAGCTTTTACATAGAGTTTGTCCAGACACGGTGGTTGATGGTGAGCTTCAGACAGACTTTGCATTAAATGCAGAAATGCTTAAAAAAACCTTTCCTTTTTCAAAATTAGCAGGCAAAAAAGTAAATGCTTTAATCTTTCCGAATTTAGATTCGGCCAATAGTAATTACAAATTATTAAAGGAATTAAATGGAGTAGAATCTGTTGGGCCTATTGTGTTAGGGATGAGAAAAGCAGCTCATATATTGCAATTAGGTGCAAGTGTTGAAGAAATGGTAAATATAGCTGCAGTGGCTGTAGTAGATGCGCAACAAAAAGAAAAGCGAGAATTTGAGATGAAAAAATGCTAATTTAAACCTGATAATTTAGTAATTTCAGAAATTGCAGATGCAAATAATTATTCTATATTTGGCAAATTATAACTTTAACTAACTTATGATTACCCATATACAGGGAAAACTAATTGAAAAAACCCCAACAAGTATAGTCATAGACTGTAACGGTGTCGGATATTCAATAAACATTTCATTACATACTTTTTCACAAATTCCTGAAAAGGAAAACGTGAAACTTTTTACGCATTTACAAGTACGAGAAGATTCGCATACACTATTTGGATTTTCTAGTAAGTTAGAGCGTGAAATATTTAGGTTGTTAATATCAGTTTCTGGGATTGGGGCTAGTATTGCTAGAACGATGCTGTCTTCTTTATCACCAAATCAAGTAATGGATGCAATCGCGCAAAACGATATTGCAACCATACAATCGGTTAAAGGAATTGGGTCTAAAACAGCACAACGGGTAGTTTTAGACTTAAAGGATAAAATATTAAAAGTTTACGGCTTAGATGATGTTTCAACTACTTCAAGCAATACTAATAAAAATGAAGCGTTATCTGCTTTAGAAACATTAGGATTTACTAGAAAACAAGCAGAAAGGGTATGTGATATAGTAGTGAAAGAGAACCCCAATGCTTCTGTAGAAACCATTATTAAACAAGCTTTAAAAAATTTGTAACAATTGGGATCAAAAAATTACGCTTTAAAGGTTAGCTTTTTCAAGCTATTATTAGTTATTAGTATTATTATAGGTGGTTTTTCAACTGTATATTCGCAAGATTCTACAAGTACAGGTTCTTCTATGGGGAGAATGGATCTGCCAAATCCATCAAGTATTCAGGATTTATATACCTACGATCCTATTATTGAAATGTATATTTACAGCAAAATTATTGGAAGTTTTACGATTACACATCCTTTAATTTTAACTCCAGAAGAATACCAGGATTTAATTTTGAATGAGCAAATGAAAGCTTATTTCAAAGAAAAAATTGATGCTGCCGATGGAAGAAAAGAAGGGTCTGAAGAGTTGCAAAAAAACTTGCTACCAACTCTTTATGTAAAATCAGGTTTCTTTGAATCTATTTTTGGAGGAAATACAATTGATATTATCCCACAAGGTAGTGTTGAAATTGATTTAGGTTTATTATACACCAAACAAGACAATCCAGCTTTTTCACCACGAAATAGAAGTAACTTGTCTTTTGATTTTGACCAAAGAATAAGTTTAAGTTTGTTAGGGAAAATTGGAGAACGCCTTCAAATTACGGCTAATTATGACACACAATCTACCTTCGATTTTCAAAACCAAATAAAATTAGAATACACACCTACCGAAGACGATATTATTCGTAAAATAGAAGTAGGTAACGTAAGTATGCCTTTAAATAGCTCGTTATTGCAAGGAGCACAAAGTTTATTTGGTGTTAAAACAGAATTGCAATTCGGAAAAACAACGATAACAGGTGTGTTTTCTGAACAACAATCTGAAACAAGAACTGTTGTGGCAGAAGGTGGAGCAACAGTTACAAATTTTGAAATATTTGCTTTAGATTATGATGAAAACAGGCACTTTTTCTTATCGCATTATTTTAAAGAAAACTATGATAAAGTACTTTCTCAATATCCTTTTATAAATACAAATGTTCAAATTACAAGAACAGAAGTTTGGATTACTAACCGAACAGCAAACACACAAGACGTTCGGAATATAGTTGCAGTTCAGGATATTGGTGAACCAAACCCAAATAATATAGGTTTGCCTTTTCCTCCTGGAGGATTTGTTAATACTTCTTCTAGGGCCTATCCAGACAATGGAAATAACGATTTTAATCCATTTGGAATTGATGGAGCTGAGTCTTCTATTTTAAATCCAGCCATTAGAGATATCGCTACAGTACAATCTGGCTTTGGTGTTTCAGTTCGGGATGGTCTTGATTATGTAACCCTTGAAAACGCACGAAAATTACAGTTTAACGAATATCAATTGGATACACAATTGGGGTATATTTCTTTAAATCAACGATTAAATAATGACGAAGTATTAGCAGTTGCATTTCAATTTACAGTAAATGGAAGAGTATATCAAGTTGGAGAATTTTCAACAGATGGTGTTGAGGCATCTGGAGGTACCATACCTGGTCAAGGTACAGAAGAACCAATTGTTGGGATTTCACAAAATTTAATAGTAAAACTATTAAAAAGTAATATTACCAATGTTGAAGAGCCAATATGGGATATTATGATGAAAAACATATATCCTTTAGGAGCATTTCAATTAGAAAGAGAAGGGTTTAATCTTAATATTTTATATACAGACCCAACCCCACAAAATTTTATTACAGCAGCTCCTAGCAGTCCAGAATTTCCTGCAACAAGTTTACCAGAAGGTGTTGACAATACCCCTTTATTGAGAGTTTTTAGTTTAGATCAATTAAACTTTAACGGAGATCCTCAACAAGAAGGTGATGGTTTTTTCGATTTTTTACCAGGAATTACAGTTGATACTCAAAACGGACGTATAATTTTTACTAAAGTAGAGCCTTTTGGTGACTACCTATTTAATAAATTAGAAGATACATCTAATCCATCCGAAGATTATGATATTCCGGCAACATATAATGCCAATCAAAACAAATATGTATTTAAAACCCTTTATTCTTCTACTAAAACACAGGCAGAACAACAGGATAGTGATAAAAACAAATTTCAATTAAAGGGAACCTACAAATCTACTGGAGCAGACGGAATTCCAATTGGGGCGTTCAATATACCTCAAGGTTCTGTTACTGTAACAGCGGGAGGTAGAGTTTTAGTTGAAGGAGTAGATTATACCGTTAATTATCAATTAGGACGGGTTCAAATATTAGATCCATCATTATTAAATTCAAATACACCGATATCTGTAACTACAGAAAATAATACTTTGTTTGGTCAACAAACAAAACGATTTACAGGAATAAATGTAGAGCATTTATTCAGTGAAAAATTTCAAATGGGAGCCACTTATTTGAATATGAATGAACGCCCACTTACTCAAAAATCTTCATTTAGTTCTGAACCTGTAAACAATACAATGTTCGGAATTAATGCTAACTACTCTACAGAAGTTCCTTTTTTAACACGACTGGTAAATAAACTTCCAAATATAGATACCGATGTAGAATCAAATATATCTGTAAGAGGTGAATTTGCATATTTATTACCAGGAGCTCCTAAAGTCTCTGATCTTAACGGAAAAACAACATCTTATATAGATGACTTTGAAGCAGCACAAACAAGAACAGATATAAGATCACCTCAGACTTGGTTTTTATCTAGTTCGCCAATAGGTTATGGAGGAGAATTGGGAAATGGTAATTTGGCAACAAACTATAAAAGAGCAAAATTATCTTGGTACACCATTGATCCTATTTTTTATAGTTCTCAACGACCAGATGGTATTTCAGTAGAAGATATATCCTCTCCATTTACAAGACGTGTTTTTAGGGACGAAATATTTCCAAATCAAGATATTATTCAAGGACAAACTCAAGCATTGTTTACCTTAGATTTAAATTACAATCCTGAAGCTAGAGGGCAATATAATTACTCTCCAGATGCAATAGGCGGAAGCCCATTGTTAAATCCTGCTTCAAACTATGGAGGTGTAACAAGACAATTAACCACTACAGATTTTGAACGATCAAATGTAGAGTATATAGAATTTTGGTTAATGGATCCGTTTATTTATGATGAAACATCTGGAAATAATGGAGGAACCTTAACATTTAATCTTGGTAACATATCTGAAGATGTTTTAAAAGATGGGAGAAAGCAATATGAAAATGGACTACCAGAAGACGGTAGTTTAGATAATACAATCCCTACTGTTTACGGAAAAGTTCCAACTAGCCAGTCATTAATATATGTTTTTGATACTGAAGGAGAAGAACGAACCAATCAGGATATTGGTTATGATGGATTAAATGATACAGAAGAAGCTTCGCAATTTCCAAATTTTGCAGATTTAGAAGATCCAGCAGGAGATAATTATAAATATTTTTTACAAGCAGAAGGTAATATTATAGAGCGTTATAAACAATATAACGGTACCCAAGGAAACTCACCAGTTGAAGTTACAAACACAGATAGAGGTTCAACTACAATACCAGATGTAGAAGATATTAATCGAGATAATACCATGAATTCGATTGATAGTTATTTTGAATATAACGTAGATATTTTTCCAGGAATGAATATCTCAAATAGTGAATATATAACCGACACTAAAGATATTAATGTTACGCTACAAAACAATGAAGTAATACCCGTAAGATGGATTCAGTTTAAAGTACCAATTAGCAAACCGGATCAAGCGGTTAATGGGGCGGCAGATTTTAGATCGATACGTTTTATGCGTATGTTTATGTCTGATTTTGAAGAGCAAATGATTTTACGTTTTGGTACTTTGGATCTTGTTCGAGGTGATTATAGAAGATTTCAATTGGCATTAGATGAAAACGCTCAAGACCCAACAGTTGGAAATACTTTATTTGAGAATTTAGCAGTTAGTATTGAAGAAAATGAGAATAGATTGCCAATTCCTTATGTATTACCTCCAGGAGTTGTGAGAGAACAATTAAATAATAATAATAATATAATACGACAAAACGAACAATCCTTATCGTTAAGAGTATGTGGACTTGAACCTGAAGATGGCCGATCTGTTTATAAAAATTTCAATGTTGATATGCGTCAATATAAAAATTTAGAAATGTATATTCACAATGAATCTTTTGTAAATGAAACACTACTATCAGACGGAGATATAGTTGCATTTGTAAGGTTAGGAAATGACCTTACCCAAAACTATTATGAAATTCAGATTCCTTTAAATCCTACTCCTTTTGCGAGTACATCATCAGAAGAAATTTGGCCAATAGAAAATAGACTTCTTTTACCTTTAAGTTTATTACAACAAGTAAAAGCACTTACACTAGGCGATCCAAATAACAACCCAGGTGAAATTACCTTTTATAATCAAATAGATTTAGATCCAGATTTTAGCGGCCCCGAAAATCCATTAAAAATTGGAATAAAAGGAAATCCAAGTTTCGGAAATGTTCGTATCATAATGTTAGGAGTTCGAAATAATACTACCAACGAAGTTTGTGGAGAAACCTGGTTCAATGAACTTAGAATGACAGAATTAGACAATAGTGGTGGTTGGGCAGCAGTAGCTAGTATGGATATGAACTTTGCAGATTTTGCAAATATAAGTGCAACAGGTGCTATGAGTACCGTTGGTTTTGGTACATTAGAACAAGGTCCAGCACAAAGAAGTCTAGAAGATAGTAAAGAATATGGATTAGTAACTAATTTTAATTTAGGTCAATTATTACCTTTAAATTGGGGAATACAACTTCCTTTTAATTATGGGCGATCAGAAGAGTTAATTACTCCAAAATACGATGCGGAATTTCAAGATATTGAACTGCAAACAAGACTCGATAGTCAGCAAGATTCAAACAGAAAAGCCGAAATACTAAGACAATCTGAGAATTATACCCGAAGACAAAGTATAAACTTTATTGGTGTTAGGAAAGATAGAACAGGAGATGCGAAACCCCGTGTTTATGATATAGAAAATTTTACTATGTCTTATTCTTATAATCAAATAGATCATAGAAGCTTTGAGATTGAAGAATCAAAAGATCAAAATGTTCGAGTAGGTGCAACCTATAATTACAATTTTAATTCTAAACCTATTGAACCTTTTAAAAAGAATGATTCAATTTTTAGAAGTAAATACTGGCAATTATTAAAAGACTTTAATTTCAATGCTTTACCAACCAATGTTTCTGTTGGGTCTAATTATATTCGACAATATAATGAACAGAAATTCCGTGAACTTAACTTACCAGAAAACAGCATTGGAGTACCTACATTATACCAAAGAAATTTCTTGTTTGATTGGCAATACACTATAAATTATAATTTTTCTAAATCATTGCGTTTAAACTTTACATCAACAAATAACAGGGTGGTAAAAAACTATATAGACCCTCTAGGAAACACAAATAATTCTATTGGTGTTTGGGATGGATTTTTTGATGTTGGTGATCCTAACCAACATTTTCAATCACTTCAGTTAAATTATGATTTACCATTTAATAAAGTGCCATTTTTAAAATTTATTAGAGCAACCTATTCTTATACTGGAGATTTCCAATGGCAAAAAAGTAGTGACTTTTTTATAGATTTAGAAATTGACCTTGAAGACGGCACAACTCAGACTTATAATTTGGGTAATTCAGTACAAAATGCAAGTACTCACAGAATAAACTCAAGTTTAGACATGAAATCTTTTTACAGATATATAGGTCTAACCAAAAGGAAAAAAACAAAACGCTCTTCAAAAGGAGGTCCTAATAGTGGTGCTGGTGAAGAAGAAAGTAAAGGACGAGGGAATAAAGGCGGAAAATCTGGAAGTAAGGAAATTGACCTAGAAGAAGGAAAATCTTTACTTGCAGCAGCTAAAAATGCAAAGAAAGGCGGCAGCGGAACAGGAAATACAAGTTCATTAAGTGGTGGTGAAAAATCAATGAATATATTGATTGATATCGTAACTATGGTAAAGAAAATTCAGTTTAATTACCAAGAAAATAATGGTACTTATCTCCCTGGTTACACAAGATCTGTTGGTTTTGCGGGAACCTTAAAACCAACTTCAGGATTTACATTTGGAAGCCAAGCTGATGTTAGAGAATTAGCAGCACGTAAAGGATGGTTAACATTGTACCCTGAATTTAATGAGCAATATACAGAGGTAGAATCTAAACAATTAGATGTTCAAGCAAATATTGAATTAATTCCAGGATTAAAAATTGACGTTACAGGAAATAGAATTTATTCAGAAAATTATTCAGAAAATTATATAATCCAAGACGATTTGTATAGATCGCTAACTCCAAATACATTCGGAAATTTTAATATTAGCACCTTACTAATAAAAACAGCTTTTAGTACTAGCGATGAATTTACCTCTAAAACTTTTGATGATTTTAGAAATAATAGAATAATTATCGCAAGAAGATTAGCAGAAGATTTTTATGGAACCACCAACTATCCAGTAGACCCTGAAACAGGATATCCAGTTGGATTTGGAAGAACAAGTCAAGATGTGTTATTACCGTCATTTTTATCGGCCTATAAAGGATCAAACCCTGAAAAAGAAGATACCGGAATCTTTAGAGATATACCGTTACCAAACTGGGATTTAAAATATACTGGATTAATGAAAATTAAATGGTTTAAAAAGAACTTTAAACGATTCTCATTACAACATGGATATAGATCTGGATATACCGTAAATCAATTTCAATCAAACTTAGATTACGATCCAAATAATCCTGAAGATTTAGATCAATCTGGTAATTTTAAAAGTCAAACAATACTTTCAAATGTGAATTTAACAGAGCAGTTTTCACCTTTAATTAAGGTAGATTTCGAAATGAAAAACTCTATTAAAATCCTTTTTGAATTAAGAAAAGATAGAGCACTTTCTCTAAGTTTTGCAAATAATTTATTAACAGAATTAAAAGGAGATGAAATAATAATTGGAGCTGGTTATCGTATTAAAGATTTAAGAATTGGAACTAACTTTGGTGGGAAAAAGAGAATTCTAAAAAGTGATTTAAATTTTAAATTAGACTTGTCTAAAAGAGATAATAAAACAATTATACGTTATTTGGATATTGAAAACAGTCAAATTACTGCAGGGCAGACCATATACGGAGCACAAATATCTATAGATTACGCATTGAGTAAAAACTTAACCGCACTGTTCTATTATGATCATACATTCTCTGAATATGCTATTTCTACCGCCTTCCCTCAGACAACAATTAGAACAGGATTTACTTTACGTTATAATTTTGGAAATTAATAAATAAAAAATAGTATTATGAATGTACCCTCAAATTTAAAATACACAAAAGATCACGAATGGATTCTTATAGACGATGATATTGCAACAGTTGGAATTACAGATTTTGCCCAAGGAGAGTTGGGTGATATTGTTTATGTTGAAGTTGAAACACTAGATGAAACACTAGATAAAGACGAAATATTTGGCACGGTTGAAGCCGTAAAAACAGTTTCCGATTTAATCCTACCACTTACAGGTGAAATTATAGAATTTAACGACAGTCTAGAAACCGAACCCGAAAAAGTAAACTCAGATGCTTTTGGAGAAGGATGGATGATTAAAATTAAAATGACTAATCTAGAAGAAGTAAATGATTTATTAGATGCCGAAACTTATAAAAAAATTATTGGAGCCTAATACGCTTCTTGTAATTTGTTTATTATATGTTTTACTAATAACAATTGCTTTTTTATTTCCAGCAAGGGGGTCTGTTAAAGTTAATTTTATAATTCCGCTAGATAAAATTGTTCATAGTTCAATCTATCTAATACTTGCTTTTTTATGGAACATTTATTTTTATTTAACTAAAAATAAAGACAATATAAAAAAAAGTGTTTTTGCAATTTTAGGGTTATGTTTAGCTTATGGCATAATAATTGAAATAATCCAAGAACAATTTGTTCAATTTAGAGGAGCAGATATTTTTGATGTTTTAGCAAATATGATAGGTGCAATGGTAGGCACAATAATATTCTTGAATGTTAAAAACAGAATTAAATCATGAAATCTTTTATATCCTAAAGATTTTATATATTTTAGCAACAATATAAATAAACGATTATGGAACTGAAAAAAAATCCGAAATTTGACTTAAATCGTAGAAGTATGATATTTTTCCAATTAGGAATGGTATTAATGCTTTTTATCACATGGCGTGCAATAGAAAACAAAACCTATGAGCAATCAGATATTTCGATAGATAAACTGAACGTAAGTGACGACCTTGATGAAGATATTCCAATTACTGAAATAAACACACCACCGCCACCGCCACCACCACCGCCACCAGCACCTGAAATAATTGAGGTAATTGAAGATGAAGCGGATATTGAAGAAACAATCATTGAATCTGCCGAGGTAGATCAAGAAGAAGAAATCGCTGATATTGAAGAGATTGAGGACGCAGTAGAAGAAGAAATTGCAGATGTGCCTTTTGCGGTTATTGAAAATGTACCAGTTTATCCAGGTTGTGAAAAGAAAAAAGGCAATGCTGAAAAGAAAAAATGTATGTCTGAGAAAATTATGAAATTCGTACAGAAGAAATTTAATACCGAACTTGCAGGAGATTTAGGTTTGGAAGGAAGACAACGTATTAATGTTCAGTTTAAAATAGACAAGAATGGAAACGTAGTGGGAGTAAGAGCACGTGCACCACACCCAAAATTAGAACAGGAAGCTGTAAAAGTTGTAAAAGCGTTACCTAAAATGATTCCTGGTAAACAACGTGGAAAAGCAGTTGGGGTGTTATATTCATTACCAATTTTATTCCAAGTAGAGAACTAAGAAATTTATTACTAATAAATTCAATCCCGTTTCAATTTTTTTGAAACGGGATTTTTTTTGGCACAACCCTTGTATTATTGTGTATATATTAATCTTTAATTTATACACTATGAAATTTTTTCACAGCAATTTGAACAATGACCAACCAAAATCATTATCAAAACGATTTGACAAAAAAAGTGTGAACATTAAATGGAATTCAAAATTATTTTTTCAAATTGGATTGCTAATTAGTCTTTCTGCAGTTTATTTGATAATGCAAACTAAGTTTGAAGTTGCAGAAAAGCATTTTGCAAAAACAGACCTTGATTATTTAGACGAGATTCCATTAATTACCTTTACTGTAGAAGAACCTATTTTAATCCCTAAAAAGAAGCCGATTGTAAAAGCAATTCCGCCAAAAGTAATTGAAAAAGTAATTGAAAAAGTAATTGAGGTAGTTCCTGATGATACCTCAGAAAAGAAAATTACTAAAACAGAAGTTTCTGTAGAATCAAATAAAAACACTACCACTTCTCCTAAAAAGGAAGATCTACCTATAAAACTAAGAAGTTTAATGGGAGTAGAATTTGTTCCGGTTTTTCCAGGATGTGAATCGTCTATTACAAACGAAGACAAAAGAAACTGTATGTCTAAAAAAATTAGAAAATATATAGTAAGAAAATTTAATACCAATAAATTGGATGATTCCGAGATGATAAATTCTCAAAAAATCACAGTTCAATTCACTATAAATTCAAATGGAAATATTGTTAATGTAATTGCAAAAGCATCAAATAAAACACTAGAAAATGAAGCCGTAAGAGTGGTTTCAAAATTACCAAAAATGCAACCTGGAAGACAGGGTAATAAAAATGTTGCAGTGCAATACACTATACCAATAACCTTTAAAGTCGATTAATAAAAAACTTCAAACCTCATCTTTCTATTTTAAGATGAGGTTTGTTTTTAAGGGTAACTTTGTATTTTTCCGTATCTTTCCGAAAATAAAAACGTCAATTTACAATGAAGAGATTTGCCTCATTTCTTATTTTATTAATTTCGGTAGCTTCATTTTCTCAAACACCTAAAGTAAGTTTTGAAAAATATCCGGTTTTTAAAGAATGTGCTAACGTTTCTATAGATTCCCTAGAAAATTGTTTCAACTTTACGTTAAAACAATTTTTTTACGATAATTTTAAAACTCCTTCAATAGTTTCAGAAGAAAATTACAAAGGACAAGCTGAAATATTTTTAGAAATAACCAAAGAAGGAAAATTTAAAGTATTATATGTAGATGCAATTTATACAGAGATAAAAGATGAAGTAAAACGTATGTTTGCAACACTCCCGAAAATTACACCAGCAACCTATAATGGCGAACCGAGCTATATGCAGTTTAAGTTGCCTTTTAAAATACCTTTAGAAGCTCCTTTATTGGAAAGTGAATCAGAAGAAGTAAAAACACTCAACAATTTAAGTAATGAGTATGATGATATTAAAAAGTACCCTTATGCTAATGAAGAATATCAAAGTACATTAAACATTCCGCTTTCAACACAAAACTATAGTAGATTTGATGCAGCATTAAATAAAGTAGGAACCAATACGCATACTTCCCAAAAACCTTTTCTTTATAAAGAGGTGAATAAATATTATAACTTTGAAGATGTAAATCAAAAAATATTAAAACCTAAAACCTCTTGGTTGGGAAGAAAGTGGTGGAACGAACATATGTTTGCCTATAAAGGAGAAGATTTTTGGTTCACCATAGATCCAGGAGTAGATTTACAAATTGGTAAAGATATTGATGCAGACATCGATACGTACAACAATACACGCCTTTTGTATGTTCAAGGAGGAATAGGAAAAAAAATAAGTTTCTTTACCGTTTTTTATGAAAGCCAAGGAAGGTTTGCAGATTATTTTAATCGGTATGCAGAATCTATAAAACCTGACGGAGGAAACCCTGCAATAATACCGGGTCGTGGCATTGCAAAAGAATTTAATAGCGATGCTTACGATTATCCTGTAGCAACAGGATATGTATCTTATTCTCCATCTAAAACTTTTAATTTTCAGTTAGGACAAGGGAAAAATTTTATTGGTGAAGGATACCGATCCTTATTCTTAAGTGATAATGCAAGCCCACATCCATATTTTAAAATAAATACTACTATTTGGAAAATTAAATATACCAATATTTGGATGTCTTTAAAAGATGTTCGTTCTGAAGTTGTAAACGACAATCGCTCCTACAGAAACAAATATATTGCTAGCCATTATTTAAGCTATAATGTTTCCAAACGGTTAAATATTGGTTTATTTGAATCTGTTATTTGGGAAAATGCCGGAGACGGTGTAAATTTTTCGTACTTAAACCCAATAATATTTTACCAAGCCGTTCAATTTGCAGTAGGGTCAAGGGCTGGAAATGCTCTAATAGGATTTAGTGCAAAATATAAATTCTCAGATCGAATAAATGCTTATGGGCAGTTTATTATAGATGAGTTTTCTTCAGGCGATGTGTTTGGAGGTGACGGAAGTTGGAAAAACAAAACGGGTTACCAAATAGGTGTAAAATATTACGATGCTTTCGGACTTAAAAATTTATACCTACAAACAGAGTACAATAGAGTAAGACCTTATACCTATTCACACAATACCGTAGTGTTAAATTATGGACAAAACAATCAACCTTTAGCACACCCTTATGGTGCTAGTTTCTCAGAATTTTTAGTAATAGGGCATTATAACATTAATAGAATATTTGGAGATGTTAAATTTATAGTCGCCAAACGAGGATTTGATTTTAATACCGAAGAGGACAATTCATTTTATGGAGCAGATATTTATAGAGATGAAGAAGATAGACCCTATGAAAATGGAAATGAAGTAGCTCAAGGTAATACTACCAATTTTTTCTTTGCCGAATTGCAAGCAGGTTATTTAATAAATCCAGCAACCAGTTTAAAGATTTATGGAAGTGTAATATTCAGAAGTTTTAAACCCTTAGTAAATACAGAAACTGTATTTGAAAACACAACCACTTGGGTTAATTTAGGAATCCGAACAGATTTGTTTAATTGGCAAAATGATTTTTAAAACAAAACACTCATTTACAATTTATGTAAATGAGTGTTATTAATGTGATTGCCAATAGTTGCTACTATCCTTTCTTTTTAGCTTTTTGCTGTTCTTCTAATTTATCCTGTAAGCGTTGTTCCATAGTTCTGTTGTCAACTGGACCATTTTCAATTTCAATATCCTTATAAATAGCACGTATAAATTGTTCAGTGGTAGTAAAACCATTACCATAACCTTGCTCATCAAAAATTTGAGTAAAATCATTTAATGCTAAAACCTCTTCAATAGTTTTTTTATTTGTATAGTAATGACTTACACGTTTCCAAATAATTGTAATCATATCTAATGAGTTTTTTACATCTTGAATGGTAGCAAGTTCTCCGTGTCCAGGTATTATTTTTGTGTGCTCGTCACCTACCATTAATATTTTTTCTAACGCATTATAATATCCTTCTAAAGATCCTCCAGATTCGTGATCTATAAATGGGTATAACCCATTAACAAAAGCATCGCCCGTGTGTATAACATTACTATTAGTAAAGTACACCATAATATCACCATCTGTATGAGCGTTGTGCACATGAAAAACCATTATTTTTTCTCCGTTAAAATAAAAGGTTAGATCTTCAGTAATAGTAATAATAGGAAGTATTTTAGTTTCTAATTTTTCAGAACTATTTTTTCTTAAATCTTCAATTCTTTTACGGGTATTTTCATGTGAAAAAATAGTAGCTCCTTCATTCGCCATTAGTATATTCCCTCCAATATGATCAGGATGATGATGAGTATTCACTATATATTTAATTGGTTTTTTATTTAGTTTTCTAATTTTTTTTAAGATATCAGGAACTCCTTCTTTAAATTGATTGTCTATCATAAAAACACCATCGTGACCTAAACTTAAACCCATATTTCCGCCTTTTCCTTGAAGCATGTAAACATTTCTGCTAACTTTGGAAATGGTAATATTATAAGCTTCTCCAGTATCTGTTTGGGCTGTCGAAATAAAATTGAAAGAAAAAAAGACGAAAACTGCTACTATAATTTTTTGCATTTGATTGGTTTTTTAGTTTGAATTATCAAAATAACGAAAAAAGAATAAAATAATAAGTAAGAAACTAATATTTCTATTGTAAAGGTAAGAGAGGTGCTCTATATTTGCAGCGCTTAAAATCAAGAAATTGACTGTTACTCAAACAAACCCTGAAAAGATTTCATTTTTTAAAAACTTCCTCGAAATAACGAAAGTTAGACTTTCGATAAGTGTGTTGTTTTCTTCAATTGCAGGATATTTTCTTGGTGTTGAAACGGTTAATTATACAGAATTAATACTACTATGTATTGGTGGTTACAGTATGGTTGGGGCTTCTAATGTATATAATCAGATCATCGAAAGAGATTTAGATGCTTTGATGAAACGTACTGAAAATCGCCCAATTCCATCAGGAAGAATGAGTGTTAAAACAGCTTTTATAATTGCTGTTACACTTACCATTATTGGTATTGTGGCACTTTATGCTATCAATCCAATTACGGCAATGTTCGGTGCTATATGCATTTTTATGTATGTAAGTTTATATACACCTTTAAAAACAAAAACACCACTTTCGGTATTTGTTGGTGCATTTCCAGGAGCGATTCCTTTTATGTTGGGTTGGGTTGCAGCTACGAATGACTTCGGAATTGAACCAGGAACCTTATTTATGATTCAGTTTTTTTGGCAATTTCCACACTTCTGGGCAATTGGCTGGTTTTTATACGATGATTACAAACGTGCAGGTTTCTTTATGTTACCTAACGGAAAGAAAGATAAATCAACTACCTTACAAGCAGTTTTATATACTATTTGGACGGTGCTAGCTTCTCTTATTCCTGTATTTGGAGTAACTGGAAGATTGTATTTGACACCCGTTTCAGGAGTGATAATGGGCTTAATAGGATTAGGATTTTTATATTTCGCAATTCGATTTTATAGAATTAAAACAGATAAAGTAGCCAAACAGTTTATGTTGGCAAGTGTAAGCTATATTACTTTATTACAAATAGTGTATGTAGCCGATAAATTTATTAGATAATGGAAGCAACTTTAAAAAAAGATTTTCAAATGGAACAAAATTTAGAAAACGACAAGCCAAGGATAGATCGAGCAAAAAAGATGATGCTATGGTTTGGTCTAATTAGCTTAACCATGAGTTTTGCTGGACTTACAAGTGCATATGTAGTAAGTAGTGAGCGTGAAGATTGGTTATCAGATTTTCAGATTCCACAAGCATTTTATATTAGTTTGGCAGTAATTGTTTTAAGTAGTGTTACTTTTTATTTTGCAAAGAGAAATGTAATTGCTCAAGAAAGCAAAAAAGGAATGATATTTTTAATAGCAACTTTTTTACTAGGAGTCACTTTTATTATATTTCAATTTAAGGGTTTTTCTGAGATAATTGCAAACGGATATTTTTTTACAGGAAGTGAAAGTAGCATAACCACATCTTTTATTTATTTGGTCGTACTACTTCATTTAACGCATATTATTGCAGCGCTAATTTCGGTTTTGGTCGTAATTTATAATCATTATAAACAAAAATATACATCTGGAAATACTGTGGGCATAGAAATAGCAGCGACTTTTTGGCATTTTGTGGATGTTTTATGGATTTACCTCTTTTTATTTTTCTATTTTGTTAGATAAAAAATATATGTATTTTTGAAACCTATTAAAATCAATAACTAAATATGGACGATACAGTTGCAAAACCAAGCACTGATAATAAAACCTGGGACGGAAACAACAAACCATTAAATGCCAGTTATGGTAAAATGATGATGTGGTTTTTTATCGTTTCTGATGCATTAACATTTTCAGGATTTTTAGGAGCTTATGGCTTTTCAAGATATAAATTTATAGACTCTTGGCCAATCGCCGATGAGGTATTTACACACATCCCTTTTATACACGGAAATTTCCCGATGTATTATGTGGCGTTTATGACCTTCGTACTTATCTTTTCTTCAGTAACTATGGTATTAGCTGTAGATGCTGGACATCACATGAAGAAAAACAAGGTAATTGTTTACTTATTTCTAACTATTATAGGTGGTGCCATTTTTGTTGGATCACAAGCTTGGGAATGGGGAACATTTATAAAAGGAAATTATGGTGCTGTTGAAACTAAGGGCGGAAAAATTCTTCAGTTTGTAAAAGCTGATGGATCTAGAGTAGCTTTAGGTGATTTTGCAGTCCCTATTCATTCTGAAAGAATACAACAAGAAAGTAACAACGGTATTTGGTATCAATCTGAAGGAGCAGGAACAAGCGTTTCTTTAGCCGAAGTAACCAAAGGATTCTTGGCAGACGAATCTATATTAATAAGAACACAATACCTAGATGAAAATGGTCATCGAACAGTTTTATCTAGAGCAGAATCGGTTGCTAAATTAAAAACGGATGGAACTGGAATAGTTGAAGGAGCAAATCTTAAACACAACGAATACGGAACGCCCTTATTTGCAGATTTCTTCTTCTTTATTACAGGTTTTCACGGTTTTCACGTGTTCTCAGGAATTATCTTTAATATCATTGTTTTCTTTAATGTAATTATAGGTACTTACGAACGTAGAGGAAGTTACGAAATGGTAGAAAAAGTTGGACTTTACTGGCACTTTGTAGATTTAGTTTGGGTATTTGTATTTACTGTATTTTACCTTATTTAATAGTATAAAAATAAAAAATGGCACAAGATCATAATTTAGCAATATTTAGAGGAAAGTTAAAGTTTAAATCCAACGTTTCAAAAATTTGGGGTGTATTTATATTGCTTTCTATTATTACCATAGTTGAGGTATTCTTAGGAATTACAAAACCAGCTTTTTTAACAGAACACCATTTATTTGCATTAAAATATTTAAACTGGATATTCATAGGATTAACCATTGTTAAAGCCTATTACATTACTTGGGATTTTATGCATATGCGTGACGAAAAAATGGGATTGCGTAGATCCGTAGTTTGGACAGCAGGCTTCTTAATTATCTACTTATTATTTATTTTATTAGTAGAAGGCGATTATGTTTTTGAAGTATATAAAAACGGGTATGTGAAATTTGATTTCTAAAAGAATATTTTCTAAAAATTATTATAACTCCATTCGTGTTTTCGGATGGAGTTTTTTTTATGTAATTAAAGTATGGTTCAAAACTATTTAACCGTTATTTTTGCAAAGTGAATACTAAAGAGAAAATTAAAAAATTTACCGTACTTGGAGTCTTGTTTTTACTCCCAATAACTGCCTATTTGTTTTTTGCTTCGGGCGTGAATCATTTTGCGAAACTTCCTGTATTAACAGAAAACGTTTTAGAATTAAATGATTTTAAAACCGAAGATGGAAAAACAAAACAACTAAAAGACCATATTACTGTCTTGTGTTTCTTCGGAAAAGATGTGGAGTCTAGCTATGCCAATGCCTTTAATTTGGCTCACGAAATTTACAAGAAAAACTATCAGTTTAAAGATTTTCAGTTTGTAATCCTTACTCCTGAAGGTGTTGAAGATGAAGTAAAAATACTGAAAACTAAATTAGCAGAAATAGAAAATCCAGAAAACTGGAACTTTGTCTTTGGAAAACCGGAAGCTATCGAAAAAGTATTTCAGTCTTTAAAAACAAATTACACTTTAGACGATAATAGCGCATCCCCTTTTGTGTTTATTATAGATAAAGACAGAAGTTTAAGAGGCAGAGATGATGATAAAGATTTTGGAATTTTATATGGATTTGATGCTCGGGTGTATTCAGAAATTAACAATAAAATGAGCGACGATATTCGAGTAATTTTAGCAGAATACCGTTTGGCTTTAAAAAAGTATAATTCGAAAAGAGAGATTTAAAATAATACGCAATGAAGAAAGCAAATTATTCATACATAGGTATTTCGTTTGTCATCTTATTATTCGGGATTTGGGCAATTCCAAAAATTGTCAACAAATTTTCTGAACCAGATTTGGTAGTTATTGGAAAAGTTCCTGCTTTCAGTTTTACCAATCAGAATGAAAAAACAATTTCCAACCAAAACTATAAAGAAAAAGTTTATATCGTAGAATTCTTCTTTACAACCTGCCCTTCCATTTGCCCAATTATGAGTGAAAATATGGTTAAAATACAAGACGAGTTCTTCGGAAATCCAAGACTTGCTATTGCCTCTTTTAGTATTGACCCAATAACAGACACACCTGAAGTTTTAAAAAAATACGCCGAACATTATAAAATTACCAATCCAAATTGGAACTTACTAACAGGTGATAAAGAAGCCATTTACGAACTTGCCAATAAAGGTTTCAATCTTTATGTTGGCGAAAACACTGAAGTAGAAGGAGGTTTTGAACATTCAGGATTCTTCGCTTTAATAGACCAAGAAGGAAATATACGCTCTAGAAAAGATGAAAACGGAAATCCAATTATCTATTATAATGGCTTAGAAGATTCAGGAATACAAATGCTAAAAGAAGACATTAAAAAATTGTTATAAGAAATGAATAATCTTGAAGGAAAAAAATACAATCGTCTTATTTGGATCTTATCTATTGTAATTCCTGTGGCGGTAGCCGCTTTATTTGGGATTCGCATTCCAGGGGTGGAACGTATGGGATTTCTTCCTCCAATTTACGCAACTATTAATGGAATTACAGCGTTGGTTTTGATACTAGCTGTGGTTCAGATTAAAAAAGGAAACCGAAAATACCACGAACGATTAATGAAAATGGCAATGATACTATCGATATTATTCTTATTGCTTTATATTACGTATCATATGACTTCAGATTCCACTAAATACGGTGGTGAAGGGATAATAAAATATATGTATTATTTTGTGTTAATTACTCATATAGTATTATCTATTGTGGTGATTCCGTTTGTGCTAATCACATTTGTGCGGGGAATTTCAGGGCGATTTGTTCAACATAAAAAAATAGCAAAAATCACATTTCCTTTATGGTTATATGTGGCAATAAGCGGTGTAATCGTTTACCTAATGATTTCACCGTATTACTAATTCCCCCTTTGAAGGGAGATTAAGGGAGATGTTTTTAAATAAACCGAAATGTACAAACATAAAATCTACATACTACTAATACTAATATTTCTTGCTGTTATTCCTGCAGATGCTCAATGTGCGATGTGTCGTGCCGTTTTAGAAAGTGACGAAAATGTCCAAGCAGCCAAAGGAATCAACAATGGGATTATGTATTTAATGATTTTTCCATATTTGTTAATTGCTGGTGTTGGTTATGCAATTTACCGAAGCCGTAAAAAGGCTAGTGAAAATTAATTCTAAAAATTAAAATTCCTTTATATAAAAAAGATTTTTTCACTGATATATATCATAGTGAAATACAAATATCAATTATAAATTTGTTTGATAGTTTTGATATTTAAAAGATGTTTTTTTTAAACAATTATAAGAATGTAATTATAAAAATCATTTTACCAATTTTATTTACTGTTCAAATGTTTTCTCAAGAAAAGGGAATAATAAAAACAGGTGATAGTTTTAAAGTTATTTGGGTAAAACAATTTCCTTCAGAAAAAAATAAAAGTAAAAAAACCGCAGCTTTGTGGTTTTCGGATTTAATTTTCGGTAAAAAAAACAATTATAAGGTTACTAAGCCAATAGATGTGATTGCTGTTAATACTAAATCTTTTTATGTTTTAGATCAAGCCAATGGGATAGTTTTTGAAATTAATAATAATAATAGTCATATTCCTAAAATATTTACAAAAACAGAACGCTTTTTCTCATCTATGGTTAATATTTGTAGTTTATCAAATAATGAGTATTTATTTACAGACTCTAGACTAGGTGAAATTTTTAAATTCAATATATCTAAAAACACTATTTATCCATTTAATGATAAACTAAAGCTTAAACAGCCCACAGGAATCGCTTATTCACAAATATCTAATACTATTTGGGTAGTAGAAACCTCTCAACATAGAATTACAATTTTAAGCCAAGATGGAGAAATTATTAAAACCATAGGAAAAAGAGGAACAGGAAAAGGTGAATTTAATTATCCCACAGCTATATGGATAGACAAGCAAGGAAGGGTTTATGTAATAGATTCTATGAATTTTAGAATTCAAGTATTTAATAAAAATGGTGAAGTAATTAGTGTTTTTGGAGAACAAGGCAATGCTAGTGGTTATTTTTCGCGTCCTAAAGGAATAGCGACAGATTCTAAGGGACATATTTACATTTCGGATGCTCTTTTTCATACTATTCAAATTTTTGATATTAAGGGGAATTTTTTATATAATTTCGGTAAACAAGGTAGAAATGAAGGAGAGTTTTGGATGCCAGCTGGAATTTATATAGACGAGAATGATTATATTTACGTTGCAGATAGTTATAATTCGAGGGTGCAAATATTTCAACTAGTAAAAAAATAATGATAATATGAAAAATTTAAAAATTATTTTTTTATTTTTTTTATTGATAATTTCTCCAATGAGAATATTTTCTCAAACTATAATTACAACAAAGCATAATTTATCAATAAGTTCTTCAGGTACTATAAAAGCAACATCGGAATCTGAAATTTGTATTTTTTGTCACTCTCCTCATAAAAGTAGTCCTAGATCTCCCTTATGGAATAAGAATATTCCAGGAACAAACTATATACTTTACAAGAGTTCTACTTTTGATGCAGTCCAAGGTCAACCAGATGGGAGTTCTATGCTATGTCTTTCTTGTCATGATGGCACTATAGCTTTGGGAGAAATTGCTAGTAGGCCATTCCCAATAGAAATGACAGGTCAGCTTGCTGGCAAAAGTAGCCTTACTACAGATTTATCTAATGACCATCCTGTTTCTTTTGTTTATGATGCTTTATTAGCTACAACAGATGGGCAATTAAAAACTCCTCCATTACCAAATATGGAGTTAGATAAAAACTCAAAATTACAATGCACCTCTTGTCATGATCCTCATAAGGATATATATTCAAATTTTTTAGTAACTACTAATGAATTTTCTAATTTGTGTTTTGTTTGTCATGACAGAACTTATTGGGATAATAGTACTCATAAAACTTCATTAAATACTTGGAACGGAACTGGTGATAACCCATGGTCGCATCTTGAATCAGCTTACCTTAATGTTTCCCAAAACGGATGTGAAAATTGTCATGATACTCATAATGCAAAAGGGAATAAACGTTTGTTGAAGGCTTTAACAGAAGAAGATAATTGCCTTGATTGTCATAATGGAAATGTAGCTTTAAAAAATGTACAAGCAGATATTACCAAAACATACAGACATGATGTATATGGTTATACAAACATACACGATCCTACCGAGGATGTTTTATCTAACACAAAACACGTAGAATGCCAAGATTGCCATAATCCGCATGCTTCAAATAAAACAACAAATTCTGCACCTTATTTAAAAGGATATAATAAAGGTGTAAATGGTATAAATCAATCTGGAAATATTGTTAATCCTGCTATGTTTGAATACGAAATGTGTTATAAATGTCATTCTGATAGTTTCTGGACACCAGTTTCAGCTTTTCCAAGGCTTATTAATGAAAATAATACACGATTAGAGTTTGATATATCTAACCCCTCTTTTCACCCAGTAGTTGGAGCAAGGAATAATTCTGAAGTTTCAGCAAATTTAATTTACCCAAATACTATTAGTACAATTTTATATTGTTCAGACTGTCACGCAAGTAATAACTCAAATGTTTCTGGTCCCCATGGCTCAATTTATCCATACATATTAAAAAATCAATATTTAACAGATGATTATACAGTAGAATCCCCAACAGCCTATCAATTATGTTATAGTTGCCATAACCGGAACAATATTATAAATGATAATAATACATTTCCAGAACATAAAAAACATATTGTAAAAGAAGATTCTCCTTGTAGTGCGTGCCATGATCCACATGGTATTAGTAGTATGCAGGGATCGTCTTTTAATAATTCTAATTTAATTAATTTTAGAACAGATATTGTATTTCCTTCTTCAAGCGGATTGTTAAAATTCGAAGATACAGGGGTAAGAAGTGGACGTTGTTATCTAACTTGTCATGGGGAAGATCATAATCCCGAATCGTATTAGCTTTATTTTTATTTTCTAAAAATATTTCAATAAAATTACATAAAAAAACAACGCAAAAACGTTTGGAACAAATGTTACAAAAGGTGATAAATATCATAAATTGAGAGTATTGAATTCTTTACTTTAGATGTCGTGTACTGAGTGTACATGAATTAATTCTTAAATTTCAAGTTATGAAGGCAAAAAAAATTATTATCACGTTAACAATGTCAGTTTTAATGTTCAGTTATGGTTTTGGACAAACTATTGCTGGATCTGCACATGATTTTTCACAAGAAACATGGAATCCTAACGGGGAGATTTGCCAAGTATGTCATACTCCTCACGGAGCTGTAATTGGTTTAGTAGCTCCACTTTGGAATCACGAAGTTTCTACGGCAACTTATCAGCTATACACAAACTTAATATCACCTTCTTTTGATGGTATTACAACCCAGCCAGACGGTTCTTCAAAGCTGTGCTTAAGTTGTCATGACGGAACTGTACCTTTAGATAATTTTGGCGGAGCTACAGGTGGTTCAGAGTTTATAACTGGAAATGAACTAATAGGAACAAATTTAACAACAGAGCATCCAATTTCATTTATTTACGATGCTGCATTAGCTACCACAGATGGAGGTTTATTTGATCCTACTACACAAACCTCAGGGCTAGGAGGAACTATAGATGGGGACATGTTATTGGCTCAAAAATTACAATGTTCTTCATGTCATGATGTTCACAATGGTTCAGGTGTTGGTAATTTACTAATTAAAAGTAACGCAGGAAGTGCTTTGTGCTTAACTTGCCATAATATGTAAATTAAATTATAATACTTTTATTCAAAAGGGCATTTATGCCCTTTTGGTGTTTTTAATTAGCACGTAAATTATTGAAATCATTCATTTTTTATTCTTGATAAACTGATTTTAATCATAGATTAAAATCAACAATATGAGTAATTTACATCGGAATAACTTATTTTTTTAATTTAAACTGAAAAAGACAGATCGTTATGAACAGATTGAGTTTCATATTAGGTATAATAGTAATTGCTAGTACAATTTTACTTACCTCTTGTTCACCAAAAATTAATGAATCTTTAACAAATAAATATATAATATACCCTTCACCTCCCGATACTGCAAGGATACAACATCTTAAAAGCTATAGTACTTCAGCAGATATTACACCAAAAAAATCTGCTTTTGTTAAATCTGTTATAGGTGAAGAAAAAGAAATTTCTATAATTAAACCTTATGGTTTGTTTTTACGAAACGGAAAGATATATGTGTGTGATGTTGCTCTTGGAGGTGGTCTTGAAATTATAGATTTAAAAAATGAAAAGCTTTCCTATTTTTTTCCACAAGGAGAACATAAATTAAAACTTCCTTTAAACTGTTATGTTGATACTGAAAACAATCTTTTTGTAGTTGACATTGCTTTACAAAAAGTTATAGTTTATAATCAAGATGGAAACTACATAACTACTTTTGGGAAAAAGGAAAGCGTAAAACCAACAGATGTTTTTATTGCAAATAATAAAATTTGGGTTGTTGATTTTGGTAACAACCGCGTTAATATATATAACAAAAAAACTTTTGAATACGAAGACTATTTTCCAAAACTAGAAAATGGAGAAGAAGGTTTTTTATATAAACCCACTAATATATTTGTAACAAAAGATAAAATATATGTTAGTGATATGGGTCACGGGAATGTAAAAGTTTATTCTCTTAACGGTAGTTATATTAAAACAATAGGGCAATATGGTAATACTATAGGTAGTTTTGTACGCCCAAAAGGAGTTGCTGTAGATAGAGAAGACAACCTCTATGTAGTAGATGCTAGCTTTGAAAATGTACAAATATTTAATGAAAAAGGACAATTACTTTTGTTTTTTGGTGGACATTACGTTAGCAAAGGCGACATGTGGCTACCCACTAAAGTTAGTATTGATTATGATAATTTAAAATATTTTGAAAAGTATGTAGATCCAAAATATAATTTAAAGTATTTAATTATTGTAGCCAATCAATACGGTCCAGAAAAAATTAGTGTTTACGGACGAGTTGAACCTAAATAAGTTTTATAATGTTTATAGCTAAAGGGCACATTCGGCTTATATTATTTACACTTATCACAACGTTGTTTTGTGCATGCTCTTCAAAGTCTTCATACCAAATTAAATCTTTTATTTTCGATGGAGTTCCAAAGTATGAGGTTTACTCCCCAATTTATCAAGATTCATTAAGCAATGTTGACAGTTTATTATCTGAAAAGAATAATAAAGTATTTGTAAATAACAGGAGAACTAATGAAAAAATAAGTGTTAGTATCCATGAGCCTTATAGAGAACGAAAGTGTTCTGAGTGTCATAATATGCAAAACACAAAAAATCCCCTAAAGTCCTCAGATAAATTATGCTATAAATGCCACGATAATTTTAATACTTCATATTTAATATTACATGGTCCTGTTGCTTCAGGAGATTGTTTAGTTTGCCATAGTCCGCACAGAGCAAAATATAAAAATCTATTAGTAAGAAGTGTTCAAAATCTTTGTTTGAATTGTCATGATTTGGATGTTTTGGGAGATAATAATGAACATAAAGATATAAGTAAAACGACGTGCTTGAAGTGCCATAACCCTCATGGAGGGGATTCTAATATGTTTTTAATTAAAAACAAATAGTTTAAAATGAGAAGAATACTCTTATTATATTTACTATGTTATTCAAGCCTTGGGTACACCCAAAAACCCGAAACGACTACTGCATTTTGGAAATTAACATCAATTAATGGAGAGGTTATTTTAAATGGAGCTTATTGGAATCAAGATATTGAAAGACTAAATACTTTAGAAGAAATTGAAAACGCCTATGGTTCTGTAGGTTTATTTGTTAATACCCGAAGTTTTTTTTGGCATCCCAATTTTGTCACTTTAGATTTGAATGTTGGGTATAGCCCAGAAACTGGACAAAGACTTTCCTTATTGGCTCCAGACAGAAATGAAATTAATACATTAAAAAAACTGTATGCTAAAGCAACATTTTTTAAGCATAATAACCTTAGTTTTAATTTTTTTACAAATATTAACGAAACATATAATAATAGAGAGAACTTAACTAATTTTAAATCTAATTATAAGAATTTTGGAGGGACATTAAATTATTCAAATAAAACACTTCCATTTACAGTTTCTTATAATAATAGTATTGGCGATCAAAAAGAACTAGAAACAAATGTAAGGTTTGTTACAAAACAAGATTTATTTGAAATTAGAACTCACAAATCTTTTGGAGATCAAGACTGGAATGAATTTGTATATTCTTATAATAAATATGAGTATGACAACACTTTCGAATTACCCAATAGCACATTAATTATTAATAATATTAAAAATAATATTGGAATCTGGCAGCTGACTAATAGGCTTTTTTTAGACTCAGATAGAAAGTACAGTTTAACCTCAAGAATTTCTAATGAAAACCAAACGGGAGATTATTTTTTTAAAAGATTTCAGATAATGGAAAATGCTTTTTTAAAATTACCTAAAAATTTTACTTTTTCAGGCAATTATAACTATTTTAACATTGAAGGAAGCTCTCAACATACCAAACAACATAATGTAAAAGGAATACTGCTTCATAAGTTATACGAAAGTTTACGAACAAACATCTCATATAATTATAACAATATAGTTAGTGATAATCAATATAATGAGAATACAAACAGACTAGGACTGGATGTTAGGTATACAAAAAAAATACCGTTAGATGGGGTATTATCTCTTTCTTATAAGTTAAATTTATTTAATCAAAACAGAAGAAGTGAGGATAATATAGTTAATGTGCAAAACGAAAGTCATTTGTTATCTGATGGCGAAATGGTTCTTCTAAATAACCAAAATATTGATGCTTCGTCAATAACGGTTAGAGACAATACAGGAACAATAATTTATCAACTTAACATTGATTATGTTATTATTGAATACAATGAGTTTATAGAAATACAACGAATTCCAGGAGGTATTATAAGTAATAATTCATTTATATATGTTGATTACATGTATGTTCAACCTCAATCTTTCAAATTTACTTCGATAACAAATCTTTTTGGAATTAATATATCATTATTTAAAAATAAATTTGAAGTGTATTATACTACCTCGAAGCAAGACTATGTAAACCCTGTTAATATAAATTATCTAACGCTTAATTATTTTACCAAAAATGTTTATGGAACAAGGTTTAGGTATAAATTTATAAATGTAGGTGTAGAATACGATGATTATAATAGTACAATTGTACCATATAGATTAATGAAATATTATATTTCTTTAAATGGAAATATTAAAAATAAATTTACTTATGCCTTAAATGGAATAATTCAAGATTATTATATGATACTTGAAGAGGGGAATAAGCAAAAATTTTTCAATATAACTGGAAATATGTCTTATAAAATAAGTAACAAAACAAGAATAAGAATTGAAGGAGGATACAGAAATCAAGAAGGTACAGTTGAAGGGATTAATTTAAAATTACTAACATCCAAATTAGAAATAAGTACTCAATATAGAGCTTTATATATAAATGCTGGACTAGCAATTTATAGAAATGAATTATTTAATGAAACAACAGATTTTAATAGAGTTAATTTAAGTATAACAAGAAGGTTTTAACTAGATTTCTTGATTAAAATACTAAAAAGTATTATTTTAGAACATACAAATTTTAAGTAAGATGAAAACATCAATAAAAAGTATAGAAATAATGGGCTTACGTAATTTTATAACTAAGGTATTGTTTATTTTATTTATAATTAATTTACAACTTCATGCTCAAGAAATAACCACAGAAAAAACCTGTGTTGATTGCCATAGTAGAACCGTAAAAAATAAAATAGTTCATGGTCCAACGGCAACAGACTGTTTAATTTGCCATATACCTAACGGTAAAAAGCATCCAGTTGAAGATGAAGAAGGCTTTACACTTTTATATGAAGGTGCAGCACTTTGTTATTCTTGCCATGAGGAGGCTCGGGATGTGTATCTAGAAGTTAAATATATTCATGACCCTGTTAAAAAGGGTGATTGTATGGAATGTCATGAAGTTCATAGTTCTAACGATTCAAATTTAATTTTCGCAAAATCACCCGATTTATGTTATTTCTGCCATGATGAGTTGGAAAGTTTTATTAAAAAGTCTAAAATTGTACATACTCCTGCCACAAAGGAAGGGGGTTGTGTTAATTGTCATTCTCCTCACTCTTCTTCAATAAAAAAGATACTTTTAAAAAATGAAAAAGCACTATGTTTAGAATGTCATAATGAAACTATTAAAGTAGATAAAAGAGAAATAAGTAATATAGAAAAGTTAATAAGGGAAAGTGAATTTAAACATGAAGCACTTGATGATGGCTGTACCGTTTGTCACAACCCACACGCTTCAGAGAATTTGTACTTACTAAATGTTCCTTATCCTACAAAAAATTATGCAGAAGGAACCGAAGAAAACTATGACCTTTGTTTTGGGTGTCATGATGCAGATTTATTATTATTAGAAAAAACTAAGTATGCTACAGAGTTTAGAAATGGAGAACAGAATCTTCATTATATTCATATTAATAAGAAAAAAGGAAGAACTTGTGTAAACTGCCACAGTATTCATGGCTCTAGTAGAGATCATTTAGTTCCCGAAACCGTTAAGTTTGGAAGTTGGGATATGCCTTTAAAGTATATTGCCACAGAGCAAGGAGGTACTTGTTTAAGTGGTTGCCATAAAGAACAAAGTTATAGTAGAGAATTGTAGCAATTAAACTAGAGGTAGCTATTCAATAATAACAGCATTTTCTAAAATTATTTTGTAAAGGTAACCGTAGCCAAAGTCTTTGTTTAAGGTTATTGTACCTTTTACAGTTACTATATCACCAACTTTTAATTGTGCATTTGTAGTAACAGTAATTTCAAAAACATCATTATATTCTGTTCCGTCTTGTAAATGAAACCAGTTTTTATACATTATTTTGGGAGTATATTTTGTTACTTTACCTTTAATGATTACGGTTTTGCCTTTATAGAGGTGTTTGTTTTTTAATAATTCAGATATTGAAATTCCATTTGAGATAGGTGGGATTTTTTCAGATATTTTTTTAAGTTTTTTATTAGTATCTTTTTTTGAGTTATTGTTTTTACTATTGTGTTTGTATGTTTTAATTTCTAAATCAATTTTACTAGGGCTTATATTCTCTAGAAATAAAACATTTTCGAAAGTTCTATTTAATTCTTTACTATTAAAATTAGACATTAACATTCCTCCTTTATAGTAATATTTTTCACCTACTTTAGCTTCAAATTTTGGAACCACTAACCACATTTTTGTGTTTTTACCTTTTACAAGTAAATAGGTGTAAGAACTTACTTGTATTACTTCAGTAGCGGTTACTTCATAAATTGTCTTGTTTTGAGAAAATCCGTTTTCAATATTAAAAAAGAATACCATAGCAGTAAGTAAAATTGCTGTTTGTTTCATAAAACCGATATTCATTTGTTTCTTAATTAGTATGCTTTTTAATAGAGAAGTTTAAGTGATTCTATTCTATTAATATTGCATCTTCAATAATAACACTATAGGTGTATCCTGCACCAAAATCTTTATTAGTTACTAGTGTTCCTTTTAGAGTAACTACATCACCTACTATAAGTTCACTTTGGGTTGTAATTGTTAAATCAAAATCATTATTAAATGAACTGCCATCTTGTAAATGAACCCAATTTTTGTTTAATATTGCAGGATTAACTTTAGTCACTTCTCCCTTTACAGTTACGACTTTGTTATTATAGTTTTCTTTGTTTTTATAAATTTCAGAAATACTTATTGTTCCGTTTGTTGGAGTAATTGTTATTTCTTTTTGTTCAATAATGGGTTTAGTTGCTTTTTCAGATAAATTTTTCATAGTGATTTTATCTTCAACAAGTGTCAAATCTGGGGTTGTACTAAGACGATCTACAAAAAGTATGTTGTTAAATATTTTGTTTAGCTCTTTGCTTTCAAAATCAGCCATTTCCATTGCGTTTTTAAAATAAAAAACCGTTCCTTTCTCAGCAGAAATTGGTGAAGTTGCAACCCATTTCTCAACATCATTTTCAAAAACACGTAAATAAGTGTAATCTTTTATATTTATTACTTCCTGAACCACAATTTTTCGTGCAGACAAACTATTCTCGCTGTCCTTTTTTATATCGGATTTACAAGAAAAAAATAAAGAAATAAAAAATAAATTCATTAATATAAGTCTCATAATAATAAGTGTTTAAGTTGTAGTATAATGCCAAATTTACGGAAGATGTTTATATTAAAGGCTGATATATATCAGTAATGTTAGTTTGTAAAATTGTTAAATTTGGATGTTAAAATTTTCGTCTTATGAAAAAACTACTTAGTATTTTAATTTCGTCAAAAACTACTTTAATACTTCTTATTGTCTTTACAATTGCTATAGCTACAGCAACTTTTATTGAAGATAAGTATGATACAATAACTTCTAAAATACTTGTTTATAACGCCAAGTGGTTTGAAGTATTACTATTATTATTAATTGTTAATTTTATTGGAAGTATTAAAAGATATCAACTTTTAAGAAGAGAAAGATGGGCATCATTAACGTTTCATATTGCTTTTATTATTATAATAATGGGAGCGGGCATAACTAGGTATATAGGTTACGAAGGGACTATGCATATTCGGGAAGGAGAATCAACAAATTATATGTTTAGTTCAGATCCATATATAAGCGTGAGAACAGCTACTAACACTTTTTCATCTAATAAACCAATACTTATAGGAGCTAAAAGCGATAATTCATTTTCATACACTATTTACACAGATAAAAATCCTGTAAAAATTGATTTTAAAAAGCATATAAATAATGCAATAGAAACATACCATGAAGGAAAAGGAACAAATGGAAAAAAAATTATAGAAATTAATCTTAGTTCAGACAACCACCAAGATAAAATAATTTTAAAAGAAGGTGCAGTTAATGTTAAACACGGATTTTCACTAGCTTTTAATACTACCGAAAAGCCCAATGCAATGGTACTTACCTTGCACAATAATAAAGTGTTTTTTGTGTATCCTGCTTCTGTTGAAGTAATAAAAATGCCAGAAATGATTTCCGAAATTATTCCAAAAAACACTTTAACCCAATTAAAACCAAAACACGTTTATAAACCTGGAGCAACTCATGTTGCGTTTGCCCTCATTAAAACATATAACAATGCACATATACAATATGCCGAAGGGGACGAAACTACTTCAGGACCTGATGTTTTGGTAACAACAATTACTTATAACGGAATAACAAAAGAAGTTCCCCTAGTTGGTGGTAGAGGGTATTTAGATAATTATCAAAAGGAGAAATTTAATGATAAAGAAATTGAAATTTCATATGGATTAAAAAAAATGCACCTTCCATTTGCAATTAAATTAAACAAATTTATACTAGAGCGATATGCAGGGTCAAATAGCCCATCTTCTTATGCAAGTGAGGTTACATTAATAGACCAAGAAAAAGCGGTAAATAAAAATCATAGAATATTTATGAATAATGTTTTAGATTATGGAGGATATCGTTTTTTTCAGTCATCCTACGATAAAGATGAAAGAGGTACTATTCTTTCAGTAAATCATGATTTTTATGGAACTTGGGTATCCTATTTTGGGTATTTTTTATTAGGATTAGGCTTTGTTTTAACGTTGTTTAATAAACAGTCTAGATATAGTAAATTATTCGAAAAAATTAATAATACTAGAGCGAAACGAAAAACAATAAGCACATTAATAATTATATTTTTTATAAATCTAGGAGTCGCTTTTTCACAAAATAACCAAGATGTAAATAACCATTCTCATGAAACTTATACAGGTTCAATAAGTAAAGAGCATATAAAAGAGTTTGAAAAGTTATTGGTGCAGACTTATGAAGGTAGATTTGCTCCAGTAAGCACCTTAGCTTACGATGTAATGCATAAAATTTCAAAAAAAGACAAATTTAATTTCCCTGATAGAGAAAAAATGAATGCTGTACAGGCTTTTTTGGATATGAATATTAATGCAGAATATTGGAAAAAACAGAAAATAATATACGTGAAAGAAGAATCTGTGGTTAATATTTTAGGACAGCAAGGAAAATACGTTTCATTTAACGATCTGTTTAATGAAGATGGATCCTACAAATTAGCTCAGGTAGCTGAAACTGCTTTCAGAAAAAAACAATCTGAACAGAATATTTTTGATAGAGAAATTATAAAATTAAACGAAAGAGCTGAAGTTTTTCTAATGATTTATCAAGGAGATTTACTTAAGGTTTTTCCAGTACAAGACTCCCCAAACCACCTTTGGATAAGTTGGAACGATTCAATAGCCAAACAGCCTATAACGGGAGCTCTAAAACTATTAAATGCAGATTTAAAATTAGATACTTTTAATTATAATAGTATAATGAAAGAATATTTATTGTCTTTATATGATGCAACTAAGACAGGAGATTACACTAAACCAAATAAAATCATCTCTTATATAAAAAGTATTCAAAGACAAATCAATGTAAATACATTATTACCTTCAGAAAATAAAATAAAAAAAGA
>JAKITD010000095.1 GCA_021648265.1 Flavobacteriaceae bacterium | reverse complement strand
TAATAAAAGCATCGTGTAAATTGTCTTCGGCTTCTACTTTATTTCTGCAATATTTAAGTGACAATAAAAAAAGGGTGTCCTTATACCGATGAAACAACTCGTTTTGAGCTTCTCGATTATTTTTTTTGCATTTATGTATTAGTTCTTCTTGGGTCAATAGATGGTTTTAATAATACGATTGCACAAGTTAATATTTCTTATGCAATCTTACAGATAAGTTAATAACAAGAAACAGCGGCAATATAAATAGTCAATATTGTTGCTGTATTTCCTGTTTGATTATTTTCAAATCGCACAAAAATTTCTTGTGGGTTTTCTGTGTTGTTGTATGATGTTGAGTTGATTGAATTAGCTCCTTCCGAAGCATCTTCATACGTTTCGTAAAAAGTAATGGTGTATTCAAAAACATTTTTAATTGTGGTAAATGGAAGAAAACATTCTATATAACTTTCTAGGTTAAACTCGGCTAATCCGCTATCTGGTTCTATTTCGCATTCTTCAAAAACCAGTTGTTTACAAGGGGAGAAGCATTCTTTTACTATTTTAAAATAAGATTCCCCATTAAAAAGCTCCATTTCGTCTGGAGTTAGGTAGGTAACTTTCCAATTAAAATTCCAATTAGCACCAACTACCTCAGTATCAATTAAGTTAATGTTTAGGTGTAATTCATCTTCAATAAAAAGAGAAATCCAAGTTCCAAGAATTACTTCTTCGTTATAATGAAACCAGATGTTTCCCATTGGGCTAATTTCAAAATAAGCGTCTTCATAATCGTTATTTCCTCCTTCTAAGTAGGCAACTTTCCAAATACAATCTTCAAGAATTGCATTGCAATAACCGATAGTTTCTTCTTTTAGGCATTTGTCAAGGTTTTCTTTTAATTCCTCGTTATTGTTAATAATTAATAGTTCTCCGTTTTCTAAAGTCGATGTAATTGGATAGCTTAAACTAATAGAATCTCCCTCTTCAATAGAATCTAATAAAATAATAAATTCTTGATCGCTATGCATGATTTCAATATCGATTATTTCTAAATTACTATCATACACAATAATCGTAAAATTATATACAAACTCTATGCATGCAGATGTGTTTGAGGGTTCTTCATCTGCGATAAATCGGATTGTATTATATAATTCAGAGTTTACCTCAATAACATCTTCTGCTTTTATGTTAACAATTTCTACTGGCTCATTTTCGCAAGAAGTTAAGTTAATAATACAAAATAAAAGTAATAATTTAATATTCTTTTTCATAGCGATTTTTTATTTCTTTAAAACTCTTAGGTTTAGTTTTTTATTACCATCTATTATTATCTTAACTAGATAAACCCCTGAAGCTCCTTTAATATATAAATCAATTTTCCCTGTATTGATTACTGTTTTATTAGAAACAATTTGCCCTAAATTATTCATTATTATGGTTTCTGTTTTTTGATAGATTTGTCCTAATGAAACAGTAAAGTTTCCATTAGTAGGGTTGGGGTATATTCTTATATTAGATTCCAGTTCATTATCAATAATGTCTAAAGTGTTATCTATAAGTTTCATTACAAAAATATCGGCATCACCATTAGAAATAGAGTTAGTAGTTCCTGTACCTGGGTCAAGATCTGCTACCTCTCTAAAGGTTCCCGTTAAAAAAATATGCCCCAAGTTATCTGTACTTACAGAAGTGCCAACATCTAAGGCAGCACTACCCATAGACCTAGCCCAAATGAAATTTCCATTACTTTCATACTTTGCAATAAAAATATCTTTGTTACCATTAGAAGTAAGATTGGCAACTCCAACTCCAGGGTCAAAATCTGCGGTCTCCATAAATTTACCTGTTATTATAGGGTTTCCTAAAAAATCTGTTGTAACAGACCAACCTTCATCAGTTAAGCCATTACTATCAATCGTATGAGCCCAAACAAAGTTACCATCAGAATTTAATTTTAACAAGTAAATAGATGCGTTATAGGTTGAAGTTAAATTATGTACGCCTGTTCCTGGATCAAAATCCAAAACACCCTTAAAACTACCTGTAACAAAGGTGTTTCCTAAATAATCTATAGTTATATCCTTAACACTTTCCCAAAATTCATTGTTCCCATAGGCTTTTGCCCAAATAAAATTTCCGTCAACATCTAACTTTAGAATAAAAATATCTCTATTACCTCCGTCTGGATTGGCTGTTATGTTAAAGATGCCATTACTAGGGTCAAAATCTACCAGCCCTTCAAATTTTCCTGTAATATATAGATTGTTTGAACTGTCAATTGCACTTGAATTAACATAGTCATTAAGATTCCCTCCTAAAGTTTTTACCCAAATAAAATCCCCAACTGAATTTAGTTTTAATATAAAAACATCGCCTTCTCCATTAGAAGTAACATTAAAAACACCATTATTAGGGTCAAAATCTACAGTACCTCCAAATGATCCCGTTATATATATGTTTTCTGAATCATCTATTGTTATAGATCTGCCTACATTAAAAGCAGGGCCTTTCAGTGTTTTTACCCAAATTAGATTGCCTAAAGGGTCAAGTTTCATTATAAATGAATCATTATAACCATTTGAAGTAATAATCTGGCTGCCAGGTCCAGGGTCAAAATCTACAATGTCAAAAAAACGTCCTGTTATATATAAATTTCCAGTATCATCTAAAGTAATTGAACCTAAATATTCATCTCCAACACCTCCAAAGGATATTGCCCATAAAAAATTTCCAGATTCATCTAATTTTTGAATAAAAATGTCTTTTATGCCATTCGAGCTAAGTTCATTTATAGCTCCACTAGGGTCGAAATCTACAATATCATTAAACTCACCAGCAGTATAAATATTACCCGAACGGTCTAAAATAATATCCCTTGAAACATCATGTTCAACACCTCCGACAGTTTTAATCCACTGCAATTCTTGAGCATTTGTAGTTAAACTTATTAGTAAAATGATTACTAGTTGCTTTAATGTTTTCATAATAGTTATTTTTTTAATTATTCTCTGTATGTTTCCCTATAGTCTAACAATTTTAAAAAGGTTGCGTTGCACACAAAAAAAAACATCCAAACTTGATTTCTCAAATTGGAGGTTTTTAGTTTTTAAAGAACTAATTTCATGAAATTCAAAAAAAAATGTTATTCATCTAAGAAAATAAATAATGTTTCTTGCGGAAAACATAAAAATATAAATTTGTTTCTTAAAGAAAACATATTTTACTTATATTTGTATTTTACTATAAACAATATGGAAAGTTTACGAAAAAGACATACCTTATTAATTGAAGAAACCAACCTTACTTTTAAACGTTATTTACTAACTCAATTACCTTGGCAGGAAAGGCTAATAGGGGTAAAAGGGTCAAGAGGTGTTGGGAAAACTACCTTATTATTACAGTATATTAAGCAAGAGTATGGTTTGTCAAGCAAGGCTTTATACATATCTTTAGATGATTTATATTTTTCTGAAAATAGATTAATAGATTTTACAGAAGAGTTTATTGCAAAAGGAGGAGAACATTTATTTATTGATGAGGTTCATAAATACAAAAATTGGTCTATAGAACTAAAAAATATTTTTGATATTTACAGCAGCTTAAAAGTAGTTTTTACTGGTTCCTCATTGCTTGAAATATTAAATTCTAGAAGTGATTTAAGTCGTAGGGCATTGGTTTACAGTATGCAAGGAATGTCGTTTAGAGAATACCTAAACATTAACTTAAAAATAGAATTACAGTCGTATGAACTAAAATATTTATTAGAAAACCATATTGAAATTGCTTTAGCAATTACTAAACAAATAAAGCCCTTACAGTATTTTGAAGATTATTTAAAAATAGGTTATTTTCCTTTTTACGCAAAAAATGAAGAACTATATTTTAAAAGACTGCAAGAAATAATTAACATGATTATTGAAGTGGAGTTGCCCTTGTTGCGAAATACAGACATTTCAATAAGCAATAAAATAAAGCAATTAGTATATGTAATTAGTCAGTCTGTACCTTTTAAACCAAATATTTCTGCATTAGCCAATAAAATTCAAATTACCCGAAAAACATTGCTTGAGTATATTAATTCTTTGCACGATGCATCTATTTTTACGGCTTTATATAAAGATAGCTTTGGTATTAGTTTGCTTCAAAAACCAGAAAAACTTTTTTTAGAAAACACAAACTACATGTATGCTATAAAGTACACGCAACCAAATATAGGCAATGTAAGGGAATCATTTTTTTTAAATCAATTATCTCAAAATCAACAAGTAACATATCCAGATAAAGGAGATTTTTTAATTAATAATACTTATTTATTTGAAGTAGGTGGTCGTACTAAAACTACAAAACAACTACAAGGTGCAAAAAATAGTTTTATTGCTGCGGATACTATTGAGCTAGGTTTTGAAAACAAAATACCACTATGGTTGTTTGGTTTTTTGTATTAATTAAGGATAGTACAACTCAGCTAATAAAAAATATTGCACACAAAAAAACCTCCAAACTTGATTTCTCAAATTGGAGGTTTCTATAAATAATTAGAAATAATTTAACTAATCTCTTCCTGATAGTTATCGGGAACGGTTATCTTCTATTATCTCTACTTCTGTTGTCTCTTCCGCGATTATCTCTAGTATCACTACGAGGAGGTCTTTCTACAAATCCTTCAGGTTTTGGTAAAAGAGCTTTACGAGAAACTTTTTCTTTACGAGTACGTTTGTCAAGACCAAAGTATTTTACATCAAAAACATCATCCATATTTACAACGTCCGAAACATTTTCGGTACGTTCCCAAGCCAATTCAGAAACGTGTAATAATACTTCGTTTCCTGGAGCGTCCATATATTCTACAACAGCACCAAAATCTAACATTTTGATTACTTTTACTTCATATACACTTCCAACTTCAGGTTTGAATAATATAGAATCTATTTTTGCCATAACTGCATCAATACCTTCTCTTCCTACACCTAATATTTCAACAATACCTTCTTCAGTTACTGGATCTTCGTTAATAACGATCGTAGTCCCAGTTTCTTTTTGCATTTCTTGAATTACTTTTCCACCAGGTCCAATTAAGGCACCGATAAATTCGTTAGGAATACGTCTTGTTACCATTGTTGGAGCATGATCTTTAACCTCTGCATTTGGTGTAGCAATTGTATCAGTCAATTTTTCTAAGATATGTAAACGGCCATCACGAGCTTGATTTAGTGCATTTACTAAAATCTCGTAGGATAATCCTTTTACTTTAATATCCATCTGGCAAGCGGTAATACCATCTGCAGTACCTGTTACTTTAAAATCCATATCTCCTAAGTGATCTTCATCGCCTAAAATATCAGATAATACAGCATATTTTCCAGAATCAGCATCAGAAATTAATCCCATTGCAATACCAGAAACTGGTTTTGTCATTTGCACGCCCGCATCCATCAAAGCCATAGTTCCTGCACAAACAGTAGCCATAGAAGACGAACCGTTAGATTCTAATACCTCGGATACAATTCTTACTGTATAAGGACAATCTGCAGGAATCATCCCTTTTAATGCACGTTGTGCTAAGTTACCATGTCCAACTTCTCTACGAGAGGTTCCACGAATAGGTCTTGCTTCTCCAGTACAAAAAGGAGGGAAGTTATAATGTAAATAAAAATTTTCTTCACCTTCAAACGATGGCATATCTATTTTGTTTGCATCTCTAGATGTTCCTAAAGTTACGGTAGCTAATGCTTGGGTTTCTCCACGTGTAAAAATTGAAGAACCGTGAGTAGATGGTAAATAATCTACTTCACACCAGATAGGTCTAATTTCGTCTGTCTTACGACCATCTAAACGCAACCCTTCATTTAAGGTTAAGTCGCGAATCGCAGCTTTTTCCGCTTTGCGATAATAATCGGAAACTAAACCGCCATAATCTGCTAATTCTTCTTCAGAAAACGTTGCTTTAATATCTTCTTTTATTTGTTGAAATGCAGCACTTCTTTCGTGTTTCGCAGATCCAGCTTTTGCAATAGCATACACTTTATCATACGCCATATCATGAATTTTCTTTTCTAAATCTTCTTCTATTCTTTCCCCTTCATATTCACGAACTTCTTTCTTTCCAAATGCTTCAGCTAATCTAATTTGAGCAGCACATTGTACTTTAATCGCTTCATGACCAAATTTAATAGCCTCTATCATTTCTTCTTCAGAAATTTCATCTAATTCTCCCTCTACCATCATTACTGAATCTGCAGAGGCTCCAATCATCATTTCTAAATCAGATTCTGCTAATTGTGCTCTTGAAGGATTGATAACAAACTCGCCATTTACACGACCAACACGAACTTCTGAAATAGCACATTCAAATGGAAAATCTGATAATTGAATAGCAGCAGAAGCAGCTAATCCTGCCATTGCATCTGGCATCACGTCATCGTCATGAGACATTAATTGAATCATCACCTGAGTTTCTGCGGTATAATCTTTTGGGAATAATGGACGTAATACACGATCCACTAAACGCATCGTTAATACTTCACCATCACTGGGTCTTGCTTCTCTTTTGAAGAAACCACCAGGATAACGACCTGCGGCAGCAAATTTTTCTCTATAATCTACAGTTAATGGTAGAAAACCAAGGTCTTTTTGTTCATAATTGGAAACTACTGTACATAATAACATACATTTTCCTGATTGCACTACAACGCTTCCATGAGCTTGTTTTGCTAATTTTCCGGTTTCGATGG
>JAKITD010000094.1 GCA_021648265.1 Flavobacteriaceae bacterium | reverse complement strand
TTCATCAAATTAGAGAGATTATCAAACAAATTGCTTCAGAAGGAACCACGATACTTTTAGCTTCTCATTTATTAGATGAAGTTGAAAAAGTTTGTACGCACGTGGTGATACTTCAGAAAGGAAAAAGCTTGTATTCTGGTAGAGTTGAAGATATGATTGCTAGTCACGGATTTTTTACGTTACAATCGGACGATTTAGAAAAACTAAAAGCGGTTTTAGAAACACACAAAAGTTTTGGAAATATTAAACAAGAAGAGGGGAAACTTATCGCTTATTTAAAAAAACCTTTAGATAGTGCTGGATTAAACAAATTATTGTTCGAAAAAGGAATTAGCCTTTCCTATTTAGTACACCGAAAAGAAAGTTTAGAAGAACAATTTTTAGAATTAACCAAAACTGCTTAACTCATTCACAATGTTACGACTACTTACCATAGAATTACATAAACTAAAATATAACAAATCGGCTATAGTTATTTCGATTGTTTACTTCGTTTTGATTATGTTTATTGCATTAATTTCATCTATTGAAATCCCAATAATTAACGTTAGAATTGCCGACCAAGGAATATTTAATTTTCCGTATATATGGCATTTTAATGCTTATATAGCAGCATTACTTAAAATATTTCTAGCCATTGTCATTGTTTCTATGATGGCTAACGAATATAGTAACCGCACACTAAAACAAAACCTTATAGATGGTTTAAGCAAAAAGGAATTTGTCCTTTCAAAATTTCTAACGGTTGTTTTATTTGCAGCAGTTTCTACCATTTTTGTTTTTGGCGTTTCTTTAATATTAGGGTTAATATTTTCAGATTATAATGAAATTGGAATCATTTTTAGTGACACGGAATACCTATTCGCATATTTTATAAAGCTTTTGGGTTTCTTTTCCTTCTGTTTATTTTTGGGGATTTTGGTAAAAAGATCTGCTTTTGCTTTGGGTTTTTTGGCAATTTGGAGTATTGCTGAAGGTATTATCTATGCTTTATTAAAGTGGAAACTATTTAAAGACACCGACATAGCAGATACTGTTAGCCAGTTTTTTCCATTATCGTCAATGGCTAATTTAATAAAAGAACCTTTCTCTAGGTTAGGCGCAGTGCAATCTGCTGCAAGTCAGTTAGGAGAAGCTTTCGACAAAGATTATAGCGTACAACCCTTAAATATCCTAATTGTTTTAATTTGGACTGCACTTTTTATTTATTGGTCTTATTTAATTTTGAAACGTAGGGATTTGTAGTTTAAAAAAACATTCAAAAAGTTGAACAATCAATGTTGTAAGATAAACTAATAGTATCCTGAAGGCTTGTTGTAAACCTTTCAATATAATAATGATAATCACCATTCGAATTACCTGTTGAATAATGAAAATTTAATTCTGCATCTGAGTTTGGTTTACTTTTAATAAAAGCAATTGTATCAACATTTTGTTCAAAAACATCTATCGTTGCAAAAAACAAACTACTGTTACTAAGCACCTTACTACTGATGCGCATTGCAGGATAATCATTATTTGTAACATTTAAATTTAGCTTTAGTATTGTTGGATACCAAGCATTCATATCTCGAACATTAATAATTCCTTCAGTAATATCCGTATTACCAATGCTTTCTGTATAGTATGGACTTCCATAGTATTGTTTCTGAAAAAGATACCTTTCTCCTTTAATATAATCAAATGTTAAAGAATAATCACCATTTACATCTGTTCTTACAGAATCAATAATTTCACTATTTAAAAAATACTGAACACCGCTCCAATCATCCCAAACTCTTACTAAAACAATCTTAAAATTTTCAATTTGGATATTTCTTTCAACGTCCGACACATTCCCTTTTACAGTAGTTTCAACGGTTTCATTTATTTCGTTCTGTTCTGAAGATATATTACAAGCAAAAAGCACAAGCACCAATAATAGTACGAATAAATTTTTCATTTAGTTTTAATTAATTAACAGCAACACAATCACATAAGCAAATTCAATATCTGAAATAAACTTATATTAACTCCTGTAAAGTTAACTAAAACAAATGATAACTCAGAAAGTCATTTATATAAATACATTTTCAAGCTTTTAACAAGTAAGACAAAACTTTTCTATATCTGTTGACCACATATAAAATTCATCCCTACCAAAGAAAAATTTTTCGTATCTTGAAAAGAAAAAAATAGTATGAAAAAATTGAGATATTTCATTACAATATTTCTGTCTGTTTTCCCCGTAATATTATTTTCCCAAGAAGTAACATTATTACAACAATTTAATGGTCATTACGACTATTTAGCCTTCGGAAACACCTTAAACATTGAAGAAAATGGAGGTGCAACCAATTGTGAAATTCTTGCGGAAAGCAGTGCCGATTTTCAGTTACAAGCAGGACAACAAGTTATAGCTGCCTATTTATATTGGGCAGGATCTGGAGATGGCGATTTTGAAGTTTCATTAAATGGGAACCCTGTGATTGCCGAAAGAGAGTTTAGTTATTCATTTGAATCCAATACTACCCTTTATAATTTTTTTGCTGCCTTTACTGATGTAACCTCAATTATAACTGCTAATGGAAACGGAAACTATACATTAAGTAATTTAGATTTACAAGAAGACATTCAACCCTTCTGTCAAATAAATGGCGGAACTGCTACCAATTTTGGGGGTTGGGCAGTTATTATTATTTATGAAGATGCAACCCTTCCTCTTAATCAAGTTTCCATTTTTGATGGACTTCAAGCCGTTTCTCAAGTAAGTAATACTCTAGAAATAACACTTAGCAATCTAAATGTCTTGGACAATACAGGAGCAAAGATTGGCTTTTTAGCTTGGGAAGGTGACGAAAGTATTGCAAACAACGAAACGCTAAGTATTAACGGAAATCTAATTAGTAACCCTCCCCTAAACCCCGAAGACAACGCCTTTAACGGAACCAATAGTTTTACAGGATCCGACCAACTCTACAATATGGATATTGATTTTTACAATATCGAAAACAATATCAATCCGGGTGATACAAACGTGGTAATTCAACTTACTTCCGATCAAGATTTGGTAATGGTCAATACTATTATCACCGTTTTAAATACCGAATTACCCGATGCAACAATCGAAATTGACACTTTAACTGGTGGTACCGAATGTGGAGATCGTGATTTTGAAATTAATTATACCGTTTACAATACAAACAGTTCGGCAGTAATCCCTGTAGGCACTTCGATTGCTTTTTATGCTGACGTTTCGCTTGTTGGACAAGCATTTACCCAAACTGAAATTGCTATTAATGGGTCTGAAACAGGCACCATAAATGTAACAATTCCAAATAATATTCCTGCAGATTTTATTTTAAAAGCAGTCGTAGATGATGTTGGTGATGGCTCGGGACTTGTTAATGAATTGGATGAAAATAACAATGAATTTATTTTAGAAATTCACCTACTCGTTTTCCCGCAATTTGAAAGTCCAATCAACTTAGAATTATGTAATGTTTTAGGAATCGAGGTTTTTAATTTAACTGAAGCTACCTCAGCAATAGACCCTATCTATACTTTATCGTATCATACCTCGGAAGAAGATGCTCAAAACAACACCAATAATATTATTGAAATTGAAGCCTATGAGAATATCGAAAATCCACAAACCATTTTTATTCGTGTAGCAAATGAGGATTGCTTTTTAACAGATGCTTTTGAAATTGAAGTGATTGAATGTCCCTTACCAGATGCTACCGTTACTATTAACAACACATTATATGCTTGTCGTGATCGCGATTTACTTATTGAATATACCGTTTATAACCTTGAGGCTACCGGAATTTTACCAGCAAATACACCCATTACTTTTTACATAAACGGAAGTATTTTAGCACAATCTGAAACCCAAAACGACATTGAAATTGATGGAAGTGAGTCGTATTTTATAGAAGTTACTCTTCCTGAAGAAACACCTAGTAATTTTGAAATTTTAGTAGTAGTTGACGATACCGGAAATGGAATTGGAATCATTGAAGAACTTAATGAAATTAATAATGATTTCATTTTAAATGTCGAATTTGGAAGCATCCCTCCTATTGTTCCGCTTCCAGATTTATTGGAATGCGATGAAGGTTTTGATACAGCTACTTTTGATTTAACCGTTCAAAACGATCTTATCTCAACAGATCCTAACGATATAATAACCTATTATACCACCTTAGAAAATGCAATTGCGAACGAAAATGAAATTTCAGACCCAGGAAGTTATCAAAACGGAATCGATCCACAAACTATTTATGTACGATTAGAAAATGAAATCTGCTTTGCAACCGCTTCCTTTTTAATTGAAACTGAAAATTGTGCACCTTATATTCCAGAAGGATTTTCACCAAGTGGCGACGGAATTAACGATGAATTTGAAATAAGTAATTTATTAAATATCTATTTAGATTTTGAGCTAACCATTTACAGTCGCTACGGAAATATTATATACAAAGGTGGAAATGAAGAAGGATTTTGGGACGGAATTACCAACGAAGGTTTGCTGTTTAGAGGAAGTTTAGTTCCTGCTGGAGTTTATTATTATGTATTAGTACTTCAAGATCCAGAATATCCCGAACCTTTTATTGGCGATGTTTATGTAAATTATTGAAAATTACTTTTTTTCAAAAAAAATGAAATATCTAGTTTTGTCTGTTCAAGCACAGTCGAGAACTAAATCTGGGTTTTTAGTTAGACCTACTAGGTTTTAAAAACCTAGTAGGTCTGTAAAACGAGAATAATAAAAACTTATCCCCAAACAATAATTACCTAACTAAAAAGTTATATTTTTACTGAAATTAAAAAATTACACCCTTGAGATATTTATACGGATTAGCATTAGTTTTCAGCATTGTACTATGGAGTTCTTGCCGAAACGATTTTGAAACTACCCCCAGTACAGGAAACTTAGAGTTTTCACAAGACACCATTTATTTAGACACTGTTTTTTCTAACATTGGTTCTAGTACAAGAACACTAAAAGTATATAACCGAAGTAATGATGATATTCACATACCAACCATACGTTTGGGTGAAGGCGAAGCTTCTAATTACCGTTTAAATGTAGATGGAATTCCTGGAAAATCATTTCAAAACATCAACGTATTAGCAAAGGATAGTATTTTTATTTTTATTGAAACAACGATCGATATAAATAATTTCCCCAATCCTGATAATGCCTTTTTATACACCGATAAAATAGTATTTGATGAAGGCGGAAACAGTCAAGATGTAGATTTAGTAACACTTGTTCAAGATGCAGTATTTCTTTTTCCAGAACAATTTGTAGATGGTACTATTGAAACTCTTAATTTAGGAACAGAAGAAGAACCCTTATTAATTGAAGGATTTTTTCTTGAAGACAATCAACTTCATTTCACCAACGAGAAACCGTATGTTATTTATGGCTTTGCAGCCGTTTCTCCCAACAAAACACTAACAGTTGATGCTGGTGCAAGAATACATTTTCATAGAGATAGCGGAATATTAGTTGCCAATACAGGCTCAATGAAAGTAAATGGAACACCAAGTTCAGATCCTGAGCTTATGGAAAATCAAGTAATATTTGAAGGGGACCGATTGGAACCTAGTTTTTCTGATACCCCAGGACAATGGGGAACAATTTGGTTGACCGCAGGAAGTACAAATAATGAATTTAATTTTACAACCATTAAAAATTCTATCGTAGGAATTTTAATGGATAGCAACGACGGGAATTTAACTTTATCACTTAAAGATGTACAAATTTACAACTCTTCCAATGTAGGATTATTAGCTAGAACAGGAGATATTTATGGAGAAAATGTGGTGATTAATAATAGTGGTCAAACCTCACTATCTTGTTCTTTAGGCGGAAAATATAACTTTGTCCATTCTACTTTTGCCAATTACTGGAATAATGGTTTCCGTTTATTTCCTACAGTAATTATTGATAATGTTTTAGAAACCGAAGACAATACTTTTGTTTCAGATTTAATTGAAGCTAATTTTACCAACTGTATTATTTACGGAAATGAATCTCGTGAACTTATTTTTGTAGAAGATAGCAATGCTGCTTTCAACTTTAAATTCACTAATAGCTTGATTCGTTTTGATGATCCAAACGGAGATTTTACAGGACCCAACTACGATTTTTCAAATGACACATTATACACCAATATAGTTAGAAATCAAGATCCCGCTTTCTTTGACACATCAAACAACAACTTTAATATTGAAACTGGAGTTTCTGGAGCAGATGGAATTGCAATTCCTAGTGGAGCTTCTCAAGCACCTGTAGATGCTAATGGAATTGATAGACCTGAAGATTCTCCTGATGCTGGTGCTTATGAAAGCGCTGAGTTTCCAGATGAAGGTTAATCGGTTATCTTAAAGAATCACCAATCACAAAAGGCATTTCTGCTTTTAACCAAACTCGCATTTCTTTGGGGGTCAGATATAAAATTCGGGGAGTGTTTGGATAAATTCAATTGTCCCGATAGTTATCGGGATTCTAATTTTTTTTAGCTAAATTACAATCGAGTAGGCGGCTGACGACCAAGTCGCCAGTACACCTCTCGCACCACTAAGCGTACGGTTCTCGTACTTAGCGGTTCATTAAACAAAAGATAATTTTTTTACCCTGTTATTATCCCTCTAACCGTTAAGTTAAATTGTATGTCTGTCCATTCCTGAAATAGGTTGACTAAAAATTAAACCTTTAATTATAGTCACTTATGAAAACACAAAAACAACCCTGTCCAAAAATTCATTACCAAAAAGTTACTTATGAGCATAAACTTTTTGTCATTGACCAAATCACAAACGGTCAGATTTCTGTAAATTATGCATCTAAGAAGTATGATATTTCAAGATCCTCTAT
>JAKITD010000022.1 GCA_021648265.1 Flavobacteriaceae bacterium | reverse complement strand
CCATGAAATTACACAAAGAAGTATAATTTACCAAATAAAAACACTGAAAAAATGACATGAAAAACAATATTTCTTCAATGCCTTTTTGTCATGAAAAAAAACAATATATTTGGGACTGATTAGTTACGAATAAAGTAGTTGTTTCAGTGAACGCTATTATTATTATTATTATTATTATTATTGTGTTTACAACAAAAAAATGCCAGCTTAAAAGCTGGCATTTAAATAGTAAAATGTAATTATTAGGTCTTAATGTTCAATAAAAAGCTGTTTCATGGTTACACCATTTATATCGTGAATGTGTAAGTAATATAGACCGCTGGGGATGTTTGTTGTCTCTACGGTTTTGTCAATATTTGTTGACTGCCCTTGGTACATAAGGTTTGAAAACTGATCGTAAATATAAATATAATACGTGCCTTCTGGATGGTCACTAAAGTCTAATTTAAAATTTTCATCTGCTGAGTTTGGTATTGGATCTGGAGGTAAGGCATCGCAACTTGTACAGCTGCCACCAGAATTATCATGTTCTACTTCAATATGCAAAGAACCTCCTGGTCCACAACTGTTAACAGCAATTAATTGTACATCACCACCAATGCCTCCATTACCTGTCCAAATACCATCATTCCAGCCTGTATTCTCGTTAGATTCCATTTGCCACCTGTCACTATTTTGATCTACGGGGATATCTATTAGGGGATCAAAAGGGTAAGGTAATATCCTTATAGGATGTTGCACCAGAACTACCACCACCATTATAAGTATACCACACCCGAATTTACTAACTCTGGACCATTTAAACTTGTAGGTGCGCTAGGTGTGCCTACCCAAATGTTTTTTTGAACAGTCTGGTCTGAAAATATGGCTCTTATATAACCAGAGCCTCTTGTTGAGTTACCTTCTACGGTTATATAATGTCCATCTGAGCTAATATATTCTAAGCTGTTAGATATTTCCCAAGTTACTACATGAGAGCCTATATCGCAGAAGCCAAAATCATACGTTACAATATCATTATTACAAACAACATCTGGACCATTTAAATCATTGGCATCTAAATATACAGTTGGAGGTTGTGGGTTGCCTGCTAATTCTTCGAATAGCCAGTCTTTACTAGCTTGAGTAAAAGAAACGTGTTCTGTGTTGTTGGTTTCTCCATAATAACTATCAAAAGGTGTTTGATTGGTGCAAACAATATTTTTACCAATAGGTTGATACCAATCTGAAAACCCATTTGTGTCTAATGCAGAATGTGTTGAAATAAAGGCGTGAGGAACAACTAAACCATTTTCTGTAGAAGGAACGTACATTTGTCTTCTAATGTTTCGTTCTCTTAGTTTTGCAACAAGTATCTCTTTAAGGTCATTACCTGTATTAAAGTAACCACCAGGAACCGCATCTGCTACCTTGCCAATTAGTGTTTGTTCTATGGGCAATAAGAGAATTATAAAAATTCCAATCAGCTCTATATGCCCTAATGTCAAGTACCATACCTGTTTGATTAATTTCTTGCTGGTAATTGTTTTTAATGGTCAATACATTAATTCTCCAATTAAAAGGCCACCAAGACAAATCTATATAGCCTCTCATATCTAAAAATCGCTGACTAGGCTGTGCGTTTTTAACACCAGTAAGTGACCCGTTTATTATAGATATATTACGACTTAGTAATGGATATCCATTTGAGTTTGACAAACCATTTGCTGCTAAATCTGCTTGATAATCTATAAAGTATGGTGATTTATTGGAAGTTAAAAAATAGTCATAATGGTCTATAAGCATCTGTTTTGCAGCCGGAGAACGTAAGCTTTCTTCATACTATTTTTTTGCTTCGTCATCTCCATTAATGAAACCTAAAAAATAAATACTACCTTGAATAGCTAATGGAATGTTTGCTCCTTGATGAGGACTATCCATACTTACCCATAAACGAGTATTATGATACCAAGAGTTATTGCCTGTTACTTGTTCTTGCTTCTCCATATAGGCTAATGCGTAACGTGTAATTTGCCCTCCCATACTAGGGCCTACTATTACTAATTCTTCTGTGCTATTATTATCTGCTAAACTGGTATTAACTTCTTTAATGAAAGAAGTTAATGTCATTGCATTACGTTGTATATAGTCTGCACCAAAATCGTGTAAAATCTCATTTTCATCCCACGGAGCACGCTCTGTAGGTAAATTTATAATGATAACATCGTAGTTTTCTTCTTGGAGCTCTCCCACAATACTATTATCTCCATTATTATAAGTCATTAAACTGTAAAGAGATTTGTACTCGTTAGGCTCAAACACACCCTCTACATTTTTATTTAATGTTTGGCAAAATGGGTTGCAATCACTAAGTTCAATACGTCTTTTGTCTCCAGGGTCAAAACCATCAATTAGTATAAACGGTTTTTTAACACGTGACAAATCGCAATTACCAGATAGATTATTATCGCCAAAAAATATTTTATACTCCAGTTTTCCGTTTATGGCAGATTGCTCGTCCCAAGCCTGATAAGGTGGTTCGGTAGAAGTGTAAGGAATTATATTAGTTTTTGAGCAACCATTTGGAGGAGGAATGTTTTGCGAAGCCTCACGGTTTATTACTCTTATTTTGGCAAAGGTGGTTAAAGTACTGTTATCTGTATAGGTAATGTTAAACTCGATTATTTTTTCGCCAAAACTAGCATAGGTTACATTGTGTAAATTAGTATTTACAACCTCATTAGTAACTAATGAAAAACTACCATTTGAGCCAAAATTTGTAGTTAGTGTTTTTATACTTTTTCCGTTATTAAAATAGATAGTGTTGTTTATTCTAAATGATACTGTACCGTCAGTAGAAGCGATGATAAATTCTTTTTGAGGGCTAATGAGGCTAACGTGTTTTTCAAAAACAGTAGTTTTTCCAACTATTGGAGTATATACACCGTTAATGTATTTTAAACCACCATCATCCTCATTTTCCTCATTGTAAAATAGAAAATTAAAAGAGGTGTTTATTACACCTATTTCTACAATAGGTATGGCGGGATTGTTGTTTGAAAAATAAACTTGTTCTTTAAAATCTTTTAAATCGCCTATTGATATAAATTGCGATTGGTTATCACTTGCCCTATGCAGCTCGGATAAAGCTTGTTTAAACAATTTTGAATTTGCCGTGTTGTACTCAGCAGTATTAAAAGTGTATAGGTTACAAAAAGGAGAAACTTTATTGTATAAAATACCTGTAGTGATTTGTGGTTGTATTAATTGTAAGGCATCCTGCCAATACTGTATATCTTGTTGTTTAAAAGTTGCTGCTGTTGGCGGGTTTTGAGAAAACAAGGTAATTGTAAAACATAAGAATAAAAAAGTATTAAGTTTCTTACGTAAAATGTAGTTTTTCTTTGGAAAATTCATAATTTTGGATTGTTAAATGTTAATAAAGATGCGTTTTTTTAATGTTTACTATTTTGGTGGTTGTTACAGCAGCCACCTTTTTTTTAACGAAATTTTGTTGTATTTATAGTGCTTTTGTTAAAGTCAAAACGACCTTCGGTTACTTCTATAATATCATTTGGCGGGTCATAATCGTTTTTTAAGGTACAATAAAAAGTGCCAGAGATAACCTCATCATCGTACCGTGTAATAATAATTTTTCCAGTAGCTTCTATTGAGCTATAAAAACCATTTACAGATATAGCACCCATATACACAATATTAGGATTAGCCCGACTAAAAGCACCTTCTACATGTTTAATAATGTACTCACCAACACCCAAAGAGTCTATATTTGGTAATTTAAAAGCTATGCCTCCTCTGTTTTCTACTCGGTCTATTGCTTCAATCCAATCATAATGTTTATTTAAAGTTCTGTTTCTAGCATAAGTTACTCCAGTTGGAGCTCCCCCAGGTTGACTACTAACTCTACTGTCTTTTGGCACCATAATTTGCCCATTAATTTTACAGCCAAAAGTATTAGCTCCTATTTTTGTTGCTTCTGGCAATGTTGGGTTGTAAGGGTCTTCTTCACGATTGCAACTGGCTTGCATCATCATAAATAGACTGAGTAGTAGGATTGTTGTTTTCATAACTTTATTTTTTTATAATTTGTTTAATGCTATAATTATTGTTTTGGTCTGTTACTCTAATAAAGTAAACTCCAGTATTTAAAGATGTGGTATTTATATTTTTAATGGCGGTTTTGTTAGATTTACTAATAAGTAGTTGCCCTAACAAATTATAAACTTCAACTTTAATAATTGGCGATTGTGATTGTATGTTTAACTTTTCGTTTACGGGGTTTGGATACACTATAAGGTTGGTTATTGTGATTTGAGTTGTAGTTAATAGACACTCTTCGGTAAAGATTATTGGATATCCTACTTGGTCTTCTATAAAAGTTGCCAAGCTAGAATTTACATCGTCTATACATACAGTTTCTAAATTTGGTAGGTTTGTAAAATCACTAGCATACGATCCACTTGTTATAATGTCGTTGTTATAGCCATTTTTAATATTAAGGTATGTTAATTCATTATTGTAAAGCAAACTTACTGTACGTAAGTCTGTATTATTGCTTAAATCAAGCTCGGTTAAATTATTATTTCTACAGTGCAAAAAATTTAACAAGGGGTTGCTACTTAAGTCTATTTGAGTGAGTTGGTTATGTTCGCAGGTTAGACTCACTAAAATAGGGTTATTTGTTACATCTATATTTGTAAGTTGGTTACCTTGTACATATAAATATTGTAAAACAGGGTTGTTGCTAACATCTATATTTGTTAGGTTGCCGCTTACTTGTATTAGTATTAGCTCATCGTTATTACTAACATCTATACTGGTTAATTGGCTGCCATAAATACTTAAAGTTCTTAAAACAGTATTATTACTAATATTGATACTTGTTAAGGGGTTTTGGTTACAAACTAGATTTAACAGTGCAGTGTTAAAGCTTAAATCTATACTAGCAAGCTGGTTATAACTACATTGTAGTTTATCTATATTAACAAAAGCTTCAATACCTGTTAGGTCTGCAATTTCGCCAGGGTTTGAGGAAGTGCCATCTAGATTTAATGTTTCGGTTAAGGCTTCGGCTTCGGTAAATTGTATTTCACTATCATTATTGGTATCAATAATAGGGTCGTGATTTAAGAGTTTGTTTTTAAAATTTATATCGGGTATGTTTACTATTTGTGCTTGGCATAAAATAGTAGTTGCTAAAAATAAAATAACAATGTAAAAAGTAAGAGGCTTCATAAGTAGTTGTCTGTTTTTTCTCTAAAAAAAAAGTATTCTTAGTTTAATTAGTAAAAAAAGGTTGCTCCCAAACTTAGTAATAATATTGCAGAAATCAATAAGAAAATTAAAATTTCGCTTATTCGCTTATTCGCTTATTATATTGTTAGTCAGTTAGTTATAGTTTTTTAAAGGTAGTGTTTTTAAAAGAAATAACTTTTAAAAGGTTTAGTAAAACAACAAATATGCTTTAATGAATTTTTAAACAAAACAGTAAAAATCACTTACAGTTTGTAAATTCCATTGTAAAAAGGGGCCAATATTATAAATACTTCTATGCAAATTTAAGTTCGCATGCAATTGCAAACCTACTGAAAAACGCCTGCCAGTTTGAAACCGTATTCTGCTTTGTAAAGGAAGCCCAATTGTGATATTGTTTTCTATATTATTTTCATATTCAGAAGTGCCAAAAGAAAAGCCACCAAACCCGCTAGAACTTGATCCCGATCCAGGGATTTTTTCGGGAGTAGAAATAACTTGATTAAAATATCCTATACCGCCATAAATATCAAGAAACAGTCTTTTTTTTAATCTTATTTCTCTACCATATAGTAAATCTATTTCGTAAAAACTTTCTGCTCTTGATGGTCCGAGTGTCGAAATATTGATTTCGCCTCCTCCTAGTAGTGTTAATTTAACTAAATGTTTGTCTTTTTTTATGACTAAGTCTGCTCCTAAGGATATTCCACCTGCATTAGAGTTAACATAAACATTTAAAGGAGTAACCGAAAAACTATGCAGTTTTATTTTGGTGTTTTCTTCTTGTGCAGTTACTAGTAAACTGGTAAAAAAGAGCAGGAAAGTAATTTTTCTCATAGTTTTTTTAATGAACTTATTAAAAGTATAACCATAAAAAGATAAGAAAATTGTAATAATTTTCAACATTAAGTATGTTTTTTCACTATTGTCCGACCTGCTCGCCATTAGGCTGGTAAAAGATATTAGACCGCTTTGCTGTTAGAATAAAGAATAAAGATTTGATTGTAAAAGCATAAAATCAATAGATTAAATTTTAGCGATTATTGATAAAACAGTGATTTTTTAAGAATAAACTTGTCCGCCTATGGCGGAAAAAGCAAGGCCTCTATTTTTAAAAAAAGCTTTTAATCCTTTAAACACATAACTTTTAAGGATTATTATAAATTTTAATCGGACAACAATAATATTTTTTATAAAAAAATGCCAGCTTTATTAAAGCTGGTATTTTAAAATATCATACAAAAGTTTTACTACTTGTTATCTCCAGTAGTATCTTGTGGTGTTGTGTCTGCTGGTGGTAATGCGTTTTCGATAGCGTTTTCGTCAAATGCTTTTGAACCCGAATTTCCAGATCCTTCCATTATTGAAATATTTGAAAGTAAAATCAATGCTAATAATAAAGTAGCCAATGTCCAAGTACTCTTGTCTAAAAAGTCGGTTGTTTTTTGAACTCCTCCTAATTGTTGGGTTCCTCCGCCACCAAACGATGATGCTAATCCACCACCTTTAGGGTTTTGTACCATTATTACAATGATTAATAAAAATGCTACGAAAATAATTAATGCTATAAATATTGTAAACGTACTCATGAGTCTTTTAAATTGAACTGTTTATGTATTGCCCGAATTCGGTCTGCAAAGAAACCACTTTTTTCGGGATATTTCAAAATTAATATTTTATAAGCAACAATCGCTTTCTTATAGTTTTTTTGTTGCAAATATACTTTTGCTAAAGTCTCCGTCATATTTGCTTCGGGAGCTTGGATGTGTTGATTTGCTAGATTTTTTATTTTAATTGCTTCGGAAGGGATTTTAGTCGGAATCAACTTGGGTTTGTCCTGAATAAACCGGTCAATTAAATTGAACTTTTCTTGCTTTTTTGAAGCAACTGAAGCTTTTTCTTTCCGAACAATTGGTTTGGCAGAAGTAAGTTGCAACCATTCTGAAAAAGAATGAGCATCTTCTTTCTTAAAATCTAAAGGCTCGTTGGTTTGTAATTCACTTTCAGCTTCAACTTCGATTTCAAGTTCATTTCCTTTAGGCAGGAATAAGTTAGGATTTAAAATAGCTTCAGCCTTTTTAAGTTCCGCTTTAATCTGATTGTCTATTTCAACGCTTATTTGTTCAGAAATATCTTCAGAAATCACTTCAATTTCAGTTACAGAATCATCATGTTGCTGAATGATTTCAGATATTTCGTTTTGTATAAAGTAATCGGAAGTTATGTATTCAAACAAAATGTTTCTGTCGGTGGTGTATGCTGCCGTAACTTTTAAAGCATCGTTATATAGAAAGCTATTCGAGTTTTTTAACCCTTTTAATTGCAAAGCTCTTGCTGGTTGAAAATAAGGGTATTTGTCCAAAATTCCAGACAATTCTCTCTGATGTTCTTGACTTATGTTTTGCGGATTTGCAAGTAAATATGTAAAGGTTTTTGTGTTCATAATTCCTGTCTTTCGACTACGCTCAAGATAAACTTCAGCAGGGATCTCTCGTTTTAATTATCTATTATTATTCAACTTTGGCAAAGATTAGAACCTCCGTCTTCTGTCTTCAAACTTTCGTCTTTTCATCTACCAATTCGCTAAAGAAGCATTAAAAATATCTTGTGTTATTCGTTCGTAAACAACATCGATTGCTTCATCTCTTTGCGAGCCTGTTAATTGTGTGCTTCCGCTATAATCAAAGTAAAATGAAAAGCGTTGGTCAAAATCTTTTAACTCTTCTTTAGTATTATAAAATTGAACATTGATGCTTATTGTTAATCTGTTTTGAGCAGCTGTACTCTCTGATGTTGCAGTAATAGGTGCGATGTAATACTCGACTATTTCGCCTTCAAAAATTAGATCACCATTGTTGTTTACCAAATCTAAATTGGTCTGGTTTAGTAGCAAATCTTGTAATTGAAGGGTAAATGTTCGGTCGATTCCTGGTTCAACAATCGGTGCATTATTCAAGAAAAAATTTACCTGAAATGTTTTTATGGTCGAATAATCAATATCTGCACCTGTAAATGAATACGAGCCGCAACCTTGAAAAGTCATCGACACAAAAAATGCTATAAAAACGGTTTTTAAATACTTCATAAGTCAATTACAAATATGGGATAAATTTACAAATTATATTGTTTAATTTTTCGGTATAAGGTTCTTTCTGAAATTCCTAACTCTTCCGCAGCATCTTTTCGTTTGCCATTGTATTTTTCTAACGATTTTTTGATGAGTTCTAATTCCTTTTCCTGAATAGAAAGGTTTTCTTCCTCTTCAATGTCTTCTACATAAGTGTAATTATCATTGCTTTCTTGGTTAGAAGAATACGACTCTGGGATGTTTTCTGAAATATTTAAAACCTCCACATTTTCAGAATGTGTTGGGATTTCTTCATTAACTAAAGTGGATAAAGATTTCTCGTTGTTTTGAGTAGTATCTACATGCATTTTATTGATGATAGTAGAATGTTCTTCTTGCACTTGGCTGTTATTCCCGGATTTTATTAGCTCTAATGTCAGTTTTTTTACATCGTTCAAATCACGTTGCATATCGAACAAAACTTTGTATAAAAGTTCTCTTTCGTTACTGAAATCACTTTCCTTCTTTTTGGTTTCAATAACAGCAGGAAGATTGCTCCCCACATCTTTTAGATAACCTCGAAGGGTTTGGAAAGAAATGGTTCTGTTTTTTTCTAACACTGAAATCTGTTCAGCTACATTTCGCAACTGACGAATATTTCCGCCCCAACGATATTTTATTAGTAAATCGGTTGCTTTTTCATCCAATCTAATAGTCGGCATCTTATATTTTAGAGCAAAATCTGAAGCAAATTTTCTGAAAAGTAAATGAATATCTTCGTGACGTTCTCGTAAAGGAGGCAGATGAATTTCGATAGTACTTAGGCGATAATAAAGGTCTTCTCTAAACTTCCCTTTACCTATGTTTTCTGCCATATTAATATTAGTAGCAGCTACAATACGGACATCGGTTTTTTGTGTTTTTGAAGAACCTACCTTTAAAAATTCACCGTTTTCAAGAACTCGAAGTAAACGCACTTGCGTTGGTAAGGGTAATTCTCCAACTTCATCCAGAAAAATGGTTCCGCCATCTGCAACTTCAAAATAACCAGAACGAGTAGAAGTTGCTCCTGTAAAAGCACCTTTTTCGTGACCAAAAAGTTCACTGTCGATGGTTCCTTCTGGGATTGCTCCACAGTTTACAGCAATGTATTTTCCGTGTTTACGATGCGATAAAGAATGTATTATTTTTGGAATACTTTCTTTTCCTACACCACTTTCTCCAGTAATCAACACCGATATATCGGTAGGAGCTACTTGAATTGATTTTTCGATTACTCGATTCAATTTTGGGTCGTTACCAATTATTCCGAATCGTTGTTTTATTGCTTGTACTGATTCCATATTTATTGTTAGACCTAGTAGGTTTTTAAAACCTACTAGGTCTTTCTGTTTTTTTAATTATTTTCGGAGTAACCAACCGCTTCTCCAATTAAAGTAGCGCTGGTACAATCGGTGAGTTTCACCATTACAAAATCACCTACCTTGTAATTTTCCTTTGCAAAAACGGCCATGGTATTTTGTGATGTTCTTCCTGCCCAATGTTGGTCGCTTTTTTTAGATTCTTTTTCAATTAAAACTTCCAGTGTTTTTCCTAAAAATTCTTCGGTTCTAATAGCACAATGCTCTCTTTGTAATGCTACAATTTCAGCCAAACGTCTTTTTTTAACTTCTTCTGGAACATCGTCTTCAATTTTACGAGCCGCTAAAGTTCCGGGTCTTTCAGAATAAGCAAACATATAACCATAATCGTATTTTACATATTCCATTAAACTCATAGTGTCTCGATGATCCTCTTCTGTTTCAGTTGGAAAACCAGTAATTATATCTTGAGATATAGAACAATTAGGGAGGATTTCTCTAACTTTATCTATCAATTCTATGTATTCCTCACGAGTATGTTGACGATTCATTTCTTTTAAAATACGAGTACTTCCACTTTGTACAGGCAAATGAATATAGTCACAAATATTTTTGTGTTTTGCCATGGTGTGTAAAACATCAATCAACATATCTTGGGGGTTGGAAGTAGAAAAACGAATTCGCATTTTTGGTTGTGCATTTGCTACCATTTCTAGTAGTTGTGAAAAATCGGTTGCGGTTGCTTTTTGTATTTCGGAAGCCTTTTTAAAATCTTTTTTAAGTCCGCCGCCATACCATAAATAACTATCTACATTCTGACCTAACAGCGTGATTTCTTTATACCCTTTTTCAGCAAGGTCATTTACTTCATTTAAAATACTTTGAGGATCACGACTTCGTTCTCTTCCGCGGGTAAAAGGAACCACACAAAAAGTACACATATTATCACAACCACGAGTAATACTTACAAACGCAGTCACGCCGTTTCCGCCAAGTCTAACGGGAGCAATGTCTCCATAAGTTTCATCTTTTGAAAGAATCACATTTACCGCATCACGACCGTCTTCCACTTCTTTAATAAGGTTGGGTAAATCTTTGTAAGCGTCTGGACCAACAACAAGATCAACAATTTTTTCTTCCTCTAGAAATTTTTCTTTTAAACGTTCTGCCATACAGCCCAAAACACCCACTTTCATTTTAGGATTTATTTTTTTTACAGCGTTGTATTTCTGAAGCCTTTTACGAATGGTTTGTTCTGCTTTATCACGAATGGAACAGGTGTTTACCAAAACCAAATCGGCATCTTCGAGATTTTTAGTAGTGTTAAAGCCTTCGTTGGCAAGTATGGAGGCTACAATTTCACTATCACTAAAGTTCATTGCACAACCATAACTTTCAATAAAAAGTTTACGAGTATTGTCTTTATTTACTTCAAGTTCTAAAGTTTGTCCTTGTATTTTTTCGTCAATTATCTTTTCCATAATATTCCCTGCATTTCGACCCAGCTCAATATAAACTCTGGCAAGGATCTCTTTTCTATTCGTCAATTAATATTCCTAATTTTAAATAGGAAACGCAAAGATACAATTTAATTGACTTTTATGACATTATGGCAGCTTTCTTTTTCTTAACTTTGCGAAACAACAATTAATCTTATAATGAATAAACAAGAATTACTACAGAAAATAGAAACGGCAAAATCTCCAGACTTTGGAGATGTATTGTTAAAAAGTTTCGATTTATTTAAAAAGGTTTGGATGGACGGATTTCTGCATTTGTTAGTGACGGCTTTAGTTGCGATTCCGGTAATGATTATTATGTATCTACCTTTTATTCCTGCTTTTATTGCAGCTACACAATCGGGAGGTAATCCAGAAAATTTTCAACCCAATTTAGATTATCCTATTTTAACAATAATTGGTTATGTAGTATTGTTTTTTGTGTTGATTATGTTTACACAAGTTTTATCCATAGGGATTACCGCACATTATTTTAAGGTTTGTAAAATTAAAGACTTGGATTCTCAAGAAGACGACGGCGGTTATTTTTCGTACCTAAGAGGAGTAAATTTCGGCAAATTATTTATATTGTCTTTAGCCACTTTTGGAATTGCAATTGCAGCAATAATATTATGTTATCTTCCTATTTTTTACGTAATGGTACCGCTGCAATTAATTGTGGTGATTTTTGCTTTTAATGATAATTTATCAGTTTCAGAAATCATTTCAGTAAGCTTTAAACTAGGGAATAAATTCTGGTTACTAGTCTTTGGACTTATTATAGTATCGTCTATGATAGCACAATTAGGAGTCATTCTTTGTTTTGTAGGAATATTTTTTACAGCTTATTTTGTACATATTCCTATTTATTATTTTTACAAGGAAACCATTGGTTTTGGTGATGATTCCGATGATTCTAAGGATGAATTCTCAACACAATATTTAAACTAATATATAGGTAGGTAAAAATATTTTTTCGTTATTAAAAATTGAGTTTTAAAAAATTCATATACTTTTGTTGCCCAAATAAAACTGAATATGGCAAAGAATTTAGTGATTGTTGAGTCCCCTGCAAAAGCAAAAACCATTGAGAAATTTCTCGGAAAAGATTTTAAAGTAGTTTCTAGTTTCGGGCATATTGCCGACCTTCCTTCCAAGGAATTAGGCGTCGATGTAGATGGTGATTTTACACCTAAATACATAGTGCCGAGCGATAAGAAGAGCTTGGTAAAAGATTTAAAAGCAGCCGCTAAAAAAGCCGAAATGGTTTGGTTAGCGAGTGATGAGGATCGAGAAGGAGAAGCAATTGCTTGGCATCTTTCCGAAAATCTAAATTTGAATGATAGCAATACAAAACGTATCGTTTTTCATGAAATCACCAAATCTGCTATTTTAAAAGCAATTGAAAATCCTAGAAAAATAAACTACGATTTAGTAAATGCTCAGCAAGCAAGAAGAGTATTGGATAGGTTAGTGGGTTACGAGTTATCTCCCGTTTTATGGAGAAAAGTAAAAGGAGGGCTTTCAGCAGGAAGAGTGCAATCGGTTGCAGTTCGATTAATTGTTGAAAGAGAACGTCAAATTGAGGGGTTTACTCCAGTTGCTTCTTTTAGAGTTGTGGCTGAATTTACCAATACAAACGGTAATAAATTTAAAGCAAAACTTCCTAAAAACTTCAAAACTGAAGCAGAAGCAAAAGAATTTCTAACAAAAAATATAGGAGCGAATTTTAAGGTTTCAGATTTAGTAAAAAAACCAGCAAAAAAATCTCCAGCACCACCGTTTACAACATCAACACTTCAGCAAGAAGCATCGAGAAAATTGTATTTTTCAGTAAGTAAAACGATGACAATGGCGCAACGTTTGTACGAAGCAGGACTTATAACTTATATGAGAACTGATAGTGTGAATCTTTCCAACGATGCAAAATCTGCTGCCGAAGATGAAATCACTAATTCTTACGGAAAAGAATATAGCAACCCAAGAAACTTTAAAAGTAAAACCAAAGGAGCGCAAGAAGCTCACGAAGCCATTCGTCCTACAGATATGTCACGTCATACAATTAGTGGCGATTACGACCAAGAGAGACTTTATTCGTTAATTTGGAAACGTACAATTGCCTCACAAATGAGTGATGCACAATTGGAACGTACCAATGTAAAAATTGATAGTTCAAAAGTTTCTGAGCAGTTTGTTGCCAACGGTGAAATGATTAAATTTGATGGTTTTTTAAAGGTCTATTTAGAAGGAACAGATACAGAAGAGGAAGAACAAGAAGGAATGTTGCCAACTTTAACAGTTGGAGGTAATTTACTAAAAAATTATATAACCGCAACACAACGGTTTACTCGTCCAGCCTACCGTTATACCGAAGCTTCTTTAGTAAAACAAATGGAAGAATTAGGAATAGGACGACCTTCTACGTATGCGCCGACAATTTCAACAATTATCAATCGAAATTATGTAGAAAAAGGAACGATTGAAGGAATAGAACGTAAGTATATTCAGTTGGTTTTAGAAGAAACTATAAAAGAAAGCACCCTTATAGAAACAATAGGTTCAGATAAAGGAAAATTAGTTCCAACAGATATCGGAATGATTGTAAATGATTTTTTGGTAGAGCATTTTGAATACATTTTAGATTATAATTTTACAGCAAAAGTAGAAGAGGATTTTGATAATATTGCAGAAGGAAAAGAAGAGTGGACAAAAATAATGAAGGATTTTTACAAAAAATTCCATCCTCAAATAGAACACGTTACCGAAAATGCCAACCGCGAAAGTGGAGAGCGTATATTAGGAACCGATCCAAAATCTGGAAAAACAGTTTTAGTACGTTTAGGACGTTTTGGTCCTATGGCACAAATTGGAGCGCCAGATGATGAAGAAAAAATATTTGCAAGCCTGCGTCCCGATCAACAATTGCATCAAGTTACTTTTGAAGAAGTGATGGATTTGTTTAAGCTTCCGAAAAAATTGGGAGTTTACGATGGGGAAGAAATAGAAGTAAATAACGGTCGTTTTGGCCCTTATATTAAATTTGATGGTAAATTTGTTTCGCTACCGAAGGGAGCTGACCCATTAGATATAGATATGGATACTGCTATTGAATTAATTGAAGAAAAACGAAAAGCAGACGCACCAATTTATGAACACGAAGGAATGCCAGTTCAAAAAGGAACCGGGAGATTCGGGCCATTTATAAAGTGGAATAATATGTTTATTAACGTTAATAAAAAATACGATTTCGATAATCTTTCAGATGAGGATATTGTAGAATTAATTGAAGTTAAAAAACAAAAAGAAATTGATAAGCTAATTCACGATTGGACCGATGAAGGAATTCGATTAGAAAAAGCACGTTGGGGACGTTTCAATTTAATAAAAGGAAAAACAAAAATTGAGCTTCCTAAAACTACTAAAGCAGAAAAAATGACTTTAGAGCAAGCAATGGATATTATTGCTAAAAAAACTCCAAAGAAGAAAAAAGTCGTTAAAAAGAAAAGACCTGCCGCTAAGAAAAAATAATGATAGAATTTCTTTCCCCAGTATCAAAATCAGTTTTAGCACATCGAGAAGTTTTACCTAATGGAGTGTTGGGAAAACAAATTGATGTTTACGGAAGTACCGATGAATTGCCAAGTTTTGACAATGTGAAGTTTGCATTGATAGGGATTAAAGAAAACCGAAACGATGTTGATTATATTGGCGAGGAACTTTGTTTTGATGAGGTCAGGAAGTCATTATATTCATTATATGCTGGTAATTGGTCTTACTCTATAATAGATATTGGCGATATAGGAAAAGGTGATTCTGTTAAAGATACCTATTTCGCTATGAAAACGGTAGTGGAAGCATTATTAAAACACAAAATTATCCCTCTAATCCTAGGAGGAAGTCAAGATTTGGCGTACTCACAATACCGTGCTTATGATGGTTTTGGAAATATGGTAAATATTGCGAATATAGACTCTAAATTTGACCTTGGAGATGCAGACCAGCCTATTTCAAATAAATCCTATCTCGGAAAAATTATTGTAGAAAAGCCTTACGGATTGTTTAATTATAGCAATATAGGTTATCAATCCTATTATAATTCTCCAGAAGAAATAAGTTTAATGGAAAAGTTATTTTTTGATGGTTATCGGTTAGGTGAAGTAGCTTCAGATATCACTAAAGTTGAACCAATATTAAGAGATGCTAATTTGGTTATTTTAGATATTAATGCAATAAAAAGCTCGGATTTAAGTTATAAAAATAGTAAAAGCCCCAATGGTTTTGATGGAAGAGAAATTTGTGCCATTGCACGATATGCAGGAATTAGCAATAAAGTATCTTCATTTGGAGTTTATGAATTAAATAATTTTAAAGATTCTAAAAGTGCTGCAATGTTAATTGCACAAATATTTTGGTATTTTATTGAAGGATTTAATTTTAGAGTTTCGGATGATGATTTTAATAACGAATCGTTATATACAGTGTATAGAGTGCCAATTGAAAATGATATTTTATTGTTTAAGAAAAGCAATAAAACTGGACGATGGTGGATAGAATTACCATTTATTTCAACTATTAATAATAAATTAAAAAGACAGACGTTATTACCTTGCACTTATGGCGATTATTTGAGTGCTTGTGATCAGGAAATACCTGAAAGGTGGATGAAAGCCCGCCGAAAAAACGAACTATAACAAGAGTAAACTAAAGATAAATCGAAAATTTAACGGGTTTTTTAAGAAATATGTTGTTTTTTAAATATTTTATAAATAGGTTTACGCCCTTGAATCTCGATAACTTAACCTAAATACCTATGAAAAAGCTTATTGCATTAACTGCGATTATTGCCGTACTATACAGTTGTAACTCTGGTGCAGACAGAGGAGAACTTGTTGGAACTAAAGGCAAAGCATGGCACCCTGAAAAACCTTTTGGAATGACACTTGTTCCTGGAGGATCTTTTATAATGGGTAAAGCAGATGACGACTTTGTTGCTGTAAACGATGCACCTACAAAAACCGTAACAGTACGTTCATTTTATATGGACGAAACAGAAATTACTAATGCTGAATATAGACAATTTGTATATTGGGTTAGAGACTCTACAGTACGCCTTAAATTAGCTGTTTTGGCTGATGAAGTTGGAGCTACTCCTGGAGATGGCGGAATTGGTGAGTACGCATTCGTAGATCAAGAAAATGAAGAAATGTCTGCATACGACCAATATATGTATGACAATTATTTTGGAATGGGTGATGATTTTTACGCTGGAAGAAAAATAAATAACAAGGTAGATATTCAATGGGATACCGCTAATTATCCAGACGAATATTATAGTGAAGTAATGGATACTATGTATATCCCTGCTGAGGAAGCATACAATGGGCAACGTACTATTGATGTTACAAAGCTTAAGTTTCAATATACTTATATGGACATACAATCTGCTGCAAAAGACGGTAGTAAAAGTAGAAAAGACTTTATTAAAAAAGAAGAATTATATATTTACCCAGATACTACAGTATGGATAAAAGATTTTAATTATTCTTATAATGAACCTATGCACAATGATTATTTTTGGCATCAAGCCTATGGAGAATATCCTGTTGTTGGTGTTAATTGGTATCAAGCAAAAGCTTTTACAGCTTGGAGAACTTTGTATAAAAACTCATACCAAAAATCAAGAAAACGTCAACATATAAATTCTTTCAGACTTCCTAGTGAGGCAGAATGGGAATATGCTGCACGTGGTGGTCTTTCTTCAGCAACATATCCTTGGGGTGGTCCTTATACTAAAAATGATAGAGGATGTTTTATGGCAAACTTTAAGCCGTTACGTGGAGATTATGCTGCAGATCAAGCTTTATACACGGTAGAGGCGAAATCTTACGAGCCTAATGATTATAACCTTTACAATATGGCTGGGAATGTTTCTGAATGGGTGGACTCATCTTATGAGCCTTCTTCATACGATTTCTCTTCAAATATGAATCCTAATGTAAACGATCCAAACAATTTCCGTAAAGTAGTTCGTGGTGGATCATGGAAGGATATCGCTTATTTTTTACAAGTAAGCTCTAGAGATTATGAATATGCAGATTCAGCAAGAAGCTACATTGGCTTTAGAACTGTACAAGATTATATGGGAACCGACGTTACATTAAACAGTAATTTTGGAGACGCACGATAAACATTATTAATACTAAAATTTAAAACTTAACTTAAACTTATAAAACAAACTATTATGGCACAATCAAAATCAACAAAAAAAATATTTAACATGGCTTATGGCCTTGGAGCATCTGTAGTAATTATGGGTGCATTATTTAAAATCCTTCACTGGGAGTTAAATCTTGGTTTTATGGTTCTTAATGGAGGAATATTATTAGCCGTTGGACTTATTACCGAGGCAATTATATTCGCAATGTCTGCTTTTGAACCTGTTGATGATGATTTAGATTGGTCTTTAGTATATCCAGAATTAGCAGGAGGAATGGGGAAAGATAAAAATAGTGATGGGCCTCAAGATACACAAGGTATGTTGTCTCAAAAACTAGATGAAATGCTTAAAGATGCACGTATAGATTCAGATTTAATGGGAAGTCTTACAGAAAGTATTCGCTCGTTTGAAGGTGTTACAAAAAGTATGGCTCCAACTGTTGAAGCAATGAATTCAACTAAAAAATATAGTGAAGAAATGGCATTGGCAGCAGCACAAATGGAATCATTAAACAGCTTGTATAAAGTACAAGTAGAGTCAACTAGCCGTCAAGCGGAAGCAAACGCTCAAGTTGCTGAAAATGCTGAACAATTAAAACAGCAAATGGAGAATTTAACAAGCAACCTATCTTCTTTAAATGGAGTTTACGGTGGAATGTTATCTGCAATGGGTGGTAAAAACTAAGGTAGTTTTAACTGTAATTAATTATTAATTCTTAAAAAGAAGTAAAAATGGCAGGAGGAAAACTTACCCCAAGACAAAAGATGATTAACCTAATGTATTTGGTTTTCATCGCGATGTTGGCACTTAATATGTCAAAAGAAGTATTATCTGCTTTTGGTTTATTAGAGCAAAAAATTGTTGAAAGAAACGAATCAACAGATAAACGAAATGACGCTTTTATGGCAAATTTAGCTGTTAAAGCTTCAGATGAGCCTCAGAAATATGGTTCATTAAATGAGAAGGCAAATAGAGTAAATACTATATCTAAAGAATTGAGTGACTATATTGAAGGAATAAAATCAGGAATGATGGCTACAGTAAAAGCTGATGACCAAGATAATTATGAAGTTCAAGACAAACCTGATTTTTTAGATACTAAATTTTTTAAAGGCGATAAGCTTTCTAAAGAGGGTGAAAAATTTAAATCGAAAATGCTAACTTATAAAGATGAAATATTATCAATAATTGGCGATGATTACCCAGAGATTAAAAATTCTGTTACTAATCAATTTGGATTAGAAGATGTGTTGCCAAGAGGTAAAAAAATAAAAGAAGACGCTATAAAACATCATTTTGAAGGGTTTCCAATGATTGCTTCAAAAACAAAGTTGACTCAAATTCAAGCTAATATTAAAACTATTCAAAATGAAATTCTTTCTACAATGTTACAAGGTGAGCAAGCAGCTTCATTGAAAATGTCAAACTATTCTACCTTATTAGAAACGCCAAAATCGGCATATTATTCAGGTGAAAAGTTTGATGGATCTATTGTTTTAGGCCGTGTAGATGAAACTACAAAACCAGATAAAGCAGAACTAACATTAGATGGTCGTAAATTAGTAGAAGGAACAGATTATACTTTTGAAGGCGGTAGAGTATTACTTAATGTAAATGCCGGAAACCCTGGAGAACATAAAATAGAAGGGCAACTTATTTTCCTAGAAGACGGTAAAGAAACCCCTGTTGAAGTAAATAGAAGCTTTGCTACAATCTCAAGACCAAATTCTGCTACAATATCAGCAGATAAAATGAATGTTGTTTATCGTGGAGTTAAAAACCCGATGACCATTTCAATGGATGGTGTTCCAAATAGTAATGTAAGAGCGAATGCTCCTGGATTAACACGAAAATCAGGAAGTTCATATGTTATGGATCCTACTACAATAAAAGGAAGAGAAGTAAAAATTAATGTTACTGGAACTATTGATGGAAATTCATTTCCGTCAAGTAAAATATATAGAATTAAAGATATTCCAAGGCCAACAGGTACCATTCGTGGTGATGATGGTAATGGGGGACCTGTACGTATGCAACGTCAAGGTCTTGAAAAGTCCTCAATTGGAGCAAAATTATTAGATTTTGATTTCGATTTAAACTTAAAAGTTACAGGATTTAGCTTTAAAGTAGCTGGTCAGCCTACAATTAAAGTAAGTGGTAATAAACTAAGTTCACAAGCAAAAGGAGCTTTAAAAAGAGCTAAAAGAGGTGAAACAGTTCAGATATTTGATATTAACGCAAAACTAACTAATAACTCTAGTTACAAGTTAAAGAAAATATCTCCTGTGTTTATTGAATTGACAAATTAGAATAATATAGAATTGTTATATGAAACGAGCATGTTAAAAATTTTATTACAAAATATGACGATTAACAGCGAACAGCATATGACAAGTTTAACAAATATTAATAGACAGATGAAATTTAAAAATGTTGTTTTAGTAAGTTTGGGTCTTTTATTGACATCTTTTAGTGCTATTGCACAACTGAATGTCCTTAATGCCAAAACACCTGAGGAAATCGGTGTAAAGACCGAAGATCAACTAGCATACGATAACGATACACCATTACCTTATGGTTTTATTGATGACCGTGATGTGCTTTGGTCTAAATCAACTTGGGAAATTATTGATCTTGATGAAAGGGTAAATTTTCCCTTATATTATCCTATAGATACCAACAACATTGGTACTGAAAGACGTTCTTTATATGATGTTTTAGTAAAAAATATTAAAAATAAAAAAATTGAACATATTTATGCAGATTCATATTTTACAGAAAAAAGAACTTTAAAAGATATTGAAGCTTCTTTGGTCTATAAAGACACCGTTGATGCTGGTATCGAACAGTTTAATGCTGAAGGAATTGTAGATGATGAGTATATTAGAGAATTTGCTTTAGATGCTGGAGATATTGAAGAATGGAGAATTAGAGGCTATTGGTTTTTAGATAAACGTTCAGGAGACCTTAAATATCGTTTGTTAGGGTTAGCTCCTGTTGCAAATGAAGCTCGTTCAAAAGCTTTTCCAGATGAAAGCACAACGAAAGTAGAATTATTCTGGATTTGGTATCCAGCTACAAGAGAGGTGCTACATAAAGCAAAAGCCTTTAATCGCAAAAATACATCCAGACCAATTTCCTATGATCATCTGTTAAATTCAAGACGTTTTAGTGCAGTTATCTATAAAGAAGATAACGATCTTGGCGATAGAGAGATTAATGAGTATATCAATGATAATGCACTTATGCAATTATTAGAGTCTGATAGGATTAAAGAAGTTATCAGGAATATTGAAATTGATATGTGGAACTATTAACAAAGTTTTACTTATTAAAATAATTGAAACCCTGAAGTAATTTACTTCAGGGTTTTTTACTTTTGTAAAAATGAAAGAACTAGATTATATCGTTGTGGGCTTAGGGATTTCAGGAATTTCTATTTGTGAGCAATTAGAAAAAAATAACAAGCGTTTTGTTGTTTTTAACAAAGGCAATTATATCTCAACTATTGTTTCGGCGGGATTAATAAACCCAGTAGTATTAAAACGATTTACACCTGTTTGGAATGCTTCAGAACATATTAATACTTCCACGTTGTTTTATAAAACTCTTTCAGAAAAATTGGATATTCCTTTATTTGAGGATATGCCGATGCTTCGAATTTTTAAAAGTAACGAAGAACAAAATAATTGGATGGTAGCTAGTGATAAAAATGATTTATCAAGTTTTCTTCATCCTGAAATACTAAAAAATGAAAATCAAAATATCAATGCCCCTTTTGGTTTCGGAAAAGTAAAAAGTACTGGAAAAATAGACACGGTATTATTAATTAATTCGTACAAAAAACATCTTGAGAAATCTAATTGCTTGATTAACGAATCATTTAATTATAAACAGCTTCAACAAGAAGATAATCATATTTTTTATAATAATTATATAGCAAATAAAATTATTTTTTCTGAAGGGTATGCAGTCAAAGACAACCCTTATTTTCCAAAAGAAATCATTAATAACAAAAATCTTTCAGAAAAACTAATCCTTCCCAATAAAGGAGAATATATAATTGTTGAATCTCCAGAATTACAATTAAATACCATGCTTAAAACATCCCTTTTTATTATTCCATTAGGCGATAATTTGTATAAAGTTGGGGCTACGTACGATCGGGAAGATGAATCTACTAATACTACAAATAATGCAAAAAAGGAATTAGTTATAAAGCTAAAAACAATAATTAATTGTCCTTTTGAAGTCGTAGATCAAGTTGCTGGAATTAGACCCACAACCAGAGATCGTCGTCCTTTTTTAGGAACTTTAAAAGAAAGTAAAAACATTATCTTTTATAATGGATTAGGTACAAGAGGAATCACTTCGGCACCTTCATTAGCAGAACTTTTATACCAACATATTGAAAACAATAAGTCTTTACCAAACGATGTAGATATAAAACGTCATTACAAGTGGTAATTTGCTTCCATTTATATTGAAAATTTAAGCATCTTTGCAAACAATTATTTTGACACTAAAAAATAGCCTACATGCTAAATATTCATAACCTTACCGTTTCTTTTCAAGGAGACGATTTGTTTTCAGGAATTACCTTTCAACTTCGTTCTGGCGACAGAGTAGGATTGGTGGGTAAAAACGGGGCTGGAAAATCAACATTATTAAAAATATTATCTAGAGAACAAGAATATGATGGAGGGCAAATTGCTTCAGATAAAGAAATATCCATAGGTTTTTTAAAGCAAGATATAGATTTTATAAAAGGAAGAACGGTTTTAGAAGAAGCCTATGAAGCCTTCGTTCTTATTAAAAAATTAGAAAAACAGTTAGAGAAAATTAACCATCAACTTGCCGAACGTACCGATTATGAAAGTGACAGTTACCATCAATTAATGGTGGATGTGAATGAAATTCAACATCAATATGAAATTCACGGAGGTTACAATTACCAAGGTGATACCGAACGTGTTTTACAAGGATTAGGTTTTCAGCAAGAAGATTTTAATATGGCGACCGACACCTTTTCTGGAGGTTGGCGAATGCGAATTGAATTGGCGAAATTACTATTGCAAAACAACGATATATTATTGCTTGATGAGCCTACCAATCACTTGGATATTGAATCTATTTTATGGTTAGAAGATTTTCTTAAAAATTACACAGGTGCCATTGTAATAGTATCTCACGACAGAATGTTTTTAGATAATATTACCAATCGTACTATTGAAATTTCACTCGGAAGAATCTACGATTATAACAAACCATATACTCAATATTTAGTACTTCGGAAAGAATTGCGAGAACAGCAATTAGCCACTCAAAAAAACCAACAAAAACAAATTGAGCACACCGAGAAATTAATTGAAAAATTTAGAGCAAAAGCAACCAAAGCCACCATGGCACAATCGCTAATTAAAAAACTTGATAAGATTGATAGAATAGAAGTTGATGAAGATGATAATAGTGTAATGTCTTTGCATTTTCCTGTTTCAATTAACCCAGGAAAAGTGGTGATTGAGGCAGACAATTTATCTAAAAATTACGATAATAAAAAAGTACTTCATAATGTAAATTTATTACTGGAAAGAAATAGTAAAACTGCATTTGTAGGTCAAAACGGACAAGGAAAATCAACTTTAGCAAAATGTATTGTGGGTGATATTTCGTATGAAGGAAAATTAACATTAGGACACAATGTAGAAATAGGATACTTCGCGCAAAATCAAGCAGATTCTTTAGATGGTACTAAAACTGTTTTAGATACAATGATTGACGCTGCAAATGAAAAAAACAGATCCAAGGTTCGAGATGTTTTAGGAGCTTTTTTGTTTAGAGGAGACGACGTAGATAAGTATGTACGAGTTCTTTCTGGTGGGGAACGAAACCGATTGGCATTAGCAAAATTATTGTTGCAGCCCTTTAATGTATTAGTGATGGATGAACCAACCAATCACTTAGATATTAAATCTAAAAACGTATTAAAAGAAGCCTTAATAAAATATGAAGGAACCTTACTTTTAGTTTCTCATGACAGGGATTTTTTACAAGGATTATCTTCTAAAGTTTATGAATTTAAAGACCGTAAAATAAAGGAATATTTAGGAGATATAAACTATTATTTAGAGCAACGAAATTTGCAAAACATGAGGGAAGCTGAAAAGCGAACCAAAATCACCTCTGATGAAAACACAAGCAAGCCCTCTAATAAAAACGAATATAAAAATCAGAAGAAATTAAAATCCCTAAATAATAAATTAAGTAAAACGGAAGCTGCAATTAACAATTTAGAAAAAGAAATAAAAGAAATAGATTTTGAACTTTCTGTTAATTACGATAAGACTATTTCTCAAGTAAACTTTTTTGAAAACTATCAAGAAAAGAAAAAAGAATTGGATAGGTTAATGGTGAGTTGGGAAACCGTTACTGGAGAAATTGATGGGGTAAGTTAGTTTTTACTGTGTTTTTTGTGATATTCTTCCAAATCAAAATGCTCCTTTTTAACTTTATACTTTTTATACTTTTTATTCTTTTTATCAAAAAAGCTAACTAGTAAAGCCGATTTTAAATTTTTAGCTAAATAATTAAAAAACGATTTAGTATTATCTCTTGTAGCATTTGCTGTTATATGATTATAAACAACCCCTTTTTTGTCACTTTTATGATGTACAAAAACATTTGCAATACCTGAAACGAGTTTATTTTTATTCTTCTTTTTGTTCAGTATCTCAATTTTCACATGTTCATATTTTTGACTCATGTAAATGGTTGAACTAATATTATTTCCTTTAATATGAAAAAGAGTATGTTCAATTTCGCCTTCTAAACGAGCGTTTATTAATGGTGTTAAAAGAATGTTTAAACTACTTCCTGAGATGTTTCCAACGTCACCAATAAATTCAAACGCATCATTTTTATTTGAAATATCGAAACTCCAGTTTGCATGAAACGCACTGTTTTTCATAAATATACCATCTACTAAAATTACCGTTTTATTAGATAAGCTATAAGTGTTACTTAATTTCGATACACTTGCATTAATTTTACTAATAGTTAATATTCCAGCAGGGCGATCATTTTTAGTTCTTTCGCTATAAATAACTTTTGAATTACTAACTGAAATAGAGTCAATATTCAACTGTATAGGCAACTCACGAATAGATTTACTGTAAAGCATTTTTACTTTAAAATCATCTGCAACTAATTTGTTTCGATAAATACTTGCAACAGCCTTGTCAATATTTATAAGGCTTGAATTGAAGTAAAAAATACCTTCGTTAAAACCATAATCCAATTCTTCAAGGGTTATCGTAGAAGTATTAATAGTATAATAATCACGTTCTTTTGAAATCATCTTTGAAAACATTTTTTTAGAATACTTTGTTTTTAAAGACAAGTCAGTTATAGAAATACTATGGTCTTTATGCTCAAAATGACTAATAGTTAGGTTTTCATACAATCCAGATTTCAGGAAAATTGAATCGGCACTAATCTTTAAAGATTTATAATTATCCTTAAATGTTTTTAAAGAAAAAGTGGAGTCAATTTCAAGTTTTTTAAGAATAAGGTTACCATTTTTTAAAGAAAAAAGAAGCGAATCTTTCGAAGTATCAATTACTTTAACTGAAGCATTTTCTATTCGGAAGGCTTTAATTGAAATCGGGTTTTTAAAATTGTTTTGCTTGGTTGAATCTTTATCTTTTTTCACTTCATTTTTAAAATAAGTAATATCCAATCCATCTAATAATACCTCACTAAGACTAATCTCTTTGTTAAAATAAAAATCTAAATAACTGATGTTGTTTATCTCAAGTTTATCAAGTTTTATTTTAGAAGTAATAACACCTGTCTCTTTATCTTTAATTATAACTGAAGGCTCAATAATACTGATACTTCCTCTAAAACTATGAATTTTAATATCCTTATAATTGCTTTCTATGTAATCTGGAATCTTGGATTGTAATAAATTTTTCACTTTGTTTTCTAGAAATGTATTTGTATATAAACTAACAATAATTAGTGTCAAAACAATTACAGAAGTAATAATCAGAAGGATACGTTTTCGTTTGCTCATAAGAAAAAACAAGAGTATAAATAATTGAGGTGAAGATATAAAATTTTAAAATAAAGCTTGCTAACTATTAAAAGGATTGTATATTTGCACTCTAAATCGCGGGATAGAGCAGCAGGTAGCTCGTCGGGCTCATAACCCGAAGGTCACTGGTTCGAGTCCAGTTCCCGCTACTAAGCAAAAAACGTTAATTAAAGTGGTTTGAGAGCAATCTTAAACCATTTTTTTTTTGAGATACAGTTCCGTTTCTTTTTCTTTAAGCATCTTTTGAGGAATCAAGCACAAAACTTACTGGATTAAGTTATTTTCTAAAAGGGCTTCTGATTGATGTGTCATTTATGATCTAAAAAATATTTTTTTATAATTCGCTTCTATATTATTTATTTCTTCCTCGTTTAATGCTGAGAATTCTTTTTTTGCTCTATTTGATAATACCCCATTATTTTGCTCTAAAAAACGAACAAGTATAGCAACCATCTTATCGGGCATTTCAAAATGGTTGTCTATATATCTTTTAAGCGCATCATAGTTTTGTAAATAAGTTACTTCTTCTGGAATAACTCTTTCTAAAGTATCCTCTACACAATCATATAAAAACTCTGCTTGTTTAGTAGCATCAAAATAACGATAAAGATCAATCGTGTTATTAGTAACTTCTACATTATGATCGACTGTTTCTTTCCATTCAATATGATCCAATAAAGGATGGGAATACGATTCTAAAACAGTTTTGTAAGTATCGATATGATCTAGTATGGAGGATGATACAGGGAAAATGACACCTTGTTGTGTAAACTCTTTTTTCGCCAAAATATGATGAATAATGTAGCGATGCAAACGACCATTTCCATCAACAAATGGATGGATAAACACAAAACCAAATGCTATGGTGGCTGCTGCTAACACAGCATCGTAGGTTGGGTCTTGCAATGCTTCATTGGTTGCAATTAATCCCTTTAATAATTGTTCAAGGTTTTCTTTTTTGGCTGAAATATGGTCAGGAATAGGTTCTCCTGTGGCTCGGTCATGCTCGCCCACAAATCCACCTTTTTTTCGCAGACCCATATTAATAAACCTATTGTTTTCTATTACAATCTGCTGTAAGCGTATTAATTCGGCTATGCTTAATGGTTTTTTGCCTGCCTGTCCAATTGCCTTTCCCCAACGCTTAGCTCTATTGTTTCCGGGGTTCTCACCCTCTATAGTAAAAGATGCTTTAGAGTCTTTTAACAATAAAAAAGAGTAGGCCCTTTGTAATACATCCTTATGAATATTATTTAGAAATTCGTTTTTCTTTCCAGAAATATTTGCATTTATATGTGTTTCTAATTTTTCGGTTTTAAATATTAAGGGGCAATAATCTATGTTTCCAGGAAGATTATTAATAATACGATATCTTGAAGCACGTGTTCCTTTAATAGTATATTGCATTTTATCATCAATTAAAGGCACAAAATTTTTAATGGTTAAATCCTTAATATCAAGTTGCTTTTCTAAAAGCCATTCATATAGAAACCAAATTTTACGGCTATATTGACCTGTGGGCTCTAATTGTAATAATAACATTATATCTTTTACAGAAATGTTATCAAATAGCTTTTTAAAAAACAAAAGGTTAATGCCTTCGTATTTTAAGGCAAATATTAAATGCTTGTACAAGGTATCGTCAAAAGCTGCTCTTGAAGAAAAAACCTTCCAGTTTTCGGTACTATAGCTTCGTCTTTTGTCACTTATAAGTGATAATTGTTCTGGAAAAGTCATTCTTAATTCTAAGCCTTCTATGATGGCACCATAACCTACCAACGTACCTTCTTCTGGAGTTTGCTTGCCTTGAAAAACAGTTATTTTCTGAGAAAAATGGCTTATATTCATTAGTTTAGGTATTAACTAGTTTTCCCAAATATAGTGGAAAAAGAGGTTTTATTTCGGAAAAAGAGGTTTTATTTACTTATGTTTCGGAAAAATAGGTTTTTCTGTTATTGGTTTTTTAGGTTTTATACTGGTTTTATAGGTGTAATTTATCTAATTAATGGAAAAATAGGTTTCCAAAATCTTCTTCATTTTCAGAGGCCATAGTGCTTTGCTCAATATGGGATAAGACTTTGGTTAAATCGCCTAAAATCATCGGCATCCATTTTCCGCAAAGGGTATTGGCGATATTCCAGAGTTGTTGTTCGAGTTTTGCTTTTTGTTCGGTTATTTATTTTATTGTTAACTATACTCGATGGATTTAGCTTTTCGGGAATTTAAACGAATTTATTTTTTTCTTTATCAAGGCAATCCCGAGGCATCGGGATTGCCTTGAGAAAGGGAAAAAGAAAGAGTTAAAAACCCGAAAAGCTATGTGCATTGAGTATCTTACAACTATTTTCAAAGAAATATGGAAATTCAGCTACTTTAAAAAAATCACTCACAAAATTATTTAGGTTCGATATTTCGATGTCACTCGCTACAAAGAAAGCCTGTTTAGAAATCAAGAGGCTTTTTTATTCTATCTTTGCATTAAAATTATCCGAAGCTTTAAGCATAGGTGAAAAATGGAAAATGGCACACAAAGCAGGATTTGTAAATATTATCGGAAACCCAAACGTTGGTAAAAGCACTTTAATGAATGCTTTTGTAGGCGAACGTTTGTCTATTATTACTTCAAAAGCACAAACTACACGTCATCGTATTTTAGGAATTGTAAATGGGGAAGATTTCCAGATGATTTTAAGTGATACACCTGGAATAATCAAACCTGCATATCAATTACAAGAAAGCATGATGGGTTTCGTAAAGTCTGCTTTTGATGATGCTGATGTACTTATTTATATGGTCGAACTAGGTGAAAAAGAATTAAAAGATGAAACCTTCTTTAATAAAATCACCCATGCTAAAATCCCTGTGTTACTTCTAATTAATAAAATTGATAAGGGTAATGAAGAATTACTTTCTGAAGCAATGGATTTATGGAGTGAAAAAGTGCCTAATGCACAGATATTTGCTATTTCTGCTTTAGAAAATTTTGGAGTACCAGAAGTATTTAGCAAGATTGTGGAGTTATTACCAGAATCGCCACCTTTTTACCCAAAAGATCAATTAACAGACAAACCTGAACGTTTTTTTGTAAATGAAATCATTCGTGAAAAAATCTTGATACACTACAAAAAAGAAATTCCATATTCGGTAGAAATTGACACGGAAGAGTTTTTTGAAGAAGAAACAATCATCCGTATCCGAAGTGTCATTTTTGTGGAACGCGACACGCAAAAAGGAATCATAATCGGTCATAAAGGAACTGCAATTAAAAGAGTAGGAGTAGAAGCTCGAAAAGATTTAGAAAAATTCTTCGGAAAGCAAGTCCACATGGAATTATACGTAAAAGTGAACAAAAATTGGCGTAGCAATGATCGGCAATTAAAACGTTTTGGGTATAATCAGTGATTCAGTCGTCAGTCTTCAGTCACAGTAAATAGTTAAGAATATTTTTTTTTAGAAAGAACACTGAGTGTTTCGATTTTTTTTTAATCGAAACGTATCGAAGTGTCAGTAAGTCTGTACGCAGTCTTCAGTAAAATCAAAAACCACGAATTGAGTACCCTGAGTTTCCGACGAAGGAGGAAGTATCGAAGGTTAGGTGTTCAGTTTTCAGTACGCAGTATTCAGTGAAAAATTCGCGATACTCCGTAAAATTAGTAAACTCCGTGTTCCTGTTTATTAGTAAAAATTAGTGTTAGTTCTTCTCCTCGTAATAACAATCCCGTTAAACACAACCCTTCCGTTCTTTAATGTCCTTCAAATTCAACGTGTCTTCTAAGAAACCACAAAGCTGTTTCATCTCTTCTTTCCCTTTTTCTTTTCCCATTCTACCTGCAAAATATAAGAAAATCCAAACAGCAATCAATCCAAACATAATCCCTATTTGCATTCCATAATCGGTTTTTAATGACCAATTAGTATATGCCCAAACGCCCACAATTACAAAAAGTCCAATCACAGCAAAATGAAAAAACATAAACATAGTCCATACAGAAGGTTTAGGTCCAAATAAGCCTTTCAATTCACTTTTATGGTCATCAATTTTTTCAATTTCTAAATGAAGTTGAGGTGACCAAAAGTGTTGCTTGCTCTTCGGAATCCTAATAAAAACGTGATTATCAACTCTCGAAACAACAAAGTCCTTTTGATTTTCCTTAGTTTTATCAAAGGTTTTCAAGGCATTTTCGTTGTTTTGATTTATTTCAAGTTTGAATCTTGGACGTAATAAAATCTCATTTTCTAAGCTCATAGTTTATTTGTAAGGAGTGTAATTTAGAGTTTTTTCTTCACATAGGAAACTGTACCTTTGCAGCGAAATAATGAGGCTTTAAAAAAAGCTAATTATTTAGATTCTGAAATGAATTCAGGATGACAAATTATAAGGACTCTTGCAACTTATTGCAAGAATTTCTTTTCGAATAAAAAATTATGAGTATAGTTGCCATTGTAGGAAGACCAAACGTAGGGAAATCTACTTTATTTAATAGATTAATCCAACGTCGTGAAGCGATTGTAGATGCAGTAAGTGGTGTAACGAGAGATCGTCATTACGGAAAAAGTGATTGGAACGGAAAAGAGTTTTCGCTCATAGACACCGGTGGATATGTAGTTGGATCTGACGATATTTTTGAAGCTGAAATCGATAAACAAGTAGAATTAGCGATTGATGAATCTGATGCTATTATATTTATGGTCGATGTAGTTACAGGTGTTACAGGTATGGATGAAGATGTAACTAAATTACTTCGGAAGTCTAATAAACCCGTGTTTTTAGTGGTAAATAAAGTAGATAGTGCTAATCGTACCAACGATGCAGTAGAATTTTACTCATTAGGTTTCGATAAATATTACACCATGTCCAGTATCAATGGTTCTGGAACAGGTGAATTATTGGATGATTTAGTAAAAATACTTCCTGAAACAGAGGAAGATGACGGAAATGAACTTCCTCGTTTTGCAGTAGTAGGACGACCAAATGCAGGAAAATCTTCATTTATTAATGCACTAATCGGAAAGAATCGTTATATCGTAACCGACATTGCAGGAACGACTCGTGATAGTATTGATACACATTACAATCGTTTTGGTTTTGAATTTAACTTAGTAGATACTGCCGGAATTCGAAGAAAAAGTAAGGTAAAAGAAGACCTAGAATTTTATTCGGTAATGCGAAGTGTGCGTGCCATCGAACATTGTGATGTTGTAATTGTAGTTTTAGATGCCACTCGAGGTTTTGACGGACAAGTACAAAATATATTTTGGTTGGCTCAAAAAAACAACAAAGGAGTTGTAATTTTGGTAAACAAATGGGATTTGGTTGAAAAAGATCATAAAAGTGTTAAGGAATACGAAACTAAAATCCGACAACAATGCGAACCATTTACCGATGTTCCTATTGTATTTATTTCGGTGTTAACCAAACAACGGATTTTTAAAGCAATTGAAACTGCGGTTGAAGTCTTTAAAAATCGAAGTAAACGTATTAAAACAAGTGAACTAAATGAAGTAATGCTTCCAATAGTTGAAAATTATAGTCCGCCAGCTTACAAAGGAAAATATGTAAAAATTAAATACTGTATGCAATTGCCATTGCCTTATCCGAGTTTTGCATTTTTTGCAAACTTACCACAGTATGTAAAAGATCCCTACAAACGATTTTTAGAAAATAAACTTCGCGAAAAATTCGATTTCCACGGAGTTCCAATTACGGTTTACATTCGTAAGAAGTAGGTTTTCGCTTACTTAGCATAACCAATGTAACTTGATATTAGGATTAAAAAGGGAATGTCTGGTCGAGCGCAGTCGAGACCTAACTATTTATTTACAATAATTTTAAGAACGAGGTAAAATATGCTTCTTTAAATACTTCGGTTACTCCAAGAATTCGAGCGACATTCACGTGGAAAAAAGTATTAGAAATTGCACCTAATTATAGTGTAGATTTTCAAAAACAAGGTTTGATGTCGATACTTTTGAAACACAAAACTTTTTAAGTCATAATGTAGGAGTAACCACAAAGACCTTTTTGCCAAAAAAATTAGAATGGCAAAATGATATAAATTACAATTACAACCCCAATGTAGCAGAAGGGTTTCAAAAAAGCGCCTGGTTTTGGAATGCTTCACTTGCTTACAGCGTTTTAAAAGACACAGGAACTGTCACGTTTAAAGTTTATGATTTACTAGATCAAAACACCAATGCCCAACGAACGGCTACGGCAGATTATATTCAAGATTCACAAAGTACGGTCTTACAACAATATTTTATGTTGAGTTTTAGTTGGAAATTTAATAGTCTCGGGAAAAAAGCAAATTCCAACGAGGGGAATATGTTTAGGATTATTGACTAAGAATTGGTTTTATAAAAATGCTTTAAAGCTATTTTTTTAACCTAAAGAAAAATAAATCGGTTGTAGTCGTATTATTTGGTAAATCAAAATCTCCGCTTTCACTATCTGTTACCCCATAAATATATTGATAATTTAAACCTTCTGAATATTTAAAATTGAAAGTTCCAATATTATCTAAACTTCCAATATTTCTTTCAGATATAACATCTAAATTAGAATTTAAAACCTTAAAGCTCAATTTTTTATCTTCATCTGAAACACTTCTTTCACCAAGAAAGCAAATATTGTTGTTTGATAAAGGGAACAGATTAAAACTATCATTAAAATTGTCAAAGTTTTCGGATGAACTTATGTTCCCAAAACTATTATAAGTATTTAAATTTACGGTTCCATTTTCTCTTGTAACCATTAATATCTTGTCGTCTGTAATAGGAAAACTTGAGTGAATTCCTCCTATTTGTTCTAAACCTGTTAAACTAATAGTGCTTGATAAATCTCCATTACTGTCAAAAATATTACAATCAAAATCTTCATAATAAGATGAATTGTTTAAATTATAATTTCTAAATAGATAAGATTTATCGCCTTTTCTTTTCAAGCTTGATAAATTAGATTGAGAATTAGAATAATCCAATAGGTAAGAGCCTAACAAATTACCTGAAAGAGAATATTCATCATATTGAATAGATTCTATCTCGTAATTAGTTGCAATAAAACCATTTTCGGTTTTCACTAAAACTAAACTGTTATATTCTTGATTTTGAATGAAATCATCATTTAATAAGTTTCCATTCAAGTCAAGTTTAGTTAGTTCTAAGGTGTCACCAGAAAAATGAAAAAAGTATATTATGTTGTTTTCAATAAATAATTGACCAGACCAAACAACTGGATTTATTTGCAAATCTGATACCCAATCTATTTCGCCATTTTCGTTGATTTGACATATTTTGTATAAATTATCAGAGGAATCATAGTAAGATAGTATTACTTCATTTTCACTTTTCTCAACTGCAGAAAGAGGATTGGAATAAGGAATTAAAAATACATACTCATCTGTACCAATAAGGTTATTTGAATTGTCATCATTATTGCTTTCCGAAGAACAGCTTGTTAAAAAGACACTAATAATTGACAAAAGAAACAATCTTTTTCTCATAATATTTTGTTTTAGTTATTGTAATAAATAATTTTAATTTAAAAATCTACCAGCCTCCACTAGCACCACCACCGCCAAATCCGCCACCGCCGAAACCTCCGCCAAATCCACCACTAGATCCGCCAAAGCTTCCGCCACCACCACCAAATCCGCCAGAACGTCCCATACTACTTAAAATGATAACATCGAGTAAGTTTACACCGCCGCCGCCACGACCGCCTTTTCCTCCTTTGTTTTTGAAAAACATTAAGATGAAAAATAATATAAAAAAGATAAAGGGTAAGTAACTAAAAATAGAAGTTTCCTTAGAAAAATCACGACTTTCATCAAATTTTCCAATCAACATTTTAAAAACAGCATCGGTGCCTTTATCTAGTCCTCCGTAGTAATTATCTTGTTTAAATTGTGGAATAATAATACGTTCTATAATTTGTTTTGCATCTCGATCTGAAATAATTGACTCAATACCATAACCAGTATTGATGTCTATCATTCGGTCACCTTTGGCAAGTAAAATTAAAATTCCATTGTCTTTTCCGTCTTGGCCAACTCCCCATTTCTGTCCCCATTTGGTTCCTAAAAACGAAATATCTTCTCCTTTAGTTGAATTTATAATAACCAACACAATTTGAGTAGAAGTAGAATCTGAATACCGAATTAACTTCTGTTCTAAAGCATTTTTTTCACTAGAAGAAAGCATTCCAATATAATCGTATAATGATGTTTGTTTTGAAGTGCTCGATGGCTTCTCAGGAATATCATATTGAGCAAATCCAACTGATGTGAAAAACAATAAACCAATAACCGTAAATAGGAATGATTTTTTTAAATTTAAATTAGTCATTAGTTCCTTTAGATATAGTATTTGGAAGTTCATCAATATCGTATTTTTGATAAGGAAAGTATTTTTTTAGTTGTTCGCCTGCTTTTAATATTCCATCTGCCAAACCTTGTTTCGAATTCCCGTTTTTAAAATGTTCGATGATGGTATTTATAGTAGATTCCCAAAAATTATCGGGTACTTTTTCGTTGATTCCTTGATCGCCCATTATAACTATGGAATGATCTTCAACAGCAACATAAATCAATACACCATTGCGATTGTTAGTTTTGAACATTTCCAATTTATTGAAAATTTCTTCAGCACGAACAAAAGGATCTTTTTTACAATGAGGTTCTAAATGTACCTGTATTTCACCAGAAGTATTAAGTTCGGCTAAACGGATAGCTTCCACAATTTCGGCTTCGTCATCGGGAGTTAAAAAGGCTTCGACTTCTGTCATTTTATTATTTTAAAATTCTACAATGGGTGCGTCTTCAGTTCCTTCTTTTGCTTTGAAATATTCCATTTCTTCAAACTTACCAATAAAACTATTAATAATGTTATTTGGGAATACTTTTAAATGTTGGTTGTAAGGTCTAACAGCTTCATTAAAGCGATTTCGCTCAACATTTATCCGGTTTTCTGTACGTTCTAACTCGTTGATCAATTCCTTAAAGTTTTCGTTTGCTTTTAAATCTGGATAACGTTCAAAGGTTACTAATAATTTTGACAAAGCAGAGCTCAACCCACTTTGCGCTTGTTGAAATTGAGCCATCTGTGCAGGTGTAATATTGCTAGGATCTATGGTGATTGCTGTAGCTTTACTTCTTGCTTCAATTACTTTGGTAAGCGTTTCTTGTTCAAACTCTGCATAACCTTTTGCGGTGTTTACTATGTTAGGAATTAAATCGGCTCTACGTTGGTACGAACTTTCTACATTTCCCCATTGGGCAGTTGCAGTTTCTTGAAGTATAATTCCAGTGTTGTAAAATTTAGGTCCTATTGTATAGCCTATAATTGCTATAACTGCTACTATTGCAATAATTATAATAACTGATTTTTTCATGTTTGTTGGTTTATAAGTGTTTTTTTATTTTTAAAAGTTCGGTTTTAACGGTTTCTAATTTTCGAATTAATTCAAAATTATCTAAAATCTGATTTTTTTTTTCTTTTAAATGAATTTTTGCACCTTCTAAAGTAAATCCTCGTTCTTTTACTAAATGATAAATAAGTTCGAGGTTTTTAATATCTTCCTGAGTAAATTTTCGATCACCTTTCGCATTTTTTTTTGGACGAATTACATCAAATTCTTTTTCCCAAAAACGGATTAATGAAGTGTTTACTGAAAAGGCTTTGGCAACTTCTCCAATTCCATAATATCTTTTTTCTGATAATTCTACGTGCATTAATCCAACGATTGGTTTTCTAGCTGTGCTTTTTCTAGTAATTCAGCAAATTCTGAAGCAGAAAGATTTCCGTAGTAGAAATTTAAAGGATTGATTCGCTGTTTATCTTTAAATATTTCATAGTGAAGATGAGGTGCTTGCGACCTTCCTGAAGTTCCAACAAAGCCAATTAAATCACCACGTTTCACTTTTTGTCCTTTTTTAACATTGTACTTGTAAAGATGCGCATATAAACTCACATAACCAAAACCATGATCAATTCTAATATGTCTTCCGTAACCTGAAGATCTTCGGTCAACACGAATTACTTTTCCGTCACCAGATGCGTAAATGGGAGTTCCTCTTGGGGCAGTAAAATCCATTCCCCAATGAAATTTTCTTACTTTGGTGAAAGGGTCCGAACGATAACCAAAACCAGATGCCATGCGCGTTAAATCATCGTTTTTTACGGGTTGAATTGATGGAATTGCAGCTAAGAGTTTTTCTTTTTCTTCAGCTAATTGGGCAATCTCGTCTAAAGATTTTGATTGAACCACAATTTGTTTTTGAAGAATATCTATTCGTTTATTTGTTGAGATAATTAGGCTTGAATTATCAAAACCTTCCAAATCTCGATACCTATTAATACCTCCAAAACCTGCTCTTCGTTGTTCTTCTGAAATGGGGTCGGTTTCAAAATAAACCCTATAAATAGAATTATCACGATCCTCAACATCAGAAAGCACACTTTCTGCTAGATCCATTTTTTTATTTAAAAGTTCAAACTGTAAATCCATATTTTCTAGCTCTCTTTTTAATGCTTTCTCTTTGGGAGTTTCGATGTAAGGGATGTTTAGATAGACGATTAGAAGTACAAAGCCACTTAAAAACATACCTAATATACTAAGAAAGAAAATCTTGATTTTCCTGCCTTTTTTATGCTCAATTTTGCGATATGATAACGTCTCGCTATCGTAGTAATATTTTACTTTAGCCATACGTTAAAAAATCTTATTTTTGCTCATTGGGGATAGCGGTTTTTCTAAAAACGAATCACAAATATAGAAATTGTATCTGCTTTTCCCTAATTAGTGTATTTATTAAATATTTAACTTATGATTTCCAAGGAAATACGTTCCAAATTTTTAGAATTTTATAATTCAAAATCTCACACAATTGTAGAATCTGCCCCAATGGTAATTAAAGACGATCCTACGCTAATGTTTGCCAATGCTGGGATGAACCAGTTTAAAGAATATTTTTTAGGAAATAAAGCCATTACCAATAAACGAGTTGCCGATACCCAAAAATGCCTTCGGGTAAGCGGAAAACACAACGATTTGGAAGAAGTAGGAATGGATACTTACCATCATACTATGTTCGAAATGCTCGGAAATTGGAGTTTTGGCGATTATTTTAAAAAGGAAGCGATCGAATGGGCGTGGGAGTTTTTAACCAAAGAATTAAAAATTGACAAGAACTCATTATATGTTACCATTTTTGAAGGAGATACTTCTGAAGGATTAGAACGCGACACAGAAGCATTCAATTATTGGAAAAATTTACTTCCCGAAGATCGCATCATCAACGGAAATAAAAAAGATAATTTTTGGGAAATGGGAGCGCAAGGACCTTGTGGACCTTGTAGCGAAATTCACGTAGATATTCGCCCCGAAGAAGATCGCTTAAAAGTTCCAGGTATCGATTTAGTAAATCAAGATCATCCTCAGGTAGTAGAACTTTGGAACTTGGTTTTTATGCAATTTAACCGAAAAGCAAATGGAAGTCTTGAAAATCTTCCTGCGCTTCACGTAGATACCGGAATGGGTTTTGAACGTCTTTGTATGGTAATGCAAAAAACACAAAGTAATTATGATACGGATGTTTTTACACCTTTAATTCGTGAAATTGAAACCATAACCAATAACGTTTATGAAAATCCTGAAGCTACAGATGATAAAGTAGATATTGCGATTCGAGTAATTGCCGATCACGTGAGAGCAGTTGCATTTTCGATTGCAGACGGACAAATACCTAGTAATACAGGAGCAGGCTATGTAATTAGAAGAATTTTACGTCGTGCTGTTCGTTATGGATTTACTTTTTTAGGAACCAAAAAACCTTTTATATATCAGTTAGTTGAAACCTTAAGCAAACAAATGGGAAGTGCTTTCCCAGAATTAGTTCGTGAAAAAAAATTAATTTCAATTGTAATAAAAGAAGAGGAACATTCCTTTTTAAGAACTTTAGATCAAGGATTGGTGTTGCTAGAAAATGTTATTGAAAATGCAGATTCAAAGATGATTTCTGGTCAGAAGGCTTTCGAAATGTACGATACCTTCGGATTTCCAAAAGATTTAACTGCCTTAATTTTAAGAGAAAGAGGACTTGATTTAGATGAAGCAGAATTTGATGTTGAACTTCAAAAACAAAAAGAACGATCTAGAGCTGCAACCAAAGTTGAAACAGGCGATTGGACAGTATTATTAGAAGATGATGTACAAGAATTTATTGGTTATGATTATTTAGAAACCAAAGTGAAAATTGCTCGTTACCGAAAAACAAAAACAAAAAAACACGGTGAGTTTTATCAAATTGTTTTTAATCTAACACCTTTTTATCCTGAAGGAGGTGGACAAGTTGGAGATAAAGGATATTTAGAATCTTCTCACGGAGATTTGGTTTATATTGTAGATACCAAGAAAGAAAATAATTTGGTAATTCATTATGTAAAGAATTTACCAAAAAATGTTAATGATATTTTTATCGTAGTTGTAGATAAAAATGTAAGATCGTACACTGAGGCAAATCACACAGCAACACATCTATTACATCAAGCTTTACGAAGTGTTTTAGGTAATCACATTTCACAAAAAGGATCGATGGTGAATGGTCGTGGATTGCGTTTCGATTTTTCACACTTTAGTAAAGTAACTTCAGACGAATTAAAAGAGGTTGAGAATTTTGTAAATGCTCGAATTAGAGAAGGACTGCAACTGGAAGAACGTAGAAATATTCCGTATGATATTGCTATCGAAGAAGGCGCTATAGCTTTGTTTGGTGAAAAGTATGATGATACCGTTCGGACTATTAAATTTGGAAGTTCTATGGAGCTTTGTGGAGGAACTCACGTAAAAAACACCAAAGATATTTGGCACTTTATCATCACTCATGAAGGTGCTGTAGCTTCGGGTATTCGTCGTATTGAAGCAATAACAAATGCTTTTGCAAAAGATTATTTTATTTCAAATTCAGATACTTATAAAAAAATCTCTAAATTGCTTCAAAATACCAAGGATCCGATAAAGAGTATTACTTCTATTCAGGAAGAGAATTCGATATTAAAAAAACAAGTTCAAGTTTTATTGAAAGAAAAAGCAAAACATTTAAAGTTGGAGCTTAAATCTGAAATTTCTGAAATCAACGGAATCAATTTCTTAGCAAAAGAAGTAGATTTAGATGCTAACGGAATTAAAGATTTGTCGTTTGAATTGGGCGGAGAAATCGATAATCTATTTTTATTGTTAGGAACCAAACAAAATGGAAAAGCCTTATTATCTTGTTATATTTCAAAAGATTTGGTAGCTTCAAAAACCTTAGATGCAGGAAAAATAATTAGAGATTTAGGAAAGTATATTCAAGGAGGTGGAGGTGGACAGCCTTTCTTTGCAACTGCAGGAGGTAAAAATCCTGATGGTATTGCGGAAGCATTGGTGCAAGGAAAAACTTATATTGAATAGATGCTCGCAAAGTCGCAGAGGTGCAGAGTTTTCTTTGAGCCTTAGCGAGAAAAAAAAGGTCATGAAACTCCAAACAAAAATACCATTAATACCAGAAGAAAATCAAATAGATTATAACGCTAAGGTTTTGCTGATGGGTTCTTGTTTTGTGGAGAGTATTGGAGCGAAATTAGAATATTATAAATTTCAGACCTCAGTAAATCCGTTTGGGATTTTGTTTCATCCATTGGTTATTCAAAAATTAGTTTTCCGAGCCTTAAATGATGATTTATTTACAGAGGAAGATATTTTTTTCTTCAACGAACAATGGCATTGTTTTGAGGTGCATTCGGTGTTAAGTAATTCCTCTAAAGATGGTTTGTTACAACAGTTGAATGATAGTTTGATTTCCTTAAAAGACTACTTAGTAAAGGCAACACATATTATTTTAACCTACGGAACGAGTTGGGTGTACCGTTATAATGAAACAGGAAAAGTAGTTGCTAATTGTTATAAAATCCCGCAGCAACAATTTACCAAAGAGTTGTTATCTGTTGAAGATATTACAGTTTCCATTAAGAAAACAACCTCTTTGATTAAAAATATAAATCCAGAAGTTACTTTTATTAATACCGTTTCTCCAGTACGACATTTAAAAGATGGTTTTGTTGAAAATACAAGAAGTAAGTCTCATTTAATAACTGCAATTCACCATTTAATAAATCAGCAATCCCCAATCCGCAATCTCCAATCTTTTTATTTTCCTTCCTACGAAATTATGATGGACGAGTTACGTGACTATCGTTTTTATAAAGAAGATATGATTCATCCCAATACAACGGCGATTTCAATTATTTGGGAAGCGTTTTCTAAAGTTTGGATTGCTGATGAAACACAAGCCTTTCAAAAGGAAATAAATTCCATTCAAAAAGGATTACAACATCGACCTTTTAGTGCTGAAAGCGAGGAACATCAAACGTTTTTAAAGCAGTTGCATTTCAGAATAAAAACCCTTCAGCAAAAGATAAATCATATAAAATTCTAAGAATACGGCAATTGCCCTATTGTATAAAGTTGAGTTTCGGTGCATTTTTGCCATATATAAACTTATAAATAACTCAACTTATGAAAATAATTTAAAAAACAATTTACTTAACATTTTTGTAACTAATCAGTCTGTAAATTGAAACTCAAATTTAGCAATAAGAGATAAGGATTCCAAGACATTCATTCCGTTTTTAATAGTTGTGTCTATTACAGAACGTATTTTGGCGAAGTTTTTTGCAGATTTCTGTATTTTAAATTGCCCCGATATTTTTTGTTTCACCTTTACATTACGGATTGCTCTTTCT